>JBAZKA010000001.1:0-286515 GCA_041651015.1 Patescibacteria group bacterium
ACCAAAAATCCAACAACACTTATGAACAAACCATTGCCGGCGTAGTCTCCACCAACCCAACAATAATTGTCGGTAATGGCAAAACCTCCCAAACCGCACCCCTCGCCATGGTGGGTAGAGTCCCTGTCAAATTTTCCAATGAAAACGGCAATATACAACGTGGTGACCTCTTGGTCGCGTCAGGCGTCCCGGGCAAAGCCATGAGATACGATCCTGTCAACGATAACTCACAAAAAGTCGTCGGCATCATCGGTATCGCCTTGGACAACTCCTCTGATTCCCTTGACGGTAAAATAATGACCCTCATCCGCACCGGCTGGGTTTACAACAAGACCGAGGCGGTGATGAATTTGCAGGATCAGATTGAAACAATCGCCGACGCCGAAGGTATAGATTTGGACACCGGTGAATTAAGTGTCAGCGGCGATAGCGGAACAATTTCTTATAGTGGTTCCGGTAATTTAGATTTGAGTAATAACGCGTTAATAAATGTTTCCTCCATCGTTGGTTATAATGACGCGTGGTCAATTGATGCCAATGGTTCGCTCATCGCCAAAGTGACAACCAGCGAAGGTGACAAGAATATTTACGGCATGACTTCGGAGAATGCAGAAATAACTTTATCCGGCACCGGCACATTGCAAATGGGCGAAGTGGTGATTACCTTTGCCACCGGCACTCAAGAAATAATTGACGAGACATCGCCGATAAAAGTTAACGTCACTTTAACATCGCTTGATGCAAACGGCATTGCCGTGATAGAAAAATCCGCGCAAGGATTTAAGGTTAAAGAATTAGGCGGTGGAACTTCCAACGCTACATTTGATTGGATGGTGATCGCGAAAAGAAAAATACAAACCGATGCCAATGATACGAATGCCGACACGAATGAAACCAATGCAACCACGACAACAGAAACCACATCAACAACTGACGACGGTACTTACACGACGACAATTCCGGTTGACACAACGAGCGATACAATAACGACCGATGACAGCGCATCTTCCGCAGCAGATTTGTCGGCTGAGGCTTTAGCCGAGGCAGACGTTGGTTCAGTTGATTCTTCTTTAGACACCGCGAGTACAACCGATGATGGTGCGGAATAGGAGAACAAAAATTTATATAAAAAAAGAGAGCCGCGCTGGTGCACGGCCCTTGTGTTTTTTGTGGAATTTTTAGAGGGTTGGGAATATGGGAACCGGACCGGGGAAGGTCGGCAACTCATCGTCGCCGATGTCATCGGTGTTGCCGTAGCCGAGTGCGCCGAAGCCCGCCTGGCCAAAGCAGAAAGCCTTGCCATCTGTGCGCAAGGCGCAGGTGTGGCGTCCGCCACAGGCTACTTCATCCACGGCTACACCGCCCAGGTCAACGAATCCGAGACTGCCCAGTGATTCGACATCGCCGATGTTGTCTTGGTTGCCGTAACCCAGGCTACCGAGTTCGCCCCAGCCCCAGCATTTGAGGTTGCCACCATCCAGAATGGCGCAAGCGTGAAGTCCACCGACCGAGATTTGGGTGGCCGTACTGCCAAGGTTGATGGGACCGACATCAGCCGGAGTCTCATCATCACCGACATTGTCGGTGTTGCCTTGACCCAGCTGGCCGTAACCGTTCGCGCCCCAGCATTTTACGCTCCCGTCACTCATTAGAGCGCAGGCTTCCACTCCGCCGACCGAGATTTGCGTAGCTGTCCCGCCAAGGTTGATGGGACCGACATCAGCCGGAGTCTCATCATCACCGATGCTGTCGGTGTTGCCTTTACCCAGCTGACCATAACCATTATCTCCCCAGCACACGACATCACCACTGTCCAGAAGCGCGCAGATAAAGTACATGCCTCCGTCAATTTGGACGGCCGTGCCACCGAGGTCAATCGGATTGAGCGCGCCCGGCGTTTCGTCGGAGTTGTCGCCGTAGTTATCGTCGTGCGTGTCGGAGATGTCATCGGGGATGCCTTGGCCGAGTTGGCCTCGGCCATTCGCGCCCCAACACTTGACACTACCGTCACCCGAGAGAACGCACGTGTTGACATAAGTCGTTGTGACTTGTGTCGGTGTAACTCCGCCCATGTCCACAAAGGGAACAGCCGAGGGAGTGGTGTAGCTGACACTATCTGTGTCGCCGTACCCTAGCTGTCCGACTTCGTTTTTACCCCAGCATTTGAGACCCGTGACCCCGTCGCTTTCCAGGATGGCGCAAGTGTGGTAGATGCCGGACGCTACTTGAACGGGCGTTCCGTCCAAAATCACGTCGCCGGCGTCGGCCGGAGTGTTTGTCTTGCCGACCGTGTCGGTGTTGCCGTACCCCAATTGCCCCCAATCGTTTTCTCCCCAACCGCGGAGCGTATCCGTTGAAGTGACAGCATAGGTGGTCGCGTATCCGGTGTAAATATCGGTCACGGATGGCTCGGTATCCGTGTCAGAATCACTGTCGGTGTCCGTATCGGAATCCGTATCCGAGTCGCTGTCGCTATCGGCGTCTGTGTCAGTGTCCGTGTCAGCGTCCGAGTCCGTGTCGGTGTCGGAATCAGCATCAGTGTCCGCGTCCGCACCGCCGTCATTTTCACCGACTGTGGTGTTTCCTTCGTCGCATGCGTTCATGCCGACGAGAGCGACGACCATCAGAATAGTCCAAAAAATGCGTTTCATTTTCTTTCTCCCTTTTTTGCGGCGAATCATCACCGTTTGTTGTGGTTTAGGACGTTTTTCGTTAAATTTAATTTTCCACAAAAAATGTCAATGAACGACAAGTATTTACAATGTTATTTTAGCTCATTTTGGGTTAAAATAACAACCCAATATAGCATATTTTGGCAGTTTTGTCAATAGCATGTTCTCTCCAAGTAGGGCCATTTTATTTTCGCCAGGCAAATACTTTACTTTTGCCCGCATTTTTTCTATAATACTTTCACCACATAAGGTGATTTTTTATTATGCCCAGCAATACAGCTTCCAGTATGTTCTTCTATATCTACGTTCTAGAAAGTACCAAAGACGGTAAAAGATACATCGGTTATACAAATAACTTGAAAAGGAGAATAGAAGAACATAATAAAGGTTTGACATTCTCAACAAAATACAGACGACCGTTCAGACTTATTTACTATGAAGCATGTCTGCAAGAACAGGATGCCAAACGCAGGGAGTATTATTTAAAAACAAGTGCTGGCAGAAAATTTTTAGGCTTAAGATTAATAGAGCATAAACGTCACACGGCGTTTGGCTCTGGAAGCTGATATGCTGGGTATGTCCAAACAATACGACCCGAAGAAAATAGAAGCTAAATGGCAGAAAAAATGGGAAAAAGAAAAAACTTTTCAAACTCCGTCGGACGCAACTCGTGCCGACAAATATTATATTTTACCGCAATTGCCTTATCCGTCCGGCTCCGGACTCCATGTCGGTCATGCCGAAGTTTATACGGCTTGTGATATTTACGCACGCTATCAACGGATGCTTGGCAAAAAAGTTTTGCAAGTGATTGGTTGGGATGCCTTTGGTCTGCCCGCGGAAAATTATGCCATCAAGACCAATGTTCATCCGCGCAAAAGCACGGACCAGGCGATAGATATGTTTCGCCGTCAGATAAAATCTCTGGGCGTGTCCGTGGATTGGGAGAGGGAAGTGGGCTCGCATAATCCCGATTATTATAAATGGACCCAGTGGTTTTTTCTTTTGTTTTACAAACGCGGTTTGGCTTATCGCAAAAAACAATCCGTGAACTGGTGCGATTCATGTAAGACCGTACTCGCGAACGAGCAAGTGACAAACGACGGCAAATGCGAACGGTGCGATACCGTGGTGGAGCAGAGAGAAATGGAACAGTGGTATTTAAAAATTACCGAATATGCCGATCGTTTGCTCAATGATTTGGATAAATTGGATTGGCCCGAAGAGACAAAAAAGAGACAGAAAGATTGGATTGGACGCTCGGAAGGCGCGGAAGTGGAGTTTCAAATAAAAGATTCCGATAAAAGAATACAGGTTTTTACCACTCGTCCGGATACACTTTTTGGGGCGACCTTTATGGTGCTCGCGCCAGAACATTATCTGGTTGAAGAATTGAAAAATCAAATCACCAATTACGACGAAGTGGAGAAGTATATTAATGATACAAAATTAAAAACCGACCTTGACCGCCAGACGCAAAAAGAAAAATCCGGTGTGGAATTAAAGGGGATTAAGGCAATAAATCCGGCTACACAAAAGGCCATGCCGATTTTTATCGCTGATTATGTCCTGGCCACTTATGGCTTTGGCGCGATTATGGCCGTGCCGGCGCATGATGAACGGGATTGGGAATTTGCAAAAAAATATGGGTTGGAGATTGTCAGCGTTGTCATTTCCGCCCCGATGTTTCAATCGGGGTTGACTTCGGCGGGGATCCAGGAGGGCGCTGAAAGCGAATTGTTTGCAGATGACGGCATCGCCATCAACTCCGATTTCCTGAACGGTCTCGCCACCGCCGAAGCCACGAAAAAAATGATTAATTGGTTGGAAGAAAATAAATTAGGCAAGCGCAAAATTCAATATAAACTCCGCGACTGGTCAGTATCCCGCCAGCGTTTTTGGGGCGCGCCGATTCCGGTATTATATGATGACAAAGGAGAATTGCATCCGGTGCCGGAAGAGGATTTGCCGGTTATTTTGCCTGATGACGTGGATTTCAAACCGACGGGCGAATCCCCGCTAAATTATTCCAAAAGTTTTAATGCTGGCGTGGAGAAAAAGTACGGACGGGGCTGGCGCCGAGAGCCTGATACCTTGGACACGTTCATGTGTTCCAGTTGGTATTATTACCGTTATTTGGATCCGAAAAATGATGGGGCGTTTGCTTCGCCCGAGGCCTTAAAAAAATGGATGCCGGTGGATTTTTATCTGGGCGGGCCCGAGCATGTTAATGGACACTTATTGTATTCAAGATTTTTTACCAAAGTTTTATTTGACGAAGGGCTGATTAATTTTGATGAACCATTTCCGTTGCATCGCCATCAGGGTTTGATTTTGGGTGAGGACAATCGCAAGATGAGCAAACGGTGGGGGAACTCCATCAATCCGACTGATGTGATTGAAGAATTTGGCGCCGATACTTTGCGCTGTTATGAAATGTTTATGGGCCCCTTGGAAGCGGACAAACCTTGGGACACAAATGGTGTTAAAGGCGTCCGCCGGTTTTTGGAACGCATTTGGAATTTGCAGGAAAAGATTGATATTGACGTCGTGATGCCGGAAAAGTTAACCCGGACAATGCATCAGACGATAAAAAAAGTCACGGATGATATCGCCAAGCTCCGTTTCAACACGGCTATCGCCAAAATGATGGAACTCATTAATGAAGTTTCCAAAGAAGAAAAAATTTCCGCTGAATATTTTGGTTTGTTTGTTTTGATTTTGTCGCCGTTTGCTCCGCATATGTGCGAGGAGCTTTGGCAATCGCTGGACCACAAAGACGGGTTGGCCGAGGCCAAATGGCCGGCATGCGATATGTCTCTGGCCAAGGAAACGGAAATTACTCTGGCCGTGCAAGTCAATGGGAAATTGCGCGACACTCTGACCGTGCCCGCGGATATTTCCGATGACGAAGCCAAAAAACTTTCGCTCTCGAGCGTGAATGTTCAGAAATGGCTTGAAGGAAAAGAACCAAAAAAAGTAATTTACGTCAAAGGCAAACTCGTGAGCATTGTGGTGTAAATTGCGTAAAGCGAGCGAAAAAAATTTACTCCTGACGACCATCTGACGAGCCGCCTTCAGGCGGGGCGAAGTCTAGGGAGGAGGGGGTCAATTTTTTCGCGAGCGACCCCGCTAGGAATAGTTTTTCTATGGGGGAGTCGCTAAATCAGATAATTAGTTCAAAAAGCAAGACGTTTCTCGCGTTTTGCTTTTGTTTTATCTTTGGCGTCGGCCTGGCTTCGGCTGCGGAACTAGGCCGACAATCCGCCTCTACATTATATATAGTAATTTTAGTCGGCGTATTTTTGGCCATAATATTGTGGCCAGGTAAAACAAAAAGGTTTTTTGTTTTATGTTGTTTATTATTTATTATCGGTCCTTATCGTTTCGCCTTGGCCGAGCCGGTGAAGGATGCCTCGCTTGGGCAAAACAAAAATTTTACAGCCACGATAGTCGCTGAACCGGCCATAAATTTTGCCGAGACAAACTATGTCGTCCAAAGTCCGGAGATTCAATCTAAAATATATTTAACTCTGCCGAATTATCCCGAGTATCATTATGGCGAGACACTATCAATAAATTGTTTTTTAGATGAACCGAAAAATTCTCCCGGCCGTGACTTTCAGTTTGCCAAATATATGGCCATGAAAGGCGTGGGTGCGATCTGTTCAAATCCCTCGGTGGCTCGCGCCGCCTCGGTGAAAATGTCGCTTAAAATATCATTTTTCAAACAAATATTTTTACTCAAATCAGGTGTCTCAAAATTGGTGGCGCAACTTTGGCCCGAACCCAATTCCTCGCTACTCGGCGGTTTACTTTATGGTGACCGTAATGGTTTATCCGAAGAGCTAAAAAACAATTTTAACCGGGTCGGACTTTCGCACATTGTCGCCGTGTCCGGCTACAACATCACCATCATTGCCGCGGCGGTTATGTCCGTTCTGATAATTATCGGCTTGTATCGCCGGCAAGCCTTTTGGCTGGCCTTGGCCATCATTATATTGTTTGTAATTTTTACCGGCGCGTCAGCTTCGGCTGTCCGCGCCGGCGTCATGGGCTCGGTTTTTTTGGTCGGGCAATATCTCGGCCGGCCCTCGCGGGCCGCGCCCTCGCTTGTACTGGCCGCGGCTCTGATGATTATATTCAATCCTTATATATTATTTTATGATGCCGGTTTTCAGTTGTCGGCCTTGGCCACGGCCGGCATGATATTTCTCGCCGAGGATGGCGTTGTTAAAACAACTGTTGCCGCCATCGTCGCCACCCTGCCTCTGATTTTGTATCAATTCGGACGCTTGTCAATCGTGGCCTTGCCTATAAATATTCTCATTCTCTGGATAATTCCCTTTGTCATGCTCGCGGGATTTCTATCGCTTGTTTGCGCCGCGGTATTTTACCCCCTCGGCCAAGTGCTGGCCTATGTGACAGGATTCGGATTAAAGTATATAATAATTTTTGCTAATTACTTTGGCGGACAGCCGTGGGCGTCGGTAGAAATGAAAGTATCATTGCCCGTGATGGTGTTAATGTATGTGGGAATTATTTATTATGTAGTTAGAAAAAATAATTATGTCCAAGCTAAAAATAATGAACTCAACAGCCGGCTATAATCTCGCGGCCGTGGATTATGATAAAAAAGAAAAATATCTGAATAGTTTTGAAAAAGACAAACTCTTTCCGCTTTTGGGCGATGTTAAGAGTAAAAAAATATTAGATGTTGGCGCCGGTACGGGCAGGACGTCTGTCATTCTGGCTAAAATGGGCGCAGAAGTAACGGCCTTGGATGTATCTGAAAAAATGCTGAAAGAATTAAAAAAGAAAAACGCGAAGATTAAAATAGTAGTTGGCGACGCGGAATCTTTGCCTTTTCCGGATAAAAGTTTTGACGCGATCATGTCCGCGTTTCTCATTGTCCATCTCAAAGACCCAACCCATTTTTTTGACGAAGCTTATCGCGTGCTCAAAGACGGGGGATTATTGGTAGTCACCAACATCAACCAAAAAGAACCGCCCGAGGTAAAAACTCCGGAGGGCGTTATTAAGATAGAATCATATTATCATCGGCCGGAAAAAATTCGCGAGATTTTGGAATCATTGGCCTATGACATCAAAAACGAAATTATAGTTAAAGAAAATGACGTGTGGGTGAACCAGATTATCGCCGCGCAAAAATAATTCTGACAATTGCCACGTTGGTTATTGTTACCGCGCTTATTTTATTATTTGTTTATTCCAAACAATTTTTTGCACCGTCTTTCAAAGTAATATTTTTTAATGTCGGCCAAGGCGACTCAACATTAATTCGTTTTGCTAATGGCGAAAAAATGTTGGTGGATTGCGGTCCGGACAAAATCGCGGTCGGCAAGCTGGGGGAGTATTTACCATTTTACGATCGGACCATTGATTACCTTTTGATCACTCATCCTGATTTGGATCATTACGGCGGATGTGTGGATGTGCTCAAACGTTATAATGTTAAAAACATTATCACCAACGGTGATACCAAGCCCGATGACTCGTATTACCAGATTTGGGATAAATATAACCACGCGGAAAACGCCAATGAGATATTGGTGAATAATCCCACGACCACGATTATTAGCGGCGCGTCATTAAATTTTTTATCACCGGACACGGATTTTAATTTAGGCACGGCCTCGGGCGGAAACAATAATTCCATTGTTTTTTTGTTCAAATATAATACCACCACGATTTTGTTTACCGGCGATATGGAAACGGTTTTGGAAAAAGAGATAATAAATAAATATTGTCTCCCCTCAGGGGAGATCTCCCGCAGGGAGACGTCGTCAACTATAACTTGCGAAAATTTGGATGCCGATTATCTCAAAATCGGGCACCACGGCAGTGACAGTTCGTCCGATGAAGAATTTTTAAATTTTGTTTCTCCAAAATTCGCTATCATCTCGGTCGGAAAAAATAGTTTTGGACACCCGTCCCTTCGCACCATTCGCAAACTGGAACGCGTCGGCGCGGTTGTTTGGCGGACTGATGAGAAAGATGATATAATAGTGCCATAATATATGGTACTAGCCACTTTAGCCACGGCGGCAATTATTGCCACCTCAACTTCAACTACGCTTGATTCGGACTACGATGGTTTGTCCGATAAAATTGAAATTTCTCTTGGCACCGACCCAAACAATTCTGATTCGGATGGCGACAAATATTTCGACGGCGAAGAAGTCCTGCATGGTTACAATCCGCTCGGCAAGATAGGGGATCGCAAGGTCAAAAAGCGCGTGGAAGTGGATTTGACCAAACAGCAAATTCATTATTTTTTCAATGACGTGCCGATCGGCTCGTACTATGTTTCCACCGGACGCCTGACCGCAAAAACTCCAACCGGCGTCTTTACGATTTTACGTAAATTGCCGTTGCATTATTATCCCGGGCTTTACGTGGATTATCCCAACACCAAATGGAATCTAGAGTTTAAACGGCATTATTTTATCCACTCGGCCTATTGGCACAATGATTTTGGAGTCAAACCGCGGAGCGGGGGATGCGTCAATTTGACTGTGCCGGATGCCGAGCAGATATACGCTTTTTTAGATGTAGGCGATTCGGTAAAAATTTACGGCACCACGCCAACGACGTCGTTAAAACTTCCGGCTGGAATGAAATTAACATATTCCAAAACCGCGGCCGTGAAATAGATTTGACTTGACAAATTCAAATAGATGCTATATTATATTGACATGAACGCTTCAATATAGAAGCGTTCGTTTTTATAAAAGTTATTAATAATTTTATTTTATGCCAAGTGAAATAGTAAAAGCCATCCAAACTCTTTGCGACGAAAAGGCCCTTTCTTACGAAGTGGTCATGGAAACCATTGAAGCCGCCTTGGCCGCGGCCTATCGCAAGGATTTTGGCAACAAACAGCAAAACATCAAAGTGAAATTTGACCCGGAAACAGGCGACATTCAAGCCTGGGATGTGAAAACCGTGGTGGAGGATATTGAAGAAGAAGCTTTGGAAAAAGCCCAAGAGGAATTGACTGTGCGCCGTGAAAAAGCTCACGAAGAAGAGCGCGAATTGACCGAAGAGGAAGTCGCGGATTTACCGCATTTCAATCCGAAGACGGAAATGATGATAAAAGAAGCGAAGGAAGTAAAGAAAAAAGTTAAAGTCGGCGAAGTGTTGGAAATTCCTTTGGAAGTTTCGCGCGATTTCGGACGCATGGCCGCGCAAACCGCTAAACAAGTAATCATCCAAAAAATCCGTGAAGCCGAACGCAATATGGTTTACGGTTCGTTCAAGGACCAAGAAGGAAAAATAATTGTCGGTACGATTCAACGTGTGGAAGGCCGCAAAGTTTTGATTGACTTGGGCAAGGTGACGGCCGTACTTCCATCCGACCAGCAAATTGCCCGCGAATTTTATCGTCCGGGCGCGCGCATGAAATTTTTTGTCGCCTCGGTCAACATGACCGCCCGCGGACCGGAGATTATATTGTCCCGCTCGGCCACCGGCATGGTGGATGAGATCTTCCATCAGGAAATCCCGGAAATCGGCGATGGCGTTATTTTGGTCAAAGGCATTGCCCGCGACGCTGGTTGGCGTTCCAAAGTGGCAGTGGCGACCGACGAATCTTCCATTGATCCAATCGGTTCATGTATTGGCCAACGTGGTGGACGCATCAATACAATCATTGAAGAACTGGGCGGAGAAAAAATTGATGTTATTAAATGGTCTGATGACCCGACCGTGTATATTGCCAATGCTTTGTCTCCGGCCAAAGTCATCCGTGTGGAAACAAATGAAGAAATAAAAGAAGCCGATGTTTACGTGGCTTCAGACCAATTCTCTCTAGCCATTGGCAAGAATGGGCAAAACGTTCGTTTGGCCTCTCAATTAACCGATTGGAAAATTAAAGTGATTGAAGAAGGGGGAACGCAAGTTGTTGTTTCCGATGAACCGATTGAAGAAAAGGAACCGGAAAATACCGAGGAAGCCGCGGCGGAATAATTAAAAATTTTTTATGATGTCTCTCTTTCATAACATTCTCTACCAACCCATCTTCAATTTTTTCGTCGGCTTGTACAACGTCATCCCGGGACATGATGTCGGCGCGGTGATAATCATCATCACCATTCTCGTACGTGTGATTATTTATCCGCTCACTTCCAAATCAATCAAGGCGCAAAAAGCCGTGCAGGATCTGCAACCGAAAGTTGACGCTATCAAGAAAGAATATGCGAACGACCAACAGAAACAGGCGGCCGCGCTCATGGCCGTATACAAGGATAACAAAGTCAACCCGTTTGCTTCGTGCTTGCCTTTGCTTATTCAATTACCGATACTCATCGCCCTCTACACCGTACTCCGCGATACTTTGATGGCCGATAAATTCGCCGCTGAACTGTATTCCTTCGTAAATAATCCGGGTACTCTCAATGCCATATCATTCGGATTTTTAGACTTATCTCACAAGAACTACGTTTTGGCCGTGTTGGCGGGCGCCGCCACTTTTTGGCAAACTAGAATGATGCTGGCCCAACAACCGCCGAAAAATGCGGGCACGGGTGCCAAGGATGAAAATATGATGGCGACCATGAACAAGCAAATGATGTATTTCATGCCGGTCATGACCGCGTTTATCTGCATCAGTTTGCCGTCCGGCCTCTCGCTGTATTGGTTATTTTCAACTCTGCTCACCATCGCGCAACAAGCGTTTTTGATGCGTGGCAATAAAAAAGACAATACCCCGACAGATAAATCCAACGTGATTGAAGGAACAGTGATTGGGAAATAATTGCGAAATGTCAAATATCCAATGACAAATTTCCAATCAATCCGCCGACCGGCGGACAAAGACTAAATATCAAATTTCGGCATTTTGACATTTGGATTTTGATATTGATTTGACATTGGAAATTGGGAATTTGAAATTAATTTTTCAACATGTCTCCGCTTGATATTTCAATTCACAAAACTCTTTCATACTTCTCTCTTTTCAACTATCCTCTGACCAAAGAGGAATTGTTTGCCTATCTCTGGCAACCCGAGAAGATAAATTTTGAAGAATTTGTTTTGGCATTGCGAAATGAGGATGAAAAATTCGGACATTATTTTTCTTTACCGGAAAATATTGAACAGCGCCGTGCGCGCCTTGTCACGACAGAACACAAAATGAAAATCGCCCGCAGAGCGGCGCGACTCATCCGCGCGGTGCCGTTTCTCCGCGCGATTTTTGTTTGTAATTCCGTGGGCGAAGGAATTGCCAAAGAGGGGAGCGACATTGATTTTTTCATCATCACCGCGCCAAAGAGAATCTGGCTGGTTAGGTTTTTTACCAATTTGATTTTGAAATTATTCCGTTTACGCACATATGGCAAAAATTCGCGCGACAAAATTTGTTTGTCGTTTTATGTTGATGAAAATAATTTGAATCTTTGGCCCCTTCGCGCCTTGGACGAAGATGTGCATTTTGTTTATTGGCTTCATCAAATGGTCCCGCTATTTGACCCGAGAAATTTGTACGCCAAATTTATTTCAGCCAATGATTGGACGAAAAAGTTTGCGCCGAATATCACGCGTAAAAGCGCCTCAAAATATTTGTCAGCAGTGAAGGACAGCAGTTTCGCCCGCGTGTGGCGCAAAGTCTGGGAAACGATGTGGCAGGGCGCGTATGGGAATTTCTTGGAAAGCCAAGTTAAATCCATTCAAACGCAAATGTTTAAAGACGTTTTAAAAAACCGCGCCAAAGAAAATGATAACGGCGTGGTCATCAGTGATACGGTTTTGAAATTTCATGAAAATGACACACGGCGGAAAATTTATGAAGAATGGAAAGAAAAATGTACGAAATACGAAAACTACGAAAGATGCGAAAATATTTTTGTTTCGTAATTTTCGTAGTTTTCGTATTTCGTACATAATTAATAATTAAGTGCGTTTATGTTTTTTAAGATATTGAAATTTCTCACCCTCGCCTTTATATTCTTGTTGCCTTGGCAAACGCGCTGGATTTACGGCTCGGCCACTTTGAACAATTTGCCGTGGGAATACGGCACTTTGAGTTTTTACGGCACGGAAATTTTGCTTTGGCTGATTGTGATTTTGACCGGCATCAGAGTGTTTGGCAAAAAAACTTTTTGGCAACGAGTTGGCTCGCGCGAAAATTTTAATAAACGTTGGCCATTTATTTTAATTGGCGCGGCTATCGCGATTTATGGGATATGTTCTTATGTGTCATTGCCGGTCGCCGTGGTGAGCGGTCAGTTTATGAGCCGCGCAATCGGCGCGATTTGTCTGAGTATTTGCCTGGCGCTTTCGGAAATTAAATTTTCAAAAATGGCGTTAGTATTTTGGCTCTCTGGCGTGGGGCAGGGGATTTTGGCAATCATGCAATTTTTTACGCAAAAAGTTGTGGCGAGCAAATGGCTGGGGCTGGCCGCGCACACGGCCTCGGACACTGGCGCATCCGTGGTGCAGACTGCCACCGAACGCGTGCTCCGCGCTTATGGTTCGTTTGGCTGGCCCAATTCACTCGGCGTATTTTTGGCGGTGGCGTTAATTATTGGCGTGATTATTTTTGCTAATGCTCATAGAAGATTTTGGCCGTATCTCATTGCCGGACAGATGATTGTTTTTATCGGTTTGATTTTTACTTTTTCCCGTGGCGCGTGGCTGGCTTTGATTATCGGTTTATTACTTTGCCTCATCATTTATCTAAAACAAAAAAATAAATTCGCATGTTTGATACTCGCGAAGCAAATCATCGCTTTCGCTCTTATCACGGTTGTGCTTCTCATCGCGTATTTTCCGTTATTCAACGCTCGCGCATCAGCTGATAATTATTTGGAACAATTATCTTTGAATGAACGAACAACGCAATACCAAATCGCCAGAGACATTATTTTTAAGCATCCGCTCATTGGCGTTGGTCCCGGACTTTATACTTATTATCTTGCCGGGCATTATGTCGCGCCCACTTATGGGACATATCAGCCCGTACACAATATTTCGGTTTTGGCTTTGGCCGAGCTGGGCGTGTTTATGTTTTTGGGTTTTGTCGCGCTCGTTATTTGGTTCGCCGTAAGAATTTGGAAAACAAATCCGATATATTTATCTGTCGTCATCGCGCTTCTCGTCGCCGGTATGTTTGATCATTTTTTGTGGAGTTTGTATGCCGGACAAATTTTGTTTTGGGTGGTGTTGGGGATGGGGGTCAGAGTTAAAAGTTCATAAAGTTAAAAGTTTTAAAGTAAACTAATAAAAACCTTTAGAAATAAGGGTTTTTGTTTTTCCAAAATGGCTTATCTTAGCCACGTTTTAGTATTGACAAAAGGGCGTTTTTGTGCTATTATATATGGTCATTGATGATGCCCTGCGCGACGGTCGCGCGGCGTGTCTCATGATAAGACGAACAAACAAGGAGAGAAAGTCATGCGTATGATTTCGGATCACGGTCTGTTCGTTCAAACGGCCGGACAGCTCGTTGCCCAGTTCCGGTTTCAGGTAGCGAGGGTGAACAGAAACGTTTTTTCGTTGACCCTCACCGACAAAAGGCAGGCTCTGGCAGTAGTCGAGATGGACGACGAAAGCGACGATCCGCTCATCACCCCGATGAGCACGGGGTTCGTGGAAACGGGCAAACCGTTCCGCCTGTCTGAGTTGGTGTCCTGCACAGAACAGGAAGCGCTCCGCCTGTTCCCCTTCGCGCTGGTCTGAGGGGTACAAAAGGCGATCTTTTCGACACAAAGGAGAAACATCACGCGACCACCCCTGCGCGTCAGTCAGGGGTAGATACAAAAACAGCTTTATTCAAGGCTGTTTTTGTTTTATTTGCATAATTGTGGCATGAGTATTATTATTAATTAATAAATATATTTATAAGTATGATTATTAGAAATTTTTGGTTACAATTTATTGTAGTTGTAATTATTATTGTCTTGTCATGTCTCGGTTATTATTATTTCAACAAAAAAACATTTGCAACGGACAAAAATAACGATCAATATTCGGTAGAAAAAACAATTTTTGACGGCGTACTTATTTTGCCCGAGTCGTCTGTTGTTTTTAATTATCCTAAAGCGGGTTTTTACGGTTTTGGGTCAAAAATTACCACTTCTACATCGGACGGGGATGTGTTATCAGAATTGCACATTGAACCACTCGCGGGGTTTAATACCAATATGCAAAGTGCTTACGTTGTCTTTGATTTGAAATTATCCAAGAATAAGGATGATTATCAAAATTTGGATGATTTTAAGACGGCATATTTATCCGACTCAAATCCGTTAACATTTGAGAAAGAATATGCCGGAGAAAATGGTAAAATTATAACAGTTAATGATGTTAAATATTTTATATATCAGGTTAAAGAGGATGCGACTGTTTGGCGCGCCTTTACACTTATCAAAGAAGGTGTGATTGAGGCCTCGTTATCTTATACAGGTGGAGGACCGATTGAGGCATCTGATTATGATAATGATAAATTATTTCTTGAGGTGCTTGAGAATATAAAATATTAATTATTTGTGAACAAAAAGCAGCTTTGTTCAAGGCTGTTTTTGTTTTGAAAAATTGCGTAAATTATCAGTATTGACAAATTTTTCAAATGAGCTAAAATGTATTCACATTATCACTCGGTTATCAAGAGTGATAACCGCGATGCCAATATACGAATTGTACGAATTATACAAATAATAATGTCACGGATATTCGTATTATTCGCATGCATTCGTATATTTGTATCGCATTAATTAAATATATTTTAACGAGAAAGTATGAACATCAAGCCAATCGGCGACCGAATTTTGGTCAAGCCGGCCAAGGAGGAAGAAGTGACCGCGTCGGGCATTGTGCTCCCGGATACCGTGGATAAAGAGAAAAAAGCGCAAGGCGAAATTGTCGCTTTGGGCAATGGCGAGTATATCGCCAAACTGGGTTTCAAAGTCGGCGATAAAATTTTGTACAAAAAGTGGGGCGGTGAGGATGTGAAGACCGGCCGGGGCAAAGACGACCCGGAATACAAAATTTTATATGTCGGCCGTGAAGAAGACAAGAGCGACGTTGTGGCAATTATTGAATAATTTTTATAATATGTCAAAACAAATTCTCTACAGCGAAGACGCCCGCCACAAACTTTTGAAAGGCGTCAACACTTTGGCCAACGCGGTTAAAGTGACTTTGGGTCCCAAGGGCCGTAATGTGGTTTTGGATAAAGGATATGGCGCGCCGACTATTACCAAAGACGGCGTGACCGTGGCCAAAGAAATTGAAGTGGAAGATAAATTTGAAAACGCGGGCGTGGAACTGGTGAAAGAAGTCGCCAGTAAAACCAATGATGACGTGGGCGATGGTACGACCACGGCGACTGTGCTCGCGCAGGCGATCGTCACCGAAGGCATGAAAAATGTCACCGCCGGCGCTAATCCGGTGGCGCTCAAGCGCGGGATAGATAAATGCGTGGATGCTATCATCAAAGAACTCAAAGAAAATATCGCCAAGCCGGTGGAAGAAAATGAAATTGCCGACGTGGCGGCCATTTCGGCGAATGATAAAGAAATCGGCGCGAAAATCGCCGGCGCTATGAAAGAAGTGGGCAAGGACGGCGTCATCACCGTGGAAGAATCCCAATCATTTGGCATGGAAGTGGAAGTGGTGCAAGGCATGCGTTTTGATAAGGGTTATATTTCGCCCTACATGGTGACTAATGCCGAGCGCATGGAAGCTGAATACAGCGACCCGTATATTTTAATTACTGATAAAAAGATTTCTTCCATTCACGACATTCTTCCGCTCTTGGAAAAAATCGCTCAAAGCGGAAAAAAAGAATTGGTGATTATCGCCGAAGACTTGGACGGCGAGGCTTTGACCACGCTCGTGCTCAACAAACTTCGTGGCACCTTTAATGTGCTCGCGGTGAAAGCCCCGGGCTTTGGCGACCGCCGTAAAGAAATGCTTGCCGACATCGCGGTTTTGACCGGCGGTATGGTGATGAGTGAAGAGATCGGACGAAAATTGGACAGCGCGGAATTAGAAGATCTTGGACACGCGCATAAAGTTATCGCCACCAAAGAATTTACCACCATTGTAAAAGGCCAAGGCGATGAAGCGATAATCAAAGAACGCGTGGCAGTTATCCGCAAACAAATTGAAGAAACCAAATCCGATTTTGACAAAGAAAAATTACAGGAACGTTTGGCCAAACTCGCCGGCGGCGTGGCGATTATCAAAGTCGGCGCGGCTACCGAAACTGAAATGAAAGAAGTTAAACACAGAATTGAAGACGCGGTCGGCGCGACCAAAGCGGCCGTGGAAGAAGGCGTGGTCGCCGGTGGTGGTGTGGCTCTTATCCGCGCGATTAAAGCTTTGGATAATTTGCAATTGATTGAAGAAGAAAAAATTGCCATTGGAATTTTACGCCGTGCTTTGGAAGAGCCTTTGCGTATGATTGCGCAAAACGCCGGCGTGGACGGCGCGGTGATTGTGGAAGAAGTAAAAAAGAATTCCGGAAATTACGGCTACAATGCCGCGACCGGTGTGTATGAGGATATGGTCAAAGCCGGCATCATTGATCCGGCCAAAGTGACCCGCAGCGCTTTGCAAAACGCCGCGTCCATTGCCGGGATGTTCCTCACGACCGAAGCGATTATCACTGACATTCCGAAAAAAGATGATCACGACCACGGCGCTCCGGGTATGGGCGGTGGCATGGGTATGCCGGGGATGTACTAAACACGTTACAATTCAATTTTTGAAAGCGCGCCTTGCGGGGCGCGCTTTTTGCTGGTAGAATGAATTATAATTAAATTATATTTATGATGGAAACATTGACTCAATTTTTTTCGGGTTTTCCGCATTGGCTCGCTACCATTTTAATGGCCATGACGCCAGTCGGGGAATTGCGTTTGGCCATACCGGTCGCGGTGTTGGCTTTCAATTTTCCAATATGGAAAGCGGTTTTGTTATCGGTGATTGGCAATGCCATTCCGCCGATGATTATATTGCTTTTTGCCAAACGTTTTCACGAATATATCAACAAAAAATCCGGCGTTTTTTCTTCCGGCTGGATCAAAACCCTGCATCGGGCGCAAGAAAAATTTGCAGGTGATTATCAAAAATACGGCTTAATCGGTCTGATGATATTTATAGGTGTTCCTTTGCCGGGCACTGGCGCGTGGACCGGCGCTTTGGCCGCGTTTGTTTTTGGTATTCCATTTCGCAAGTCTTGGCCCTATGTTTTAGGCGGGATACTTATTTCCGCGTGCTTGACTTTGCTTGTCACGGTCGGCGCGGATAAAATTTTTTAATATGGAAAATGAACATCTAATGATGATGAGAATTCATCAAGAAGCAAATTCAGTGCAAGGGCAAATCGATCGTGTTAAATCCGAACTTGAACGAGCCGGAAAAGATCCGCGCCACGCGAATAAAAGAAAAGAATTGCAGACGCAACTTGTCAAGTTACAACGCGCTTTGTATAGAAAAGATAATCCGTCATAATTTTTCGTGTCATCCTGAGCGTAGCGAAGAATCCCTTGTCGCGACAAGGCGTCAAGGGATTCTTCACTTCGCTTCGCTCCGTTCAGAATGACAGGTTATTATGCGTTTTCAACTGAAAGCAAAATATAGTCCTGCCGGAGATCAACCTAAAGCAATAGCTCAGCTGGTCGATGGTTTGCAAAAAGGGTTTGATAAACAAACCTTGCTTGGCGTTACCGGTTCGGGCAAAACTTTTACTATTGCCAATGTGATTGAAAAAGTGCAGATGCCGACTTTGGTGATTGCCCACAACAAAACCTTGGCCGCCCAGCTTTGCAATGAGTTTCGGGAATTTTTTCCAAACAACGCGGTGGAATATTTTGTTTCGTATTATGATTATTATCAGCCGGAAGCGTACATGCCCAGCACCGATACCTATATTGAAAAAGAGGCGATGATAAATGATGAGATTGACCGCTTGCGCCATGCCTGCACCCAGGCGTTATTATCGCGCCGTGATGTGATTATTGTTGCGTCCGTGTCCGCGATTTACGGATTGGGTTCGCCCAAACAATATGAAAATATTGTTTTGCATCTGGCATTAAACCAACCGCTTGACCGGGCCGAACTTTTGAAACAGCTGATTGATATGCAATTTGAACGAACTAATTCGGATTTGAAACGCGGTTCGTTCCGTTTGCGCGGGCAAGTGTTTGAGATCATGCCGGTCAATGAAGAAAAAATTTATCGCTTCGGCATTTCAGAAAAAATTGATTATATAGAAGCTATTGACCCGATCACGCGGAAAGTTTTGCGCTCGCAACAAGATTTGTGGCTGTTTCCGTGCAAACATTATGTACTGAATGAGAGCGAAAAAGACCGAGCTTTGGAAAAAATTAAAATGGAGTTGAAGGAGCAATTGGCCAAGTTTGAAAAACAAGGCAAAGTTTTGGAATTTGAACGCTTGAAGCGCCGGACCAATTATGACTTGGAGATGATAAAAAATATCGGCTATTGCAATGGCATTGAAAATTACTCGCGTCATTTTGACGGACGCGATTCAGGCGAACCGCCGTTTACTTTATTGGATTATTTTTTGTACAGTACGGTGAACAAAAATGACAGCGCGAAGTTTTTGACCGTGATTGATGAGTCACACGTCACGGTCCCGCAAATTCGCGGTATGCACGCCGGCGACAAAGCGCGCAAAGATGTATTGGTTGAACACGGTTTTAGGTTGCCCAGCGCGCGCGATAACCGGCCGTTAAATTATCCCGAGTTTGAAGGCAAGACCGCGCAGACGATTTATGTCTCGGCCACGCCCGATGAGTATGAATTACGCGTGAGCGCCCAAGTCGCCGAGCAAATCGTCCGGCCGACCGGTTTAATTGACCCGGAAGTTATTATTTGTCCGGTGACTGGGAAAAAAGGCACGCCGTCGCAAATTGAAGACCTGTTGGTTCGCATTGACGAGAGAATAAAAGCAGGGGAGAGAGTTTTAGTAACGACGCTTACCAAAAAAATGGCCGAGGATTTATCCGAGTATTTAGAAAAACCCGCCCGAGGCGGGTCGGCCTCTGGCCGAAAACCCATTAAAGTGAAGTATCTTCATAGTGATATAAAAACCGTGGAGCGCATAGAAATTATCACTGATTTGCGTTTGGGCAAGATTGATGTGATTGTCGGCGTGAATTTGCTCCGCGAAGGTTTGGATATGCCGGAAGTTTCGCTGGTAGCGATTTTAGACGCGGACAAAGAAGGATTTTTGCGCAGTACCACTTCGCTCGTGCAAACAATCGGCCGGGCCGCGCGCAATGTGAACGGCCAAGTGGTAATGTACGCGGACGCGTTGACCAATTCTATCAAGCGCGCCATACACGAGACTGACCGCCGTCGTAAAATTCAGCTTGAATATAATAAGCAACACGGTATCACGCCAAAGACGATTGAAAAAAGTATTAGGAATATTTTAGAAGAATTCGGAATTAGTTCCACAAAAAATAAATCCAAAAAATCTTTCCGCGAAAAACAAGCCGAGTCAATTGCGAAATTGGATACGCTCGGCGACGCGCGCCCGGTTCTGGAAATTATCAAAGACAAAGAAAAACAAATGCGCGAAGCGGCCAAAAATTTGGAATTTGAGTTGGCGGCGATTTTGCGGGATGAAATACGGGAGTTAAACAAAAAGATAAATAAATAAGACCGAGAGAAATCTCGGCCTTTGCTTTTCTACGAATGAGCTTGCCCTGAAGCGGGCGGGGAGAGCTTAGAGAGTTTAGTGCGCAGAATGGCTATTTGTTTGTCTGAATATTTACACACACCCCATGTAATCATGGCAACTAACGGCGTTGACATAATAAACATCACAATAAAATCAACATCGTCCCATGCGAACGGAGGGCTGAGTACGATCATCCTGCTTGCGATTACCACCGCCACTGTTGATAAAGAGTACAGAATCACTGTAAATAGTTTGCCGAAGCTTCCATACCATATTCCTATTATAATAGCTGCCAATACGGCTATACTTATTATGAGAGAAAAATCGCTTGTAGTGTTTACCTTTTCGGTAAAAACCATAGTCGCGCGAGATCGTTGGATATCAGCTTTGAGTTCGGTGGTTTTTTGGTTCAGCATGAACCAGTTCATTGTCAGACTTGTCTTTGAAGCAGTCATTTTACCGTTATACGCGGCAATGATCGCCTCGCTTGGTGTGATGTCCCAGTTTTTGATGAGGTCCTTCGGGAAAATCGCTTTTATCGCCTCAGTTTTCATATTCGCGCGGTCGACGAATTGGTAAGTTCCGTCAGACCGTTTTTCGAACTCGTATCCCAATACCGATCCGACCGGGCCTTCGTTTTTGATGGCCACACACCACAAGTCGGTTTGCCCGGGACACGGCGTGGCGAACAGCGCGCGCTCGGCCTGATGAACCGGTGCCTCTTTTTCCAGGACGACCGGCTTGAAATCCTCAGGACTCAAAGCCGTGGCCGCACCCGCGAATGCCATCACGAACAGAACCGCGAACGTCATCGTTGCGTTTTTCATTTTTCCTCTCCTTGAGCCGCCGGGTTCAATCCGGTTTGTTGATTTGTCAAACTGCGTTTCACTGACAGGATAAGTTAACATCAAAATTACATAAATGTCAAGATAGGTGATTATAAATAATAAAATAAGACCGAGAGAAATCTCGGCCTTCGCTTTTCTACGAATGAGCTTGCCCTGAATCGGGCGGGGTGGGTTCGGTTGGACGGGGCCGTCCTTGTGCAAGTGCTTTGCGCACCATTGCCCACAGGCCAGTTGCAGCACCGGTGCCTAAGGCAAACGAAACTACTGGCAATAAATCTTCAACACAGTAACTAGCGAAAGACACGAATAAGAGCGCGCCAGCTGTTACGCAACCGACGACGACTAACCCCATAATGTAGTCATAAACGTCGTCTGGTTCCTTGGTTTTTGCCGTGTCAGTAAGGAAATATATTGCGGCAAAGCCGATGGCGAAACCAGCCACGATGAAAAATAACAAGACTAAAAAGAAAACCTCATTCGTCAGATTTAGACCGTTCATTTTTTCCTCCCCGTATTGCCTTTCCAGACAATTTTGTTGTTGATGTACTGAATAGATATTATCTTATTAAGACATTAGAGTCAAGATTGACATCGCCCGCTTTTCAGTGTAGTATTCACACACCCCCTAGTATCGCAAGATGCCGGGGCCTTTATTATTACTTACGAAATACGAAAGTATACGAAATTACAAAAATAACGGTTTCGTATTTTCGTAATTGTTCGTAGTTCGTAAGTTTATCTTATGCAAGATAAAATTGTAATACGCGGGGCAAGAGAGCATAACTTAAAAAATGTTAATCTTGAAATTCCGCGCAATAAAATGATTGTATTCACAGGACTGTCCGGCTCGGGCAAGTCTTCTTTGGCGTTTGATACGATTTTTGCCGAAGGCCAACGCCGTTATGTGGAATCTTTGTCCGCTTATGCCCGGCAATTTTTGGGTGGAATGCAAAAGCCGGATGTGGATGAAATTGAAGGGCTGTCCCCGGCCATTTCCATTGACCAAAAAGCGCACAGCGCCAATCCGCGCTCTACGGTCGCGACCATCACGGAAATTTATGATTATTTGCGCGTGCTTTACGCGCGCGTCGGCGTGCCGTATTGCCCCACCTGCGGGCACAAAATTGAACGCATGTCCGCGGATGAAATTAAAGAACAAATTATTGATAGGGCTTCGCTTGCGCTACGCCCCATAAAGGGTGTGGCGACTATCAAAGAACTCATCGTTCTCTCGCCGGTGGTGCGCGGACGCAAAGGGGAATATCATCAGATGCTTTATGATTTATATAATTCCGGTTTTACCGAAGTGCGCGTGGACGGAAAATTTAAAAGTTTGCGCGAACGGTTGGTGCTGTCGCGTTACGGCAAACATACGGTTGAAGTCGTCACCGACCGGATTTTGTATTCTGACGCGGGCGCCTTAAAAATTTACCCTGTTAAATCGCCGCAGAGCGGCGTCAGCGAAGCTGAATTTAACAGGGCGAGCAAAGAAATTTCCCGCCGCTTATCCGAAGCCGTGGAATCGGCCGAGGATTTGAGTAATGGTTTGGTGTCCGTTATTTATCCGGACAACGAAGAACAAATTTTTTCCACACAATATTCTTGTCCGAACGACGGCTTTAGTTTTCCGGAAATTGAACCGCGCCTTTTTAGTTTTAACAGTCCCTATGGATTTTGCGAGGCCTGTACCGGTTTGGGCACCAAAGAACTATTTTCCGAGGAAGATTGCCCGGTATGTAAAGGTAAGCGCCTGAATGAGAACGCCTTGAGCGTGAAGGTCGCGGGAAAAAATATTTGGCAAGTGGCGAGTTTGTCCATTGCCGAAGCTAAAGAATTTTTTCAAAACTTGGAAGAAAAATTAACCAAAAAACAAAATGAAATCGCGGGCGCGGTCATCCGCGAAATAAACAATCGTCTGCAATTTATGTTTGATGTGGGCTTGCATTATCTCACGTTGGAACGCCGGGCCGGCACGCTTTCGGGCGGCGAGGCCCAGCGTATTCGTTTGGCCTCGCAAGTCGGTACGCGGTTGGTCGGCGCGCTTTATGTGCTGGACGAGCCGACCATTGGCTTGCATCAAAAAGACAATGAGCAGTTGGTAAAAACTTTACGCAATCTTTGCGATGTGGGCAACACCATTATCGTGGTGGAACACGATGAAGACACAATTCTCGCGAGCGATTGGGTGGTGGATATCGGCCCGGGCGCCGGCAAGCACGGCGGTGAGATTGTTTATTCCGGTCCGCTCAATGAACTGATTGAAAACAAAACCACTGACGCGAAAAAATCCCTCACCGGACAATATTTGCGCGGAGAAAAGAAAATAAATTTGCCGGATAAGCGGAGAAAAGTGGATAGCTCCACGCCAAAATTAAAAATCAAAGGCGCGGGGGCGCATAATTTGAAAAATATTGACGTGGAAATTCCTTTGCGCCGTTTTGTCTGTCTGACCGGCGTATCCGGCTCGGGCAAATCCACTTTGATGCACGATGTCATCCAGCGCAATTTGCAAAATAAATTTTTCCGGATGAACAAGCCGGCCGGTAAGGTCAAATCCATCACCGGCAGTGAATATTTAGACGGCGTCATTACGATTGACCAAAGTCCGATTGGCCGAACCCCACGTTCCAATCCCGCCACTTATACCAAGGCGTTTGATCACATCCGCGAACTTTTTGCCTCCACGCCCGAAGCGCGTATGCGGGGATTTACCAATGGCCGGTTTAGTTTTAATGTTCCGGGCGGGCGTTGTGAAAATTGCGAGGGCCGGGGTAATTTGGAAATAGAAATGCATTTTTTACCGAGCGTGCAAATCGTTTGCGATGTCTGTAAGGGTAAAAGGTTCAATCAGGAAACTTTGGCCGTGCATTATAATGGAAAAAATATTTCCGATGTGCTGAATATGACCGTGGCGGACGCGGAAATATTTTTCAAAGACATCCCGTTAATAAATGATAAATTAAAAATGTTGAACGAAGTCGGCTTGGATTATTTGACGCTCGGCCAATCAGCCACCACGCTTTCGGGCGGTGAAGCTCAGCGCATTAAATTATCCAAAGAATTATCTAAATACGGCCACACCAAAACTTTGTATTTACTGGATGAACCTACCACCGGCTTGCATTATGATGATGTGAGGAAATTGCTGGAGGTTTTACAGCGTTTGACTTCGCAAGGCAACACTATTATGGTGATTGAGCATAATTTGGATGTAATCAAAAACGCGGATTGGATTATTGACTTGGGCCCCGAGGGCGGGGATAAAGGCGGTCTCCTGATCGCCGCGGGCACGCCGGAGGAAGTGGCGCGCAAATCCGCCAGCAGTACGGGTTTTTACTTGCGCCGGATATTGCGATAATATAAATATATGGCGCTGACTGACATGAAAAATAAATATACAAAATTACCCGACTGTCCCGGCGCCTATTTGTTTTACGACAAAAATAAAAAATTAATTTACGTTGGCAAGGCCACGTCGCTCAAATCGCGTGTGCGCAGTTATTTTGCCGGCTTGCGCAGCCCCCGGCCGATTGAACTTATGATCCATCAGGTGGCGGATATTAAATATCAGACCGCGGACTCGGCCTTGGAAGCGGCGATCTTGGAAAGCAATTTAATAAAAAAATATCGTCCGAAGTATAATGTCTTTTGGAAAGACGATAAAAGTTGGAATTATTTTTTACTTACACGCGAAGATTATCCGCGTTTGATTACCATGCGCGAACATGAAGTTAAACAACTGTCTGAAGCGGACAAGAAAAAATACAGAAATATTTTTGGGCCATATCCCGGATTGAATATCAAAGAGGCGACCAAAATTTTACGTCGGATGTTTCATATTTCTTTTTGCCGGCCCGATGCCAAGAGGGCGTGTTTGTATCGCGAGATGGGTGAGTGCCTTGGGGTTTGCACCGGTGAAATCAGCGCGCGGGATTATCGCGCCAAAGTCATCGCGCCACTCGCCATGTTTCTCGCCGGCAAAAAACAACGGCTGATAAAACAAATTGAACAGCAAATGAATTTATCAGCCAAAGCCGATAATTTTGAAGAAGCCGGTCGTTTGCGCGACCAACTAAAATTTCTCAATCGCGTACGTGATGTTGCGCTTATCAATGAAAGTTTTGTAAAAGAAAAAATTGGTTCACCACCACCCGTCAGAATTGAGGCGTATGATATTTCCAATCTGGGCGCGAGCGGACGAGTGGGGAGTATGGTCGTGTTTAACGCGTCCGGCCCGGTCAAGAATGAATACAAAAAATTTAATATCAAAACCGTATCCGGGCAAAATGATGTTGCTTGTTTGGCGGAAATTTTGGCGCGCCGGATGAAACATGACGATTGGCCCGCGCCCGATGTTTGGCTGATTGACGGCGGACGCCCTCAAGTGAACCGCGCGGTGAAAATCGCGGCCGGGCGCGTGCCGATAATTATCGGCATCGCTAAAGGTCCGGATAGAAAGAAAAATGAGTTTATCATCGGAACACGGAACTCAGTCACGGCCTCATTATTAGACAAAAATCAGGGCTTGTTGATAAGAGCGAGGGACGAAGCCCACCGTTTTGCCATTGCCTTTCAGAAAACCAAGAGAAAGTTGAATTTACTTTGATTTTGTGCTATAATAAGGATGTAATAGCGTAAGTTTTTGGTTTTCTAAATTTTTGCTTATGAAGGCCAACGCCAAGCATTTTTATCTGCCGATTGCCTTGCTCGTCGGAATCGTTTTTTCGGCCGCCTATTGGTTTGGAATTTTCTCGGGTCCCGAGAATTTTTTTATTGATTTGCTGTTTTCCAACAAACAAATTGACAATAAACTGGTCATCCTCGCGGTAGACGACGAATCCTTGTCTAAAATCGGTCAATGGCCGTGGCCGCGTCAAGTATTCGCCGATACAATCAATAAACTAAACTCGTCCGCGCCCAGAGTGCTGGCTTTTGATGTCTTATTTGCCGAATCATCGCGTTATGGCTCGGCCGATGATACGGCGCTCGCCTTGGCGCTTGCCAGTTCTTCATTTCCGATAGTGATGACATCTGAAGCCAACAGTGTTTATATTTCAAAAGATGATTTGCCCATTGCCGATTATTTTTCCGAGACGCTGAGTATCTTTTCTTCAACACCCCGAGTTTCTCTTGGACATGCCAACATGATTTTGGATAAGGACAGTGTGATTAGAAAATTTCCTCTGCAGGTCCGCGCCCGTGAAAGCGGTAAAGTGTATAATTCCTTGGCTTATGAGACTGTTTTGCAAAGCGGGGAAGATGTGCCAAATGTCGCTTCGTTGGATTTAGTCAATCGCATTGTTTACGCGGCGCCGGCCGGTTCCGTGCGCACGGTTCCGTTTTGGCGGGTGTACTCGGAGGATGACGCGAATTTACTAAAAGACAAAATAGTTTTTCTTGGCGTAACCGCCGCAGATTTGCATGATACGGCGTTAGTGCCGTTTGACCGCGGTGCGTCCATGCCGGGCGTGGAAATTCAAGCCAATACGGCCAATATGCTGTTGCAAGGATACCGTTTGAATACTGTGCCGAAACCGTATATCATTTTTTGGATAATGTTTGCGGCCTTGTTGCCGGCATTATTTTTCGGATTGTTCAAACGTTTGCGTTATGCCGTGGTTACGAGCGCGCTGGCGGTGGTGGCGCAAATTTTCGCGGTGATTATTTTATTCCAAAACGGATTCATCGCCAATATTATCCACCTGACGCTGGCTGGAATTTTTTCGGTCATTGGATTGTTTGCTTGGCGGTATTTTGTCGGCGAGAAAGAAAAACATCGTCTGCATAATATTTTTTCTCTTTACGTTTCCAAAGAAGTGGTGAAGAAAATAATGGATGACCCGTCTAAAGTTCGATTGGGCGGTGAAGAAAAAACTCTGACCGTATTTTTTTCCGACATTCGCGGTTTCACCACTTTGTCCGAGGGCACCACGCCGATAAAATTGGTGGAAATATTGAATCGTTATTTTTCCGCGATGACTGAAGAAGTTTTGTCGCACAAGGGCGTGCTGGACAAATACATCGGCGACGCGATTATGGCTTTTTGGGGTGCGCCGATTAATGATGCTGAGCACGCCGAGCACGCCATGTCCGCGGCCGTGACCATGCTCAAAAAATTAAAAAAATTAAACGAAGAATTTGCCAAAGAAAATTTGGCGCCGATAAATATCGGCATTGGTTTGTATTCGGGTCCGGCCGTGGTCGGCAATATGGGCTCGGAATTGCGTTTGAATTACACGGCTATGGGTGACACAGTTAATGTGGCTTCACGTCTGGAGGGGTTGAACAAAGAATTCAAAACGCAAATTATCGTGGGAGAAAGTACAAAGAATTTAATTAAAACCGCGTATAACTGGCGTTCGCTCGGTAGTGTGCAAGTGAAAGGACGCAATGAGCCGGTGAGTATCTATACCGTGGATTTGTGATATAATATATTAGTTAATTAGTTTTATTTTTATATGAATCAAAATAACACCAAGCCGGCGAATTTGGATTTTATGCGTATGAATATTATGTCTCGTCTCAATTTGGATTATTTGCCTGAGGCGGATCGCCTAAAATTATTAGATAGCATGACTGAAGTGGTGGAGCAAAGAGTTTTTCTAAATGTTTTACAGACACTGTCAAAAGATAAAAATGAGGCCTTATCGGTATTGTTAGATGAAGGTCAAGACGAAGAAATTAGCAAATTTATAGAAGAAAACGTGCCTGAATTTATAAATATTTTGCAGCGAGAAATTGACACGGTAAGCAATGATTTGGCGTCGTTGATTAAAAAATAATTTTTTAT
The DNA here is from genome assembly GCA_041651015.1 of Patescibacteria group bacterium. Taxonomy (GTDB): domain Bacteria; phylum Patescibacteriota; class Patescibacteriia; order Magasanikbacterales; family GWA2-37-8; genus JAPLWQ01. Next base: position 27,991 of record JBAZKA010000001.1, read on the forward strand.
GGCACAGGTGATTGATGACAAAAAGAATGAAGCGCTGGCAGCCGACCTCGCGCATTTGCGCGCGACTTCGGATAAAATATCGGCGCTGCAGACAGAATTGGAAGATATGATAAAGGAGGGAACCAAAGTTCGCCTCCAGGCCTTGGATTTGATTGATAAATTAAAAATTTCCAAAGTAAAAAATTATATTCAAACAAATTGATCTTATATGACTGAAAAAAAATCAAAAACTAAAACAGGTGGCTCGGGTTCATATGACGATTATCTGGTGAGAGGTATGCAAGGTGATGGTAAAAGCGAAGACAAGGAGAATGTTGTTAAACAAATTTTTACCGCCTTAAAACGACGTAAAGAAATGCCTCCGGAAAAGATGATTGAGGCGCACAAGAACTTGGTGAAAGAGATAAGCGGCTGTATCACGGAGATGATGTCAAAAAAAGCGCAGTTGTTGTCGCAGGGTGGAGAGGTGGCTAAATTGGCCGAGGATTGTGAAAAATTAAGGTCACAAGCCGAGGCGTTGTTGGCGATTAATCCCTATAATGAGAAAATTGACCCAACGGAAAACCTGAAGCAATTAAAAGAATACGCGGACACTTATAAAAAAATTAAAAAACAAATGGACAAAGCGATTGTTTTGGTTGACGCGGAAGTGCAAAAGTATAATGAAGCGCTTGAAGCGGAGAAAAAGCGCACAGCTATTGTCCCGTCGCGAGTTGAGCCGGGTGAACCAAAAGAACCGAATTTGTTGTTTGACGAAAAAACCGGCGTCGTGACATTTGTCGATCCGGAAACAGGAGAGGAACAAGGATTGAGTATAAAAAAATTATTGGACGGAGGAGTCGAGGTTCATGAAATGATTGGTAATAAAATTTTTTTAAAAGAGGCCAAAGAAGACCCGCGGGATGTCACGGCTGAGATTTACGCTTTGCCGGGAAACGTTAAGCATATTGTAGCAAAGGTATTTCTTTCTGATACCGAGGCTTTCAACAATAGCAAGAGTGCTCCGGGCTACGATAGCCCAGCTGTGGTTAAACGAGTATTGGAGAAATATTTTGTTGATGAAAGGCTGGCAGTCTCCGGGTCGAAACCAAAAAAACAGCCGGCCATAACCATTGATGTATCCATAGATGAACCGGCAGTCTCAAAAAAAATAGACAACTTAGCCAGTCATGCGCCGACGGTTATGGTTGTACCGGAACCAAAAGAACCAACCAAACCCAAGGCGGAAAAATTTGTTTTGGAAAATGGGGTTGCCAAAATTGGAAAAACCGAATTTGATTTATCGCCGCTTGTTGAGAGTGGAAATTATGATTTGGTGTATAACGAATCTGACGGAACAATCGTAATTAAAAATAAAATTAATCCCGATCATGCGGCCAGAATATGGTATGACCAAAAAGTGCACGGCACCCATTTGGAACAAAATGTGCCGTCGGACGCTGATGTGGCTGACGGAAAAACATTGGTCGAGCCGATAACAGATGAAAACAAAATAAAATTATTTGCGGATAAAACCTACGAAACGCCGGATGATTTGTTGTATGCTTTGCGAAGGTTATTTCCGGAATTGCGCCCGGTGGTTAAGATACCTTACAAATTTGAGAAGGGGATGTTAAAATCCCATGATTTTACTTGGGATTTGGGCAATGTGGTCAGTGACGGCAATTGTGTCGTATCTGTCGTTGACGGCAATACCGTAAAATTTGAAGGCAAGGGCGAACGCAAAAATATTGAGATAATAATGAAACCCGGCAGGATGAAAGGTGAAGTAGAATTAAAAAAAATAGTTGATGGAAAAAAAGAATTTGATCAATTATACAAAGCGGACGCGGCAAAGATATCTTTGGAGAGGACTTTCGCAAAAATAGATAAGATAGATGCCGATGATCAAACAGTCGATCGGGCTTGGAATGAGCGTGCGATTATACAGTCCGAGGGCGGAGTTTGGCATAATGTTGATGACATCGCGGACAGGACGAATTTTAAAACTTTAAATTCAACTTATGAAAACGGAGTGATGAAGGCTGACGATATATCTATTGATTTGTCGGCGCTTGAGGCAAGCGGTCAATATGACTTTCAATTAAATTCAAAAAACGGAAGATTAAAAATACAAAATAAAGCTAATAAAGATTTGTCTGCGGGCATTCGTTATATTGGAGACGGTATATTTAGCGTCACAGAAAATAAAAAAACGATGCAAAGTTATGACGAAGAGGAGCTGTTTAGTATGTTGTCGCGGCTTTTCCCCGAGTTTAAAGGTGTTTATAAAAAACGAGGATCGGCTGCAACGCCACCGGTAGAACCATCTCGCGTTTCACCGGATGAAGAAAAGATCGCCACCGCCCGTGTTGTTTTTGCTGATAAATTTTTTGATGCCAAGAAAATTTTTGAAGACGAGGTGGCAACCGTCTTCGCCGCCTCGCCAAATCACCTCTTGGAATTGGAAGCGCATGAGGCGATTGAACACTCGGAACAGTTGTATGATGACGCGCTTGAACACGTGAAAGATATCAAGGATGCGGACGAGGCGCAAAAGTATTTATTCGAACAACTGGAAATAATAAAAAAATATATTGAAGCCGGCGCCAAGACGCTGAAAGATAAGTTAAATACTGCCGCGATCTCGTCCACAGCCGATACATTACCCTCAACGCCTCCGCCTTCGCCGGAACCGGTTAAAACAGAACCTCCTGAAATAGGTTCAGAAGTTGATCTGGCCGAACTTGAGCTCTACTTCGCCGAGGAGGCGCGTTTGCATAATGAAAAAATTGTTGAATTGACCGACCGGCTGGAAATTGCGCGGGTCAATTTTACGAACGCATTTTTAGAAAAGGAAAAATATGGCGGAGCTATCGGAGGAATAAAAAAATTATTTTCTCGCAAATCAACTTTGGCGTCAGTTCAAGATAAATACGACACGGCATGGAATGAATACGCGGTTGCGCAAAGAGATTTGGCGGAGACATCAAAAAAACAAGCGGAAATTTTGCGCGATTATCTATCAGCGGAACAGCAGTCATTGCAAAAGCAAATAATGGAGGTGCGTGGTAAGGGAAAAATGGAAAAAATTGGTAAAGGTGTCAGGCAGGTGGAAAAAGGTTGGCGTAAACTAGGTGAGTTAAATGCTTACAACGGTTTTAAAGCTGCCGGCGCCAATGTGGATAGTTGGAATGTATTGGCGCGCACGGCTTTGAAAGCCATGAGCGTGCGCACGGTAATATCCGGCGCATGTCTAGCCGGTGGATTCTCCGGAATTGTTCCGCTGGCCGCGGCTCGAGTGGCTATGTCCGGCTTCGGTGGTATGACCGGTTCGCGTCAACTCATGGATGGTATTCAGAATTCCATCCAAAGACGCTGGGGTAATCGTGGAGATTTTTTTAGCGATAAAAAAACAGCTGAAGAATATCTCAAGAATAAATTCAATATTTTGGATTTAGGCGTGGATGACAAAGCCACGGCAAAAAGACGCGCAAAAATGGAAAAAGAATTGGCGCAAACCGATAAATTCTTAAAACAATATGATAATTTAGATTACTCGGAGAAATTAGAGAAAGTTCAAGAAAGAATTGCCTCGATTGAAGCGGCTGCGTTTTTTGATGGTGTTGATTTAAATAAAGATGAAAATTACCAGCGTCTTACCGAGACGCGCGATCGTTTAGCCGATGCGTACATTGATTCCAAGGCCAGAGAAAGCGGCGATTTTGAGCAAAAGGTGCGTCCGGACGACTTAAAAGACATGCTGGTGTATCTTGATACGCGTAAAACGGAAATGGATTTGACATTAAAGAAAATGTCTCAGGAAAAATGGTTGCGCGGCGGCAAGCGTTTGGTCTCAATTGCCGCCGGTGCGGCTTTGGGCGCGTGGTCATTTGTAAGATTTGCCAAACATGCTGCTGAAATGGCGGCGGGCGTGAATATTAGTTCACCATCGGAAACCGTGGTGCACACTATAAACGCGGGAAACGCCGTTCCGGCCACCGAGCAAATTTCTCCCGAACTTCAATCTCATCTGGATCAATTCGGCGACAACCAAACTTTGCGTGAAGCATTTTTGGCCGAAGCGCAAGCACATCACGGTCAGAATTTGGACAAAATCGCCGACGCCTATGTCGTGCACAAAGGCGATGGTTTGGAAAGAATTATTCAGCGCCAACTTTTACTTGATCCGGAAAAATTTGGCATGGATGACCAAAATATTTTAGGTGATCCGACAAAATTACAGCAATGGGCCGGGCACGAAGCGCGTGTTATCGCTTTGAAGAATCATATTGATGACAAATATTTTGTTTATGATGCCAAACATCCGCAATATTTAGTTGTGGATGAAAATAAACATGTAATTTACGAGACGAAACAACTACATACTGAAACCGAGGCGATGAGAGCGCACCGCGCCGGCGTTGAGACGAGACCATTCGCGCCAACTGAAGACGCGCCGAGACAAGTGTTTGAGCTCAAGCCCGGCCACCCCGGAGGCGTGCCGAAATTACTCACCGATTCCGAGCAGGCGGAATATAATCGTTTGGTTGACCAGTTTGCGCCGGATGAGGCGATGAAATATTTAATGGATCACAAGGATATGGGTCCGGTTTATGAATTGCCGGATGGAACCGAGACGCATGAACAAAATTTAGTTTTTGATACTTTGGCACATGGCAGTGCCGCGTCAACCCGTGAAAGCGTTGTTAATTTGACTGAACAACCTGAAGGTGCCGATAGCAAAATAGTCGTTCCGGTGGCAAACGGACAATCGCCGTCCGATGTGATTGACGCCGAAACAATGAAAAATTTTGAAGCTAATCAAAAATTCTTTGGTCAGTTTGCTGAAAAACAAAATATTGCTTCAGCCGAGGCCGCTGACGCCGGTTTTGGAAAAGCAAAATTTGAATATGCGAACGGGCATGTGAGTAATGTAAAAATTGACCAAGACCCGAATTTAACTTTGGAAAAAGTCAGGCCAAATATCTTGCGCGGCGACGCCGGCTCAAATTTTTCAAGCACGGTCTCGCAAAATATCATCAATGTCGGTTCAATTGATAGCGTATATCGCGGATTATTGAATCAAGGTTTGGAAAATTCTGAGCAGGCTGAGGCGTTGAGAAAAGAAGCAGCCGCGGGTATAAACCTCGCCGCCGGAGCGGCTGCGCGTTCCCCGATTGATATTTTTAGCGCAGATGTATTGGAGCGCTATGGCTTTAAGGATGAAGCGGGTTTTTCCAGGAATCAAGATGCCCTTGCCAAATTTGCCACCAGCCATGGTTCACCGCTTGACAAAAAATAGATTTTTCGTTAGTATATCGCCACCCTATGCCCAGCAATACAATGCGCATAATAACTGGCGATTTGCTAAAAATACCAATTTAATCAAACAAACAAAGCCAATCTTGTTTAGTAATTGATATGCTGGGTATGCAACCTGCCAAAAAAAGCCATACATGGCAAGAGGCCTTAAAATTCATCAATAAATGCCCTATTTGCGGTGCGGTTTACGCGCGTGAGCGGGCACGAGTAATCAGCCAAGAGGCCACTGCCAATCTGGTGCATATTTCTTGTGATGCTTGCCGGGGAAATTTTCTGGCGCTTATCGTGGTGTCAAATCGCGGTATCAGCACAATCGGCATGGTGAGCGATCTCACTTACGACGATGCCGGCAAAATGCATAATACCGAGCCGATTAGCATTGATGAATTGATTGACGGGCGATATTTAATAAATCAAAATAATAATTCAATTTTAAAATTTTAGTGATATGGCATTCAAGATGTCTGCGGTAAAACGCGAAATCAAAGGAGAGAAAGTCAGAAAAGAAGGATTGCTTCCAGCAGTGATTTACGGTGCTGGCGGTAAAAATGAATCATTGTCGCTCTCTTACAATGAATTTGTGAAATTATACAATGAAGCCGGTGAATCATCACTCATTGATTTGGATGTTGATAACAAGGATTTTGGCAAGATTTTGATTCATGATGTGCAATACGATCCGGTGTCCGGACGCGTGGCTCACGTGGACATGCTTCGTATTGATATGAACAAGCCAATTACCGCTTCGGTGGAATTGCGTTTTGTCGGTGAATCAGCGGCCATAAAAGAAGCCGGCGGTACTTTGGTAAAAAATGTTGAGCACGTGGAAATTGAATGTTTGCCGAAAGATTTGCTCAACCACATTGATGTTGATTTGTCGGTTTTGAAAACATTTGACAACTCGGTGACAGTTGCGGACTTGAATATCCCGAGCGGTGTGGCAATTATTGAGCCGTCAGCCGAGACGACTGTGGTCAAAGCTGTTCCGGCCATGACCGAAGAAGAAATTAAGGCTATGGAAGCGGAAACGGTGGCTGCCGTGGATGTGACAAAGATTGAATCAGCCGCGCCGAAGAAAGAAAAAGAAGGCGAAGGTGAAGAAGCGAAAAAAGAATAACATTTGCGAAGAATCCGCCCCAACTCGGGGCGGATTTTTGCTTTTCAACGGCATCACGTGATATACTAATTTAAATATGATAAAAAGATTTTTTGAATCCGCTTTGCCATTGAGCGACAATAGAAAAGACAATCGCCGCAATCTAGCGCTACTTATCGTTTCAGCCTGTTTATTGGTTGTGGCAATTTTTGCCGTGGTTTATATAATATTTTTACGTAATAGAAGCACAGCCGAAATTACCGGGGTTAAGCCGAACAGTGTAAATATAATTGAAGAGTGCAAAAATTTTAGTAAATTGACCGGACTGTGCGTGGCGAACGCTGAGTTGGTCAGCCCGCCCATAATCGCCGTGATGATTGAGAATATTCCGGACGCTTACCCGCTTCATGGTTTGAATGACGCGAGCATTGTTTATGAAGCGCCGGTGGAAGGCGGTATTACCAGATTTATGGCGATATATTCCGCCAGTTCCACGGTGGTAAAAGCCGGTCCGGTTAGAAGCGCGCGTCCGTATTATTTGGATTGGGCGAGTGAATACGGTGATGCCTTGTATATGCATTGCGGCGGTTCGCCGGACGGGCTTGATGAAATTGCCGATAGAAATATCTTTGACGCCAATGAGTTTTATCGCGGTTCGTATTTTTGGCGGGATAGCGCGCGTATTGCGCCACATAATTTATTTACCTCTTCGGAAAATTGGCAGAGATATTTATCCGTTTACGGCGGTAAAAGAACGGCCCGCGATTGGACCGGATTTAAATTCGGCGACATAGCAACCAATACGGAAAGCGTGGCAAAATTTAATTTGGAATACATCAAGAGGTTTGTCATTGGCTGGCAATATAGCTCTCCATCAACAACTTATGAACGGTTGCTCAATGATGAATTATTTTTAGATGACAAAAATCAGCCGATTACGGCCGATAATATAATTGTTCAGTTTGCTTCAGTCAGCGTGCTTGATGAAGTCGGGCGCAGAAAAATTGTGACAGTTGGTTCGGGCGATGCACGTGTTTTTCGGAACGGACAGATGATTCGCGCCACTTGGAAAAAGGAAAGTGAAAATTCTCGGACGAGATATTTTGACATGAACGGCGCTGAAATCGCCTTTACGCCGGGTCGGACTTGGATTATGGTGGCGCCGCTAAATACACCTTTGACCATCGGAAATTAACCAATTAACATAACCCGATCTCGTCCGGCGAGATCTTTTTTTATTTCTATATTTGCATTGGGCCAATATGTTTTGGCCAGTTGAAGCGCGGCCGCGGTTTGGCGCGGATCAATTTCCATAATTAATTCCCAATCATTTTTGAGAAGTTGTATTTGTTGAAATAGTTTTTCATAAAGCGAAAGCCCGTTTGTTTCGTCGGCAATGAGCGCTAGGCGCGGTTCCTTGGCGATGCTCGGTTCGGCTTCGGTCCAGGCGCGCGTGAGATAGGGGAGGTTAGCGGTAATGAGTAGCTGATAATTAGCAGTTAGTAATTTGGAAATCGGCTCAAGTAAATCGCCATGTAAAAATTTAATATTTACATTGTATCGTTTCGCATTCTTTTTCGTGACGCGCAAAGCGGTGCGTGAAATATCCGTGGCAAATATTTTTATATCAGGAAATTTTTTTCCAATAGCAACCGGGATGCACCCGGTTCCAGTGCCTATGTCGATTAGTGCGATTTTAGATTGCCACGGCACTTCCTGCCTGCCGGACAGGCAGGCGTGCCTCGCAATGACACGAATCGCTTCTTCAACCATCAATTCCGTTTCCGGACGGGGAATCAAAACATTTTTGTTGACCAGAAAATTCAAATTAAAAAATTCTTTTTGTCCTATTATGTAGGCAAGGGGAATATTATTTTTAAGAGCGCGAATAGCCCGCCAGAATTTTATCGCTTGAAAACAATTTAATTTAATTTCCGGATGAGCAATTAAATTAGCGCGGTCGCATTTGAGTATGCGGCTGAGAATAATATCAATTTCCTTAAGTTGAACCGGGTCGGCCGATGCGCGCAGATCATTAATATTTTTCATATACGTAAAAATAGTAATTTCCGTTTAAGCGCGTTTTGTTAATTTCACCTTTTTGGTACCAACCGTGTCGCGTCAATAGGTCGTCCAGACGGGTCATAAAATTATAGTTGCCCTGCAAAAGAATAATTTGATCATAGCTATCAAGTTTGTTTTCATCACACCAGTCGTCTTTTTGTTTGTCATTAAGTGAAGTAAAAATATAATTTTTTTTCACGATCATGTCATCCCAATCCATGTTTTTATACAAAATTAACGGCGTGGCGCTGGCGGAAATATTTTTTGGCAAATATTTATCAATTTGTAATTTCAAAATGAAATTATTGTAGATAAACAGGCTATTCCCGGTTTGATGTGTGGCAATAAAAACTCTCGCCTCATTCCAGTCGGTTAACGGCAGGCCGGCATAAAAACGAAATAGTCCGACGCTGTAGATAATTATTATTATGACGGCCGCCGTTTTTTCGGTAAAAAATAGCAACAGAGCTTCAGCGATGAGCAAGACCAAAATCGGCAGAGATATAACAAAAAATTTAATATGCCAAACATTTGCGACAGCCGATAAAAACATCGGTGCGAGCGCGATTGTCAAAAGAACAAAATAGTTTATATCGCGAGATTTGAACTTTTTGATAGCGGCCGCGCCCAACAATAGCGCGAATAGCAGGAAAAAACATACACCGATATATAGCGGATATTGACCAAGTGTAATATTGATGAAAGGCGAGACAAGATTTTTGAAATTATGCGTCATGTTAAAGAACCACGATTGTTCCAAGTCGTTCCCGCGTTTAATAATTAATGAAGTGACAATCCAAACGGCGCCAAACATGAAAGGAAATAAATTTAATTTAATCCAATCAATGACCGATCTTTTTCCCTTAAAAATAATCAGGGCAATAAATTGTCCAGCTAAAAAGAAGACGGCGCTTAAATGTGAAAAAAGCAAAAGGGTGTTGATAATAGCGGCCGGATATTTTTTTTCTTTTGTATTTTCGCCAAAGAATAGGCGAAAATAATATATAGTTGAAATTGTTGCGAGCAACACCAACACGGCGTAAACTCTCGCGGTCGCCGACCAAAATATATGATATGGATGAACAGCGAGTAAAAATGCGGCCAGGAGCGCGGTTTTTCCGTTAAATATGTTTCGTCCTAAAATATACACGGCGTAAATTGTCATCATGCCGGCAATCAGACTGGGAAGTCTCGCAAAAAATTCCATGGCCGGAAAAATGTAAAACCAAATTTTTAAAATTAGCAGATGAAGCGGGGGGTTGGTTTCCCAAAGCCAATATATCAAACCTTGCGGCCAAGATTTTTGGCTATAAACAAAACTGAACATTTCATCATCCCAAAAATTTCCATATTTAAAAACCGCCGCCAGGCGGAGGGCGGTGCCAACTATGAGGATGGTGATTAGAAGAAAATTTGTTTTTTTTAACATGACAGGACGGTGATGAAGATGATGAAGACAAATTTTAAAATTAATCATTTTCATCAAGCGAAGCGATATATCAATTTCATCAATTTTATCATTGTTTATTGGCCGGCGTAATCCGCTTCGCGCAAAGAAAGAATCAACGGTTCTAAATTGCCATCCAGAATCGTTTTGATATTGTTCCAATTGCGATTGATGCGATGGTCGGTGATGCGGTCCTGCGGGAAATTGTAAGTACGGATTTTTTCACTGCGGTCGCCCGACCCGATTTGCGATTTGCGTTTGTCGGATAATTCCTTTTCTTTTTTCTCCCTTTCAACTTCATAAAGCCGTGAACGCAAAACGTTCATAGCTTTTTCTTTGTTGGCGGCCTGCGAACGTTCGTCCTGGCATTGCACCATGGTATTGGTCGGTATGTGGATAATTCTCACGGCTGAATAGGTGGTGTTAACGCTCTGTCCGCCATGTCCGCCGGCGCAAAATGTATCAATACGTAAATCTTTGGCTTCAATTTTCATCTCTGCTTCTTCAATTTCCGGCAAGACTGCCACGGTCACCGTGGAAGTGTGGACGCGCCCGGCTTTCTCGGTTTCGGGCACGCGCTGAACGCGATGCACGCCCATTTCATATTTTAAATCTTTGTAGGCCCCGCGTCCTTTGATATTAAAAATAACTTCTTTAAATCCGCCGATGCCGATGACGCTTGAGTCAATCAGCGATGTTTTCCAATTGTGTGCCTCGGCGTATTTCACGTACATCCGATAAAGTTCGGCGGCAAACAGCGCTGATTCGTCACCGCCGGCGGCGGCGCGTATTTCCACGATGACATCTTTTTTGTCCATCGGGTCGCGCGGCCTGGTCATCTCTTCCAATTCTTTGTTTAAATTATTCACGGACTCGCGCATCTCGCTCGTCTCGGCCAGAGCTAATTCGCGCATCTCATTGTCGGTTTCCGACGTGGCCAGCAGTTCGGTTTCGGCCAGATTTTTTTCCAAACTAAAAAGTGTAATGACTTTTTCCGCGACCGGCTTGAGGTCGGAATATTCCTGGGATATCTTTTTTAATTTATCGGTATCATTAATGACAGCCGGATTTTGCAAATCCGTTTCCAGCGTTTCAAAACGTTTTTTAACTTCTTCAAATTTTTTTTGCATATAATTTATTATTCATCGTCGGCGTGTTTTGATAAAAAATTCTTAATTTCCTCGCGCGCGTGCCGCGTGGCCACAACGCGCAGCCATGAATTTTTTACCGTCGGCTGATCGTGAGAACGGATAATTTCCACGGCATCGTTAGAATGTAGAATATGATTCATCGGAACTATCTCGCCGTTTACTTTTGCCGACAGGTAATGGTGTCCGATTTCCACATGTATTTCATACGCGTAATCCAGAGGCGTGGCGTCATCAGGTAAGTCAATCACATCGCCCTTAGGTGTCAAAACAAAAATCCGATTTTTAAATAAATCTAATTTTACCGATTTAATTGTGTTGGAAAAATCAGCGTGGTTTTTTATTTCTTTTTGAATAGAAAATAATTCTTTGATCCAAGCAGTGCGTTTGACGAAATCCTTTTGCCATTGGTCTCGTTGTTCTTTATAGATCCAATGGGCGGTGACACCATACTCGGCTTCTTGATGCATCTCTATCGTGCGAATTTGAAATTCAACAATGGTTTTATTACAAAAAACGTTTGTGTGCAAGGAGCGGTATCCGTTCGGCTTAGGTTGAGCAATGAAATCTTTAAAACGGTCGGGGAGTGGGTGCCAATTCGCGTGGATTATCCCGAGTAGGGTATAGCAGTCCGCGACGGTCGGAACGATGACGCGACAGGCGGCGATGTCGTAAATTTTAGTCGGATTTTTTTTCTTTGCTTCGGCTTTTCGGTACAAACTGTACATGCTTTTGATGCGATTTTCAATGGCGGTTATTTTAATGCCGTTGGTTTTTGCGCCATCCTCAATTTTTTGTTTGACCTGTTCATAATTTTTTCTCTCATGTTTTTTGTAGCTTTCCACCAGTTCGGATATTTTGCCGTATTCTTTTGGCATCAAATTTTTAAACGATAAATCTTCCAGTTCACGGCGGATTAGATCCATGCCGAGCCGGCCGGCAATCGGCGCGTAAATATTTAAACTCTCTAATGCTAAACGGCGTTTTTTCTCTTCAGGCAAGCCTGCAAGCGTGCGTAGATTATCCACTCGGTCGGCGAATTTGATAAACACGACCTGCACGTCATCGGCCATAGCGAGAAACATGCGTCGCAAATTTTCCGCGTAGCGTTCTTTGCCCATGTATTTCAAACTGTCCAATCTGTTTTCGCCGATAATCAACCGCGCGACTTTGCGCCCGAATTTTTTAGCGATGTCCTCCTCGGTATAGGTGGTGTATTCCAAGATGTCGTGGAGCAGGCCGGCGATCACAATATCCGGCGGCATTTTCCAATCAATCAAAAGAATGGCCACATCCAGTGCGTGATCCAGCTGGGACTTACCGGAGGCACGTTTGCGATCGCCAAAAGCCACCCTGGCAAATTCATAAACACGGCGGATCTCATCCATGTTTTCCGTCGGACAGCAGTCGCGGGTTTTTTGTAGTAATTGTTTGAATTTTCTGTCGTTTTCCATAAAATAAAAAGACGCCCCGTTTACGTCTCAAGCATACCACAGCATGCAAGAGATTTCAACGGGGCGTTGGGTTCATCGGAGGTTGCGATTCCTTCTCTCGATCAATGCCTTCACGTGTTCTTCGCACTGATTCTTGACATCCGGATTTTGCCAATTGACGCCGTATATTCTAAACGGGAACATCTGCGGGAAAAGGTACTCAAGATAGCCTCGTAGATGGTACAAACTGTGTGCCTCTTCCTCGGTCGACAACAGTACGTTGAAGATATGGCGCGCATCTGGCCAGAACTGGACTTCCCAAGATCTTCCGGCGAGGCGAATAGACTGACTGAACAAGTGTATTCGTTTTGAAGAATGTTCATTCAGCTTTGCAACCATTCGTTTTTTCGGCTTGGCAAATCCCGAGGCTTGCAAAAAGAATTTGTGCAATTCGTGCGCGTCCTCTTTGTTAAACGTCACCAATCTAAGCCCGCGCATGTCACGTGAGAAGTAGAATCTTCTTTGGCCTTTGCGGAATCCTTGGGCAAAGGCTTCAAAAAATCCCTTTTGCCTCGCATGGACGATCGCTCGGATAGTTCGTCCGTTGTTTTGTGCGGGTTCCGGCCTATCTTCGTTGTTAAAATAAACGGCCGCCGCGCCTATTGCCACAGTGCTGGGCATTTCTTTAAGAACTATTGCCAAAACCTGCCTTTCAATTCTTACATATCCGCAAGTGAGAAGCCTTTCTTTTTGCTCTGTCGTTTCTTCATCTTTCCACACGACTTCTTTGCATGTCCATTTGTCAGCGGGCGACAAATAGACGACCAACTCCTCAGCGTCAACACACAACCCCAGATTCAGTGAGCGCAGAAACACACTCAAATTTCGTTCCTGGTCATTGATGAAACTTATTGGTTGCCCCAGATCGTGCAATTTTGATCGGCCAACATCCGCGCCAAGATTGATATGCATATTAGCATAACCCAGGGCAAGCTCCAGAAGTCTGATAGCCTCGAATGATTGGCGATCCCAACTGTCTTGGCCTCCGCCGGCCAGAGCAAGGATGTCCAATGGTCCGATCAGAGAGAGCGGCGCTGGTTTCAATCTCTCGCTAAGTTCAGGGGGCATGTACTTTTCCAGGCAACTTATAATATCGTCTTCAGCACAAGTGATGATCCCACTGAAAATAGTGTTGAGATAATCGGGCGGTAGAGGTCCGTTATGAACCGATCCGCCAACTAAGCCCGCAAAGTACATTTCTCTCACTGCCTGTTCTTGCGCGGACACAGCGTGCCAGTATCGCTGCCAAGTTTCGGTTTTTCGTTCAAAGAAATTTGGTTGGTCTTCTTCTCGCGGTGCCATAGCAACGCGAGCCTCTTTTTTCTCGCTAGCCATGGTTCACCTCCGTGAGTTGTTAAAGAACGTTTAGGGGCCAAAAGCCCCGCCCCCTCTCATGTTTAGGGTAGCATATTAAGTTATCATATACTTGGCTCTTTGTCAACCCGGTAGAATGCCTTCGGCCTCTGCCGGGCGTGCCCGGTAGAATCTCAAAAGAGCTCTGCCGGGCGTGCCCGGTAGAATCTCAAAAGAGCTCTGCCGGGTCAATAACAAAAAAGCAGCCATTTTTTGGCTGCTTTTAGACAATTTTTTATTCAGCTTTTTTCGCTTTTTTCTTGGCGGCCGTGGCTGCCTTTTTGACTTTCTTGCCTTTACGGACGGCTGAAGCGGCGGTTTGCTTGCTGGTGCGTTCTTGGAATTTCTCCACGCGGCGGGCCGTGTCAACAAATTTCTGCTTACCCGTATAGAACGGGTGGCATTTATTGCAAAGCTCAATGCGGATTTCCTTCAAGACACTGCCGGTGGTAAAGGTATTACCGCAGGCGCAAGTAACGACGCAATTCTCATTAAACTCAGGGTGGATCTCTTTTTTCATAGGTTTATTTTATATTTTTTTTATGTGGGCATATTGTAGCAATAATCCGTATATTTGTCAATGGCCGTATTCAAAACTTGACTTTTTGGTCAAAATGTGCTATAATATTTAGGTTAAATCGTAATTTATTCAATAAATTACAATTATATGCTTAAATATGGGTCAGAAGCCCCTCGCCTTGATCGAGCGGAAAAACCGCTTGAAAAAAAGACGAGCGTACCACCCCCGATCCCGGAGGCCGCTAGAGTTACCAGTATTCAAAAAGCTCGCGAGGCCAGAAATTTAAAATTAGTTGAGAAAGATGGTGTGGATTTAGCAAACGCGCGTAAAAAATTAGAAAGTATTCAAGTTGGTGAAATTAGTGAAAAAACTCTCCATAGTTTAGATAATGCACTAAACCCATGGGAAGGCGAAGAGGACGAGAAAGTTGCCTAAAATTTCTGTCTGATGCAGAATCACTTGACACAAATCCAAAAACAGGTTATACTCGCGATAACCTGTTTTTTGTTTAAGCCCCGACGCAAGGTCGGGGCAGGCAGGGTTAATTATCTCTCATCCGCCCAAGGCGGACAGGCCCGCCAAATCGCGCGTGGTACTGCCCGTCAAAATTTTCCTCTCTTGATCACTCAGGAGCAGGGCGGGGAGGTTAAAGGAAAAACATTATGGCAAAGTTACCTACTTTGTTGGAATTATTGAAAGCCGGAGCCCATTTTGGCCATCAGCAGTCCCGTTGGCACCCGAAGATGAAACAATACATTTTTGGCGCGCGCGGTGGAGTCCATATCGTTGATTTGGACAAGACTTTGGTGGAGCTGGAAAAAGCTCTGACTTTTGTGAAGAACCTCGCCGCTGAAGGCAAGGTTATTTTATTTGTCGGCACCAAGCGCCAGACTCGCGAATACATCAAGGCCGCGGCCGAAGCTTGCGGTATGCCGTATTTGACGGAACGTTGGATCGGCGGATTGCTCACAAATTTTGAAGAAATGAAACGACGCTTGCGCAAATACAGCACCATGAAAGGCGAAATTGCGAGCGGTGAAGTGGAAAAATATACCAAGAAAGAACAAGCTAAATTTAAAAAAGAATTGGAAAAGATGGACCGCTATTTAATCGGTTTGACCACGGTGGAACGTTTGCCGGACGCGCTCTATGTCGCGGACATGCGCACCGAGAAGACCGCTTTAGCCGAAGCCATCCGCAAACAAGTGCCGATCGTGGCAGTCTGCGATACCAATGTTGACCCGTCTGAAGCCGATTATCCGATCCCGGGTAATGACGACGCGGTGAATGCTATCAAACTTTTTGCCGATCTGATCGCCGAGGCGGTCAATGAAGGTAAAAAAGAATTTGAAAAAAAGAAATTGGAAAAAATGGAAGCGCAAAAAAATGAAAAGCCGGCTCAAAACAATTTTAAACCCGTCCAAGCCGGCGCAAGACCGGTTCAGAATGTGAAGACGGATAAGCCGGAGAAACGCGCTTTGCGCAAAGAGGGTTCGGATTAATCAGCACAAAATAAAATTAATCATATGATAACAGCACAAGACATTGCAAAATTACGCGAACAAACCGGCGCCGGCATGATGGATTGCAAAAAGGCGTTGGAAGAAGCCAATGGCGACGCGGAAAAAGCGGGCGAGATTTTGCGCAAGAAGGGGATTGTCAAAGCAGCCAAAAGAACTGATAAAATCGCGGCCGAAGGTTTGACTGCCGTCAAAGTGGAGGGCAACAACGCGGCCATCGTGGAATTAAATGCCGAGACGGATTTTGTGGCCAAGAGTGATGACTTCAAAAATTTATTGAACGCGGTGGTAGAAAGCGTGTTGGCCACGCGTCCCAACGACCCGGCCGAGGCTTTGAACAATGCCGAATTGCAAAACAAATTCAATGAGGCCGTGATGAAAATCGGCGAAAAATTAAATTTGCGCCGGTTGGCTTCGGTGCAAGCTGCGGATGGAGAAACATTGGGCGCTTACGTCCATATGGGCGGTAAAATTTCCGCTTTGATCCTGCTCACAGGCGGTACCACGGAATTGGCGAGCGAAATCGCCATGCATGTGGCCGCGTCCAATCCGAAATATCTGAATCGCGACGCGGTTGACCCGGCTCTCGTCGCCAAAGAAAAAGAAATCGCTTCTGAACAGCTCCGCGCGCAAAATAAACCGGAAAATATAATTGAAAATATCGTCAAAGGAAAATTGGATAAATTTTACGGCGAGATTTGTCTGTTGGAACAGCCGTTCATCAAGGACGAAGAAAAAACCGTGGAAAAATTTGCCGCCGAATCCGGCGCAATCGTGAAAGCGTTTTGGCGCTTTGAACTCGGCGAGGGAATTGAAAAGAAAAGCTGTGACTTTGCCTCGGAAGTAGCCGAACAACTGAAATAAGATAAAAAAAATAAAAACGGCTCCGGTTTTGACCGGGGCTATTTTTGTGTTATGATGAGAATGTGGACGCTTGACAACACGACAAAAATATGATATTTTGATAGGTTGAATTTAACTTCCTATTGTATGTCGCATATAGGCAATCAACAAATTAAATTTTCTTCATTCGCACAAAAGGTCGCCTTTTATTTGACGACGATTTTCGCTGTCGCGTTACTGTCGGCCAGAGGAGTGTCAGCGAATGACGCGCCGGTGGCCAATCCCGACGCATATTCAAAAAGCGAAGATAAAATTTTAGAAACAAGTGTTGTAACAGGTGTGCTCGCCAATGATACTGATGTGGAAAATAATACATTATACGCAACTTTAGTTGATAATGTTTCTCATGGCGCACTCATTTTTAATACTGATGGAAGTTTCACCTACACTCCCGATGAAAATTATAATGGCGATGATTTGTTTACTTATACGACGAATGACGGAGAGTTTGACAGTGGGGAAGCCGTGGTCAATATCACACTCATTGCGACTAATGATGAACCGTCTGGAACGGATAATACAATTACAGTTGAGGAAAACGGTTTCTATACATTTAGCGCCGGAGATTTTGGTTTCCAAGATGTTGACGGCGATACTATGTCCGCGGTAAGAATTGATACGCTTCCCGAAAAGGGCGCGTTGACTTTAAATAATGAAGCATTTTTACCGGAAACGATAATTGACGTGTCTGTGCTCGCCAAAGGAGATTTGGTTTTTGCGCCGGCCGCCGATGAAGATGGTGATAATTATGACAGTTTTACATTTCGTGTGATTGATGGCAGTGGTGAAGAGAATAGTACCGGTTTGTCAGTCAACTCAATTTTTGTAAATGTTAGCCCGGCCAACGAAGCACCGCTTGCTTTTGATGATGAAACGTATATCACGGACGAAGATTCGGCCTTATCAATTTCAGCTGGTGAAGGCGTGCTTCAAAATGACACAGATGCTGATGAGGATGCTTTGAGTACTGTTATAGTTTCTGACCCGGAAAATGGGACTGTTTTACTTGATGAAGACGGTGGTTTTACTTACACTCCAAATACCGGTTATCAAGGAGTGGATTTGTTTACATATAAAGCGTTTGATGGGTTGTCTTATAGCAATGTCGCCACGGTATATATCAATGTTAATAACGCGCCGCCGTATGTGGTAAGTGCTATTGCAATCGGTTTGGATACAATAGAGATAAAATTTAACGAATATTTGCAGAATAATGATACACATTCACCGCAAATTGAGGATTTTAAAATTTATAGAAGCAATGCGAGTGATGCCTCGGAAATATCGGTTAATCGCGTTTCGTATTTGAATAAAATAGTCACCTTAAATTTAGATTCCTCGATTAATTATGACGATGTTCCGGTTTACCAGGTTTTACCCGTTTTGACTACAATAATTGATGAGGCCGGGAATCAGATTGACGAGTTAATAACCGGCGATGTTGAAGACAGGGTTGCGCCGATTGCCGTGATTAGTCCGATTTCCGAATCAATTACAGTTAGAGAGAATGTAAATTTTAGCGCGATTGGTTCATCGGATGTTTATTCGGGTATTCAAAATTATGTTTGGAATTTTGGCGACGGCAATATATCCACCACCACCGCGTCAAACACATCCCATACCTATGGCACAGCCGGAACATATTACACCACCGTGAGGGTTTATGATAACAATGGCAATTCGGCCGTTGCCGGGCTGAGCATTACAGTTAATGCCATTTCTTCTTCTGGTGGCGGCGGATCATCCGGCGGATCAAGCACGTCTTCGCAGCCAACCGATTTTTTATCCGGCAACTCGGCCTCAACTACGACAATTTACAGCGCCTCCACCACCACTCCGAAAGTAGCCGGCCAAGTGTTGGGTGAAAAAATTTCTCGTATTGACGAACTTATCGCCTTGACTAGGTATGCCGAACGTTCGGCCAATGTCCGTGAATTGCAACTGGAACTCAAGAACGCGGGATTTTTTCCCAAGTATCAAATTGCCACCGGTTACTTTGGTCCGATTACTTTGACCTCGGTGAAAAAATATCTGGCCAGTCAAAATCGTCTGGCTGAGTTGAGAAATTCCAAAATTGATGAATTTATCGCTTTGACCAAATACGGCGAGCACTCAGATAATGTGAAGTCATTACAAACAGAACTCAAGAACGCGGGATTTTTTCCCAAGTATCAAATTGCCACCGGTTACTTTGGTCCAATCACACTTGCGTCAGTCAAAAAATATCAAGCGTGCATAACGCTCTAATATGAAACGGACGTGCAAAAAATATTTTATCCCGCACGCGGCCAATAATTATCATCCGCATTTTCTGCATACCAAACGCGCTTTATTTTATAGCGCTTTGTTTGTATCCATGAAATTAATTGTCTTTATCGCGGTCTTGGCCTTGCCGGCCACGGTGTTCGTCTTGCCCGATGTGTTGGCCGAGGAGCAGAAAAAAATAATTGTATTAACCAACGCCATCCGCGCGAATTCTCATTTGAAGGATTTGACGGTAAATACTGCGCTTAATAATTCATCTCAAGCCAAGGCTGATGATATGGCCGTGAACGCGTATTTTAGTCACACCAGTCCGAGTGGTAAGACCGTAAGTGATTTTGTTCGCTCTTCCGGTTACAAATATTCCACGGTCGGTGAAAATCTGGCCATGGGATTTGCCAGCGCCGAGGATGCGGTCAATGCTTGGGTTAACAGCCCGACGCATTATGCCAATATGATAGACAAAGATTATGTGGATTTGGGTGTGGGTTTGGAAAGCGGTGTTTATGCCGGCGAGCAAACGGTTTATGTGGCTCAACATTTTGGCAGCCCATCGGCCATGTCCGAGCAAACGATAACTGAGCCGGTGAAAAAAGTCGCCGTGGCAAAAGATATTATTGTGCCGGTGGAAAAAACAATTGCCACGACAAGCGTGCTCGCGGAAAAAGAAACCGCGGCCATAATTCAACCGGCAATTTTTGATCACGCTAATTCCAAAGTCTATTGGCAAGAAGCAGACGGCGGAACAAAAATATCCGTACGCGCGAAAATTACGGGTTCGGTAGATTCGGCGCAAGTCAATGTCAATGATAATTTAATTGATTTGCAATCCTCTGGTGATTCAATGTATCAAGGAGAATTTTTTGTAAATGAACCGGCGGAAAATTTTTTCAAAGTAATCGTTTTGCCGGAAATTAAAATCGCTTCGGCCGGCACCGCTTTTCAAGATAGTGTTGACTGGTTCAATATTCAAACTACCGGTCAGACGCCGGTGCAAAAATATATTAAAGCCCAAAGCGCGCTTTCCGGCTGGACCAAAATTTTCAGCGTCACGCGCGATATATATTGTATTTTTATTGGAATTTTTTCCGCCGCGCTTCTGCTCAGCATATTTGTAGAATTTAAGAGACAACATCCACATATTATCATCCAGACGCTCGGTTTGATTGGACTTCTGGCCTGCCTGGCGATAGTTTGACATTTTTTAAAAATTGGTTATAATGCGTTGGACAAGATAAATCATACAACCAAGGAGGATCCGATGGCGAAAAAAAACGTCGGTAAAGATCGTTCCTGTCGCGTAAAGGATAAATTGAGGCCTAAGAGTAGCGGGTGTGTTGCGGAAGCCAAAATTCGGAAACTTAAGAAACGCCGCCGTTTGAGTCAGAGAGAAAAAGATTTGTCGCTTTCAGAGGCATATGTTGTCAGCTGTTTTCGGGGCAAGTATGGTGAATCTCGTTCCAAGGCAAAGAAATGGTTAGAATTTGTTCGCAAGCACAACCCAGTGAATCCTGACGGCGCGAATAAGTTATGGAAACCTAATGGCACGATGCTGTTTTACAGTGGCGAGTAGCGCGTTAGCGTGTTCATTTTCATGGTGGCGCCTGCAATCCGCAGGGGCCGCTTTTTTATTTTACTCTTGATTATTATTGTGATTTCCGTTAGAATTTACCCTGTAAAATTAGTCGCGAAAAATTCGTATTATTCGCATAAATTCGTATATTTGAATCGTGTTATGCAAAAACTCATCATCAACAAAAATCGCGTCGGTCCGATCCTTGGCCGTCATCCCTGGGTGTTTCAGGGGGCGATCAAACATATTCCCGAGGGTTTATCCAGCGGTATGCCGGTCGCGCTTTATGATGAGCGGGACGGTTTTTTGGCTCAGGGATATTTTAATTCCTATTCGCAAATGGCCGTGCGCCTGTGGAGCTGGGATGAAAATGAAAAAGTGGATTTGGATTTTTTTGTGAAACGCGTCCGTTCGGCTTATGAATTACGGCAAAAATATGTGGAATCCAAACAAACCGATTCTTATCGCCTCATCAACAGTGAAAATGATTTACTTCCTGGCTTGATCGTGGATAAATACGGCGACTATTTATGCGTGCAATTTCACAATCACGGGATTGAACTTTGGAAAATGACTATTGTTGACGCTTTGGAAAAAATTATTAAGCCCAAAGGCATTTTTGAACGTTCTGATGTCGGCGGGCGCAAAGAAGGGGAGACGGCCGGCAATGCGGGTATAATTTCCGGCGATGTGCCGGACAAAATCAAAATCACGGAAAATGGTTTTAAATTTTGGGTGGATGTGGCGCACGGTCAAAAGACCGGATTTTTTCTGGATCAGCGGGACAAGCGCGCTGCTCTACAAAAGTATGTTGATGGGAAAAATGTTTTGAATTGTTTCAGTTATACCGGTGGGTTTAGCGTGTACGCGCTCGCGAGTGGCGCGAAAAAAGTCGTGAGCGTGGACGCTTCGGCCGAGGCCTTGGAATTGGCCGAGGAAAATATTAAACTTAATGGTTTGAATCCGAAGAAATGCGAATTTGTTTGCGCCGATGTCAAAGATTATTTAATTGGTTTAGAACAAAAAGATCCGGATATCCGCGAGGACTTTGAGGTGATTATTTTGGACCCGCCGGCGTTTGTGAAAGACCGCCGTAAAATTCACGAGGGGCTGATGGGCTATAAAAAAATAAATGAAATGGCTTTTCGTTTGCTTTCATCCGAAGGAATTTTGGTCACGGCATCATGCTCCATGCACGTGTCGCTGACTGATTTCCGTTATACCGTTTCCGAAGCGGCCGGACGCACCCGCAAAACCGCTCAAATTTTGGAAACATATACTCACGGCATTGACCACCCGGAATTAGTTTCTTTTGGGGAAGGGGAGTATCTGAAGTGTTTGTTTGCGAGGGTGGTGTAGCTTGACTTTTTCATCCCTTTTTGCTACTTTCTTTATAAGTTCTCGTCCTTTTTATTTTTGGAAAAACAAAACACGCGCCATCTTGCGCGGACAAAGAAAGGATCCCTGATGAGTAAAATCAAAGCTAAATTGGCGGATGAAATGGCTTTTGTGACGAACATACTTCGTTTAATCGAAGACGAGTTGGGGCGGTTGGGCGGAAGCAGGTCAGATCTATCGCTGATAACCAATGAGGGCTCGCCGTATCCGCGGTTGTTTGCCCGGGCACTGCTTAGGGGTATAAATGAAACCGGATGGCAACCGTTCCCGGCGGAGTTGCATGCGATTGAGCGAATTCCCGCCGGATGGCGAATCGTGGACGACGTTGAACCGAGCGATGACGCTTTGGGATGGCGGCGCAAAGAGATTGAATCTTTTGCGCGGAAAGACGGGCTGCGTGGCCCGCAGATACGTGAGTTTGCAATTGTTGAGAATGCCAATCTTGGTCTTGTTGACGCCTCACGGTTTATAGATGCCGCCAACGCTCGTGAAAAAGATGGTAAAGAGGATATTTCTTGTAAAGCAGGCATTTGCTTAGTGTTCACGGGGACGATTTTGTGCGACCCTAAGGGATGCATGTATTACACGGTAGTGCGCGCATCTCAAACCACCGTTGATTTTCGCGACGGAATAGAATATTTGGGCTATCGCTGGCGTCTGGAGTTTGAGCCGATTGAAAGTGGGCGACTGCACTTCAACTCCGAAAAAGAAAAACAACGCGAGCGTGAAACCGGCTTGACGACATCTTCCCCCAATCGTTCCCGCTACTACCTGCCGTCTCGTCATACAGCGTAAAGTTTGATCCTTTTGTTTTGTGTCTGTGTCATCGTTGACTTAGCCCTCCGCCGTTTCAGGTGAGAGGGTTTTTTATTATTTCTGCCAACAGGGCGGGTTTTTGTGCTTTGTAAAACGCCTGATTTTAGCCATGAATTAATATCCCGACGCAAAGTCGGGACCCCGACCCCAAAGGGGCGTCGGGGTTGACAAAAACGCTATTTCGTGCTTTAATAACTTGTTCTTTCCAACGAAGGAGGCCGTGATGGCTATCGATAAATTGTTGACCAATCGAATGACTATCGGCGATCGTATTTACGAAATCGTATCTTTTCGTAGGAAAGGCGAAGAGGGATGCGTGAATCGCGAGGTGATCATTACAAGGTCAAAAGAGTTGGACGCAAGCCTTGGCGAAGATGATTGCCGGCATATCATGGAACACCAAGAGGAGATTCCTGCTATTTTTTACGGCAAGGCCGTGTTCATTTTTACAAATTGGCTCAATCGTCGCTATAAGCCAAACTGTTTCGCATGCCTTGGATATTGGTATAACGAGGGCCCCTCATGGACTTGGGGGTGGTTTTGGCGAGATCCTAGCCAAGTGAGTCGTCACAGTAGTCGTCTTCACGGCCAGAGTTATCTCCTCCGCCGTATCAAGTAGCTCATTCCCCGGGCAATCCCACCTCTGCCCAAAAACATAGCCCTCCGCCGCTTCTGGCGAGAGGGTTTTTTAGTCCTTGCGTAAGCAAGTTTTTTTGTTTATAATAACATCAAGTTTTTAACTAACTTTTTTATCATATGAGTTTGGAGGGGTGTAATATGCGGGCAAACAAAAAACTGCCGAATAGGGTAGCGATATTTGAGGGCAAACAAGTCCGTCGCATTTGGGATGGAAACAATGAACTGTGGTATTTTTCTGTAAGTGATATTGTCAGAGTACTGACTGGCAGTGTCGACGCCGGTGCATATTGGCGAAAATTAAAACAGAGATTAAAAGAGGAGGGAAGCGAGATCGTGACAAAATGTCACGAACTGAAATTTATGGCAAGCGACGGCAAATATTACACCTCCGATGCCGCTGATACCGAAACGATGTTGCGTCTGATTCAATCAATTCCCTCGCCCAATGCCGAACCGTTCAAATTATGGCTGGCGCAAGTCGGCTATGAACGGTTGGAAGAGACAGTCGATCCCGAATTGGCGATAAATCGCGCGTTAAAAACATATTTGCGGAAAGGTTATAGTCCGGCGTGGGTAAATCAGCGTTTAAAAAGTATTGAGATTCGCAAAGATTTGACCGATGAATGGACAAAGCGCGGTGCGAAAGAGGGTTTGGAATTTGCGATTTTAACCGATGAAATTACCAAGGCGTGGACTGGCATGTCCACGAAAGAATATAAAAAATTAAAAAATTTACAAAAAGAAAATTTACGCGACAACATGACCAATTTGGAATTAGTGCTAAATATGCTGGCGGAAACCGCGACCACGGAGATATCGCAAAAACGCGAACCGAAAAATTTTGATGAAAATAAACATGCGGCGCATGACGGTGGGAGTATCGCCGGCAATGCGCGACGTGATATTGAGTCAAAAACAGGGCGCAAAGTTATCACAAATAAAAATTTTAAAAATAAGAATAATCTAATCCAATAAAATATGAATTTAGCTATCAACGGGTTTGGTAGAATCGGCCGTCAGGCATTCAAAATCGCTTTTGAAAAAAAGAATATCAAAATTGTGGCCATCAATGACCTAACCGACCCGAAAACATTGGCCCATCTTTTGAAACACGATACCTCTTACCACACTTGGGACCATGATGTTTCGTATGATGAAAAAAATATAATCGTTGACGGCAAGAAAGTTCCGGTGTCGGCCGAGAAAGACCCGGCCGTGTTGCCGTGGGCGAAATTAAAAGTGGATGTGGTGTTGGAATGCACTGGCCGATTTACCAAAAAAGAAGACGCGGAAAAACATATTCAGGCTGGCGCGCGCAAGGTGATTTTGTCCGCGCCGGGCAAAGGCGGGGACATCCCGACTTATGTCCGTGGTGTGAATTGCGCCAAAGTCGGCAAAGAGGCTTCAAAGATTATAAATAATGCTTCTTGTACCACCAATTGTATTGCTCCGGTCATGGCCGTGTTGGAAGAAAAGTTTGGCATCAAAAAAGCCATGATGACGACTGTTCACGGTTATACCGCTGATCAAAATTTGCAGGATGGCCCGCACAAAGATTTACGCCGGGCGCGAGCCGCGGCCGAGAACATCGTGCCGACCACCACGGGCGCGGCCAAGGCTGTGGGCGAGGTCATTCCGACCGTGAAAGGAATTTTTGACGGTTTGTCTGTTCGAGTGCCGGTGTTGACTTGTTCCTTGGCGGATATCACGGCCATTCTTAAAAAGAACGTGACCAAAGAAGAAATTAACAAAGCCCTGGTGACGGCGTCCAAAACCGCGCGCTTCGCCGGCGTGCTTCTGACCACTGAAGAAGAATTGGTTTCATCCGACTTTATCGCCAATCCGTATTCATCCATCGTGGATTTGAAATTGACCAATGTGGTGGACGGCGATCTGGTCAAAGTGATTGCTTGGTATGACAACGAAATGGGTTACTCGCATCGTTTGGTGGAGATTGCGGAGATGTTTGGAAAATAAAATACTAATTTCAAAGGTGTCATTCCGACCCGCCTTGAGCGGGGAGGAATCCCTTGTCGCGTAATACAATTATATATGCCAAACAAAATAGAAAACGAAATTGAAAGATTATTAAAATCTTTTAAACAGAAAAAATTGCCTGTAGAGATTGAATTACTTGCGTTGCACGAGAATGCCGGTAAATTATGGGCGGCGCATCGCGAAAGAAAGAATAAAGAAGAGGTGAAGAAACACTTGGCAAATTGTTATATCATGTTGTATAACATTGCCAATAAATTAAAAATTCACGATATTGATTCCGTGGTTTTAAATCGGATTGAGCAGATTGAGAGTAGTCCAAAGAATAAAAAGAAAAAGTAAATATGAAAAAAATTGGTTTGATATTTGGCGGACCGGGCAATGAAGCGGAAGTGTCAAAAATTTCCGCAAAAAATATTTTAGCCAATTTTGACCGCAAGAAATTCAAACTGATTTTGATTTATTGGGATAAACATGGTAGATTTTTTGAAGTAGAATCCTTGGGACAATCTTTGAACCTCGGTGAACAAATCCCGTTAGACGATCTTGCGCGCGCCGTTGATGTCATATTGCCGATAGCGCATGGGAAGTTTGGCGAAGACGGATATTTGCAAGGACTGTTGGAAACGTTGAAAATAAAATATTGCGGCTGTCGGGTGTTGAGTTCGGCGTTGTGCATGGACAAAGCGGTATTCAAAACATTTGTCGCCGGTCAAAATATTTTGCAGACAAAATACAAGGTTGTAGATTATACGATTCAAAATCAAAAAGAAATTTCCGCGATAATGCGGTTGGCTAAAAAAGATTTAAAATTGCCGATTTACGTAAAACCGGCAAATTCCGGGTCGTCAGTCGGTATTACAAAAGTAGAAAAATGGACGGGGCTGTTATCAGCGATTAAAATTGCCCGTCGTCACGATAGTAAAATTGTCATTGAACAGGGTTTAAAACACCCTCGGGAAATTGAAGTGGCTGTTTTGGGAAATGAGAGACTAATTATTTCATCACCGGGCGAGTTAAAATTGGCGAAAGATTTTTATGACTATGACGATAAATATAAAAAAGGCGAGGCCGAGCAAGTTATTCCCGCTGTCTTGCCTGCCGATATCAAAAAAGAAATTATTAAGTTGACCGAAAGAATCTACCGTTTGTGCGACTGTCGCGGCTTTGCCAGAATTGATTTCTTTTTACATAACGGGAAAATTTATTTGAACGAAATTAATACACTGCCCGGATTCACGGATATTTCCATGTATCCGATGTTGATGAGAAACAAGGGGTTGACCTATAAACAATTAATAAATAAAATTATTGAATTAGCTTACTAATATGAACCGCATTTATACTGTTGAGACAGTTGGAAAGGTGGGGGAGGAAGTTTTGCTCAAAGGTTGGGTGAACGCCCGCCGTGATATGGGCAAAATCGCTTTTTTTGATTTGCGCGACCGCGAAGGAATCATTCAAGTCGTCGGCGTGCCGGCGGAATTGGATGAAGTGTCAAAAGAAAAGGTGAAAGAGATTAGACAGGAATGGGTATTAGAAATTCGCGGTATGGTGCAAGCGCGTGGCGCCAAACAAATTAATCCCGATATGCCGACTGGCACGGTGGAACTCCTGGCCAAGGAAATAAAAGTTCTGTCCAAAGCTGAGACATTGCCGATTGATGTGTCTGATGAATCCATCGGTATGGATGTGCATTTGGATTACCTGCCGCTAACATTGCGTTCGCAAAAATGGCGTGCTGTTTTCAAGATTCAATCGGAGATCGTTCGTGGCTTCCGTGATTTCTTGAACAGCCGGGGGTTTACGGAATTTCAAGCGCCGAAAATTGTGGCCGCGGCCGCCGAGGGCGGAGCGGGGGTTTTTGAAATAAAATATTTAAAGAATAAAGCGACTTTGGCGCAAAGCCCGCAATTCTACAAACAAATAATGGTGGCGGTGTTTGAAAGAGTGTATACTGTCGGTAATGTTTTTCGCGCCGAAGAACATGCCACCACCCGTCATTTGAACGAATATACCAGTTTAGATTTGGAATATGCCATGATTAACGATCATTATGATGTAATGAATTTGGAAACGGATATGTTGCGATATATTCTGGATCATTTGGATAAAACCGTATCGCACGAATTGAAGTTGGTAAATTATGTGCGTCCGGAAATGCCGGATAAGGTGCCGTTTTTAAAATTGCGTGAAGTACAAGAGTTGATAAAAAAAGAAACCGGTGTTGATCATACCGATGAACCGGATTTGGAACCGTCCGAAGAACGTTGGATTGGCGAGTACGCAAAGAATAATTTTAATTCAGACTTTGTGTATGTCACTCACTATCCGGTGAGCAAACGCCCGATGTATACTTATCCTGATGAACAAGATCCGGAATTCACCAAAAGTTTTGATTTACTTTTTCGCGGTGTCGAAATTACCAGCGGTGGACAACGTATTAATGATTATGAGCAATTAGTCAAAAGCATGAAAAGTAAAAATTTAAATATTGATGATTTTAAATTTTATTTAGAAGCGTTTAAATACGGCATGGCGCCGGAGGGTGGCCTCGGTCTCGGGTTGGAGAGATTAACAGCTAAGCTGCTTGGCATCGAAAATGTGAAGTATGCAACTTTATTCCCGAGAGATATGAATCGCATTGATTTGCCGATAGTAAATGACAATTAAAATAATGCCCGAAATCAAACTTGAACAATTCAGCGGGCCGCTTGATTTATTGCTTGCCTTAATTGAGCAAGAAAAATTAAGCATCACGGAAATCAGTTTGTCTAAAGTGACCGAACAGTATTTTGCGTACCTGAATAAATTGGAAGACAATCGCCCCGAGGAACTGGCGGATTTTTTGGTCATTGCCACCAAACTGGTGTACATGAAATCCAAACAACTCCTACCGCAACTGACCGCGGATGAGGACGATGGACCGTCCTTGGCCGATCAGCTGAAAATGTACAAACGCTATATTGAAGCCAGCCGGGACATTTATGGTTTGTGGAATAAAAATGTGATGGCTTATGGCCGGGTGGAACCGCCGGTTAAGGCCGAAGGATTTGTCCTGCCGGTCAATTCCGGCGCCGAGGAATTAAAAAATTCTTTTTATAATTTGCTCAAACGATTGAAACCGATCAACCCTCTGCCTAAAGTGACGATTGACCGCGCCATTTCCGTTAAACAAAAAATTGATTCAATTTATAACCTGCTCAAGAAACATCATCGTTTAAGTTTTAATCAATTACTCGGTGAAGCCGGCAACAAGACCGAGGTGATTATCAGTTTTCTGGCTTTATTGGAATTGGTCAAATCCGGCTCGGCCGCCATCAAACAAGACAGTTCGTTTTCCGATTTGGAAATTTTAAAAATTTAATATGTCACTCGTATCCCAAATAGAAACAATTTTATTTGTCGCATCAAAACCTCTGGCCGTGAAAAAAATCGCCAAGGCCATGGAAACTGACGAAACCGCGGTGGGGGAGGCGTTGAAAACTTTATCAGAAAAATATAGTTCTGAAAATTCCGGCGTTTCGCTTTTACAAAATAACGACGAGTGGCAACTAGTATCTAATCCAAACAACCGTGAATCAGCGGAAAAATTTCTCAAAGCCGAAGTCTCGGGCGAGTTGACTCGTCCGCAGTTGGAAACTTTGACTGTGATTTCATATTGCGGGCCGATCACCAAGCCGGAACTGGAACAGGTCCGCGGTGTGAATTGCGCTTTGATTTTGCGCAACTTGCTGTTGCGCGGTCTAATCAAAGAAAATGAAGATGGCGCCAATCTCTTGCCGACCTATGAAGCGACCATGGATTATCTGCGCAATTTGGGGTTGAACTCGCTATCTGAATTGCCGGATTACGAAACATTGCACAATCATGAATACGTGATGAAAGTTTTGTCCGATGCGTCGAGCGATAAACAAATCGCCCGATTATGATGAACCCCAAACTTTTTAATTTTTTATCGTCTTTTGGTCTGATGATTTTGGGTGTCGGATTGCTTTTTGCGTTTACCGTTTCTTTTTCACCCACACCGCGACAATGTAAATATCAGTTCCCTAAATCAAATCCGCGCGCAACGGCGAATGGCGGTGATGTTGCGGTAAATTTCCCTGAGAGCAAACCGACCGTGCCGCTGGCGCAAAATAAAAATATTTACACCGCGACTATTACCGCGTTCAGCGCGTTTGCGATTGATGAGAAAACTAACACTATTTTATTTGAGAAGAATTCATCTGATATTCGTCCGCTCGCTTCCATTACCAAACTTATGAGCGCCATTGTGCTCATGGATTTGCCGATGAAATGGACGGCCACGACTTCTGTTTTTGATTCTGATTGTGATAACTCCGATCATCATTTAGTCTCCGGCGAAGTTTTTACTTTGGATGAGGTTTTTGCCGCAGCCATGATCGGTTCCTCAAATAGCGCGGTACGTGTCTTGGTGCGCGCTTCCGGACTTTCTCCGGATGAGTTCGTTGCACGTATGAATAAAAAAGCCGCGGATTTAAATTTAAAAACATTGAAGTATGTTGATCCGACCGGTTTGGATGCGAGCAATGTAGGTTCGGCCGAGGACATTGCCAAAGTTCTGAAAGAAGCTTTGCGTTTTGATAAAATAAAAAAGAATTTACAAACCGCGGAATTTTATTTGCATCCCGAAGGGGGTAAAAAAGTCCGCCGCGTATGGAGTACGGACTGGCTGCTTCTCAAATGGGTACCGAACGATTTTAACACCAAAGATATTTGTGGCAAGACCGGGTTCATCAATGATTCGCGTTATAATTTTGTCGTCCGTCTCGCCGATGACTCCGGACATGGGATCATTGTGGCGATTTTGGGATCCGCCACCAGTGAAGAACGCTTTAGCGAAGCGCGCGATTTGGCTGAATGGATATATAAAAAATATCTTTGGCCGGATGAATCCGGATATGACGCCTTGGTGGAGTAGACGATTTTGTGGTATAATATCAGAGTTATGAAAATTAACACCTTGGATAGGGCTAAAAAACTTTCCGGCAAACGCGTTCTGGTGCGCGCGGATTTTAATGTTCCGATTAAAAACGGCAAGATTCAAGAAACATATAAAATTGAACAGGGGTTGCCGACTATAAATTTTTTAGTCCAAGCCGGTGCCAAAGTAATTATCATGTCGCATCTTGGTCGGCCGAATGGTCCGGACAAGACACTGTCATTAAAACCAGTGGCAAAATCTCTGGAAAAATTATTTGGTAAAAAAATAAATTTTTTTTCTGTCGGCGACAAAGAAATCAACGGCAAAAAATTATTGGACAAATTTGTTGATAAAATAAAATCTTTGCCGAACGGCAGTGTAACATTATTGGAAAATATTCGTTTTATTAAAGGAGAGGAAAAGAATGATTCAAAAGTTGCCAAAGCATTGGCCTCGCTCGGTGAGATTTTTGTCTTGGACGGTTTTGCCGTGGCCCATCGTGATTCGGCCTCGGTTTCGGGTGTAGCCAAATATTTGCCGTCATACGCCGGATTGCTAATGGAGAAGGAATTGTCCGGCTTATCCCGATTAACCGACAAACCCAAACGGCCGTTCGCGGCCGTGATCGGCGGGGCTAAGATGGAAACCAAAATTCCGCTCATCAAAAAATTATTACCAAAGGTTGATTGCATACTTTTGGGCGGTGGCATTGTTAATACTTGTCTTTGGGCCAAAGGTTATAAAGTCGGCGGTTCTTTGATAGAAAAAAAATATAAAAAAGAAGCGCTGGCGTATTTAAAAAACCGAAAAATTATCATGCCGGTTGACGTGGTAATCGGGGATGCACGCGGTAAAAAAGTCTATACCGCTAAAATTGACAATAAATTTAAAATTAGTGATAAGAATTTAGCGATTTATGATATCGGGCCGGAAACAATTACGCGTTATGCCAAGATTTTGAAGAATGCCGAGACTTTGGCGTGGAACGGGGCATTGGGGATGTTTGAACAATCGCCGTATCATTGGGGCAGTTATTCCATCGCGAGAATTTTCGCGGCGCGAGCCAAGGGCAAGGAATTTGGCGTGGCCGGCGGAGGCGAAACCGTGGAAATTGTCAAAAAATTAAAATTGACCGAAGAAATAGACTTGGTTTCTACCGGCGGAGGAGCAATGTTGGAATTTTTAAGCGGTAAAATTTTGCCCGGGGCAAAAGCCGTGGCGAAAAAATAAAAATTTTATTATTTATTAATTTTAAACACACGCCACACGGCGGTGTTTAGAGGAGGTATTATTTATGCCTATTATGAGTACGGTCAAACGGACACCGCCGGTGGCGCCCGAGACCAAACCGTCGTGCGGTTCAGACTGCAAGGGCGGTAGTTGTGGTTGCGGTGCTAAATGCCACTGCGGCACGTTTGGTAAAAAATTAATCTTCACGTTGTTTGGGCTTTTGCTCGTGTATTGTATTTTTTTCTTGGGCACGCTCATCAGTAATAACATGAAGAAGGGTCAATACATCGGCATGGCCGATAAAACCGAGCGGATGATTACGGTAAGCGGCTATGGCAAATCAACAGCTCAGAATGATATCGCCGTCACTACTATTGGTTATTCCAATACTGATAAAAATGTGGCTGTGGCTCAGGCTAAAAATAAAGAAGTAATGGACAAAGTGACTGCGGATTTGACCAAACTTGGTATTGAAGACAAAGATTTGCAAACCAATTATTCCATTTATCCGGAATATGATTATACTCAGGATAGAGGCCAAGAATTAAAAGGATACAAAGTGACTCATTCAGTCACGGTAAAAATTCGTGATTTGTCAAAAATTAACGACGTGCTTGGTTTGGCCGGGACTTATGGCGCCAACGAAGTCAGTGGTTTGAGCTTTACTATAGATGACGAGACAACTCTTAAAGATATCGCTCGTCAGAGGGCGATTGACGATGCTAAAGCTAAAGCCGGATATTTGGCTCAGTCGCTCGGTGTTAAAATTGTCTCAGTGGTCAGCTATAATGAATATGAGTCGTCTAACAACGTGTATTATTCAAAATATTTGAATATGGCCGAGGGTGGCGGTTTGTCCGCTGACTCTGCGTCCCCGAGCACTGTCTCTGGTGGCACTCAGGATATGGTCATGAATGTAAGCGTGACTTACGAAATTACTCAGTAATAAGCGAAAAAAAGAAAGAGAGGGCGATATATTCGTCCTCTTTTTTTATGAGGATGGCTGTGATATAATGTCATTAAAGTGTAAAAGATAGAAATCATAAATATAAATGCGACGTATGAAAATTAAAAAAATCCAAGCCCGTGAAATTCTTGACTCACGCGGTAATCCGACCGTGGAAACACATCTGATACTTGCCAACGGGCTTTTTGTCTCGGCTAAAGTTCCGTCCGGCGCGTCCACCGGCGCTCACGAGGCATGGGAATTGCGCGACGGCGGTAAGCGTTACGGCGGCAAGGGTGTGCTCAAGGCTGTGAGAAATGTTAATAAAATTATCGCGCCGAAAATCGTCGGTCGCGACACGAATGACCTTATCAAGATTGATGAAATGATGATAGAGCTTGATGGCACAAAAAATAAATCCAAACTTGGAGCTAATGCCATTCTCTCAGTCTCGCTCGCGATTGCCCGCGCCGGTGCGGCCGCTGCCCGCGTTCCACTCTACAAGCATTTGCGCAAACTTTACAACATTAAAGAAAATAATTGGCGCTTGCCCTACCCGACCATGAACGTGTTGAATGGCGGAGCGCATGCTGATTCCGGATTGTCTATCCAGGAATTCATGATTATACCCATGGCCAAATTATTACGTGAACGTGTGCGCATGGGCGCGGAAATTTTTCACGCTCTGGCCGGACTGCTCAAGAAAAAAGGATTTACCACAGCCGTGGGCGACGAGGGCGGATTCGCGCCGCGGCTCGGCGCCAATGAAGCGGCTTTGAAAATTTTGGTGGAGGCGATTAAAGCAGCCGGTTATGAGCCGGGCAAAAATGTTTTCCTAGGTTTGGATGTGGCTGCCTCGGAATTTTACGATGATGGAAAATATTTTTTTGAAAAAGATAAAGCCGGGCGTTCGGCCGAAAAGATGATGGAAACATATGCGTCGTGGATGAAAAAGTATCCCTTGGTTTTGATTGAAGACGGTTTGAGCGAAGATGATTGGGTGGGGTGGAAATCGTTCACGGAAAAATTTGGCAAAGATTTAACTTTGGTCGGCGATGATTTGTTTGTCACCAATCCGGAAATTTTCAGTCGGGGCATCAAAGAAAAAGTCGCCAACGCCATTCTTATTAAGGTCAATCAGATAGGTACGGTCTCGGAGACAATGCAAACCATCAAATTGGCCAAAGCCAATGGATATAAAGTTAATGTCTCGCACCGGAGCGGTGAAACCGGTGATACGTTTATCGCCGATCTGGCGGTGGCGGTCAATTCGGATTTTATCAAGACCGGTTCATTGTCGCGTTCCGAACGGGTGGAAAAATACAATCGTTTAATGGAAATAGAGGAGGAACTGGGAATTTAAAATAATTTTTTATGGTTGAAAAGAAAATCAAACCGACAATCTTGGTTATCATGGACGGCTGGGGGTCCGCGCCAATTAAAAATCTGGGCAACCCGATTAAGCCGGATGTGGCGCCGAATTATTTTTCGTGGTTAAAAAAATATCCGACGACTTTTCTATCTGCGAGCGGCGCAGCGGTCGGACTGACCAAGAACGAAGATGGAAATTCCGAAGCCGGCCATCATAACCTCGGCGCCGGACGCGTAGTCAAGCAAGACAAATTGTTCATTAACGAAGCGATCGCGGATGGAACGTTTTTTAAAAATCCGGCTTTCATGCAAGCGGTTCATCATATCAAAAAATATAAAACCGCGGCCCATGTAATGGGATTGCTATCTAATCACAATAGCGCGCATTCCTGCCCCGAACATTTATACGCGCTTTTGGAATTGTTGCGTAACGAAGGAATAAAAAATATTTATTTGCATTTATTTACCGACGGACGTGATTCCGGCCAGCATGATGCCCTGCATTTTTTGGGATTGTTGCGCAAAAAAATGTTGAATGGGGAAAAAATCGCCACGGTGATGGGCAGATTTTATGCTATGGATCGTGGCAAAAATTGGGATCGCACCCGCCGCGCTTATGAAGCGATTGTGACGGGTAAAAGCGCCAATCGCACGGCCAAAAGCGCCGAAGAAGCTATTGCGCTTGCTTACAACAGTGGTGAAACTGATGAGTTTATTTCGCCGACCGTTATTACCGGTGATGGGCGTAAACCACTTGCCACCGTGTCTGATAATGATGTGATGTTTTTCTTCAATATGAGGAGCGATCGCGCCCGCGAACTTACCAAGACGTTTGTGCAAAAGAATTTTGAGCACAATGGCAACGGTACAACATTCAAACGCAAATTTGTCCCCAAAAATATTCGTTTTGTCGCCATGACTGATTTTGGTCCGGACCTTCCGAGCGTACTGACCGCTTTTCCTTCACGCGATGTGGTCAATAGTTTGCCTCGCGTGCTTTGTTCGCGCCCTCAATTGTATATTGCCGAAACCGAGAAATTTGCTCATGTGACATATTTTTTTAATGGTGGTTATGGCCAGCATTTTTGCGATGAGCGCTGGATAAAAATTGATTCCATTTCGGTTAAGAGTTATGCCGAGCGTCCCGAGATGAGCGCGTCCGTTATCACGGATATGCTGGCGATTGTAATAAAAAAATCCGAATACGAATTTATTTGTGTGAATTACGCCAATCCGGATATGGTCGCCCACACGGGAGATTACGAGGCAACGCGCAAAGCAATTAAAGTGGTTGACCGCGAAGTGGAACGGCTGAAAAAAATTGTGGAAAAAGTCGGCGGGCAGATGATTATCACCGCCGACCATGGCAATGCCGAAGAGTTGATAAATATGAAAACCGGAGAAGTGGACACCGAGCATTCCACCAATCCCGTGCCGTTTATTTTAATCGGCAAAGATTATTCCAAACGCAAAATGAAATTACGCCGAGGCGGA
This sequence comes from Patescibacteria group bacterium, assembly GCA_041651015.1. Classification (GTDB taxonomy): domain Bacteria; phylum Patescibacteriota; class Patescibacteriia; order Magasanikbacterales; family GWA2-37-8; genus JAPLWQ01. The sequence goes on from JBAZKA010000001.1 coordinate 63,511, forward strand.
AAATTAGCCGATGTCGCGCCGACAATTTTAAAAATCATGAATGTTGAAAAACCAAAAGAGATGACCGGCCGGCCGTTATTCTAATATAAAATATTTATGTCATTAAAACATCGTCCCGTCGCTTTGATTATCATGGATGGCTGGGGAGTGGCGCCGGACGGCGAGGGCAATGCCATTGCCAAAGCCAAAACCCCGCGCCTGGATGAATTCAAGAAAAATTACCCGGTCATGACCTTGACCGCTTCGGGCGCCGAGGTTGGTTTGTCGTTTGGCGAGATGGGCAATTCCGAAGTCGGGCATTTGAATATTGGCGCCGGGCGCGTCTATTATCAAACTCTGCCCCGCATTGACACTGACGTACGGAGCGGCGCTTTCCTAAACAATCCCGCGTTTTTGGCTGCGGCCGAACACGCGAAAAAAAATAAATCAAATTTGCATTTGATCGGCTTGGTTTCGGCCGGTAAGGTTCATGCCAGCGATGAACACTTACATAAATTATTGGAGTTTGCCAAAAAAAGCGGTTTGTCCAAACAAACTTATGTTCATGCTTTTCTTGACGGACGCGATACGATTTTTAATTCCGGAAAATATTTTATTGAAGTATTGATTAAAAAAATGGAAGAGCTTAAAACCGGCCGGTTGGCGTCGCTGAGCGGACGGTATTGGGCTATGGACCGGGACAACCATTGGGATAGGATTGAAAAAGTTTATAATATGATGACGACGGGCGAGGCCGAGCGCACGGCGATTGACCCGCTTCAAGCGATTGACGGCGCGTATGCCAATAAAAATTATGATGAAGAATTTTTGCCCACAGTCCTAACCGATAAGAACAATAAACCGATTGTCACCATCAAAGAAAATGACGCCGTGATATTTTTTAATTTTCGTCCGGACCGGGCGCGAGAACTGACCAAGGCTTTTGTTTTGCCCGAGTTTGATAAATTTACCCGCGCGCCAATTAAAAATTTATTTTTTGCCACCATGGCCGAATTTGAAAAGGACCTGCCGGTGGACAAAATAGCTTATCCGCCCGTGGTAATCATAAACGGTTTGGCGGAAATAGTCAGCCGGGCCGGGCTTAAACAATTTCACATCGCGGAAACCGAGAAATACGCTCATATCACTTTTTTCTTGAATGGTACACGCGAAGAACCATTTCCGGGAGAAGATAGAAAAATTATTCCTTCGCCCAAAGTTTCCTCATACGACCAACAGCCGGAAATGTCGGCGCGCGATGTGGCCAAAGAAACAATCAAAGCGATTGAGAGTGGAAGTTATGATTTTATTGCCGTGAATTTAGCTAATTCCGACATGGTCGGGCATACCGGTAATTTGGACGCGACCATCAAAGCTTCGGAAACGGTGGACACTTGTGTTGGGGAAATCGTGGACCATGTGTTGGCCAAAGGCGGCGCTATCGTAATTACCGCCGACCACGGCAATGGTGAAGAAATAATAAATTTGCAGACCGGTGAGATGGATAAAGAACACTCCACCAATCCCGTGCCGTTATTTGTCATCAGCGCGGATTTGCTTGGTCAAGCCGGACCGGCGGGCGACCCGCCGGAAGGGGACTTGAGCTTGATGCAACCGGTGGGAATTTTAGCCGATGTCGCCCCGACTGTTTTGAAAATGTTAGGATTAGAACAACCGCCGGAAATGTCCGGGCAGAGTTTGGTATGACGCGATGCCAATATACGAATGCATACTAATTATGCGAATAAAAAATACTCCGAGATAATCTCGGAGTATTTTAGTATGTGTTTAGATTAAATCAGAATAAGGCAAAGCATTGGTTTTAATTTTTTCCACGGCTTCATGTTCGGCGTCTCTTAATGTCAATCCGGAAATTGTAAATTGAGCCGCGAGTTTTGTCCCACGGGCTTGGAATGGGGCGGCGAGTTGCAAGGCGTCAAAGTTTTTATCCGTGGTCAGACGGCCGTGAATCAGATTAGGTTCTTTGGCGTCTTCAAATAAGACTAAAATCATTTTAGCTTCGGGAGAATTGGCAATTAGCTCGCTGACCAAATCATCTATGTCATTTTCATTGGCGCCGGAACGGGCAAAATCATCACGGGTTAAAGTCGTCCAGACCAGTCCGGACGCGCCATTGGTTTGCAAATTGGTCAAAGCGTTGCCCCACAATCTGAGTGTGGCAATGGTTTTGGTGCGATAGAGATTATGGACGATCTTTTCGCGGTCCGCGCCCAGATCCATCAGTTTGCCGGCCAAGGCCAGCGTCTGCGGGGTTACATTCGGAGTTTTAAAACTACGTGTGCGCGAGATCATACCGGTGAGAATGTCTGTCGCGGTTTCGGCATCGGAATTAAAACCCAATTGTTCAAAGGTCCGATAAACAATTTCCGAGACCGAGGTGGCGGTCAAATCCACCAAATTTAAATTGCCGAAATGTTCGTTGTTCGCGCGATTATCAATGTTCACAATCGGCGTGCGATAAAACAAATCCGTGTTGTTGAAAAACACATTGCCCAGTGATTCCAAGTCAGTCGTGCCGACAACAAAAATCAAATCATATTTGAAACCGGTTTGCAAAGTGCGCAAATCGTTTTTGTTGACTGCGCCCTGCCGGGGGGTCAGATGAATGGACAGCCAGCCATCTTTGACGTCATAACTCAGGGTATCAATTTTTGTTTTGGAGACATCTACCTTGATGGTGAATTTGTGCAGATTGGCTAGGTCCCCACGGATGTCTTTGACGCCGTTCAAAAAGGCTAAATGCGCCGGAACAGTAAAATTATCACAAATAATTTCCGCGCGTTTGTGGCGGATGGCCAAATAATTCTTGAGAGCAATGGCTGCGGCCGCGGCATCGTCATTTTTGCCCGCGCCAAAAACCACGAGCGGGTGTTCGCTCGCTTCAATCAGTTTATTTAATTGGTCGGTTATTTCTAACATATAACTGTTGATTATATCTTAATTGATGATTATTGTCAATAACCGTTTTTTGGCTGACTGTAGCCCATATTTTGGTGTTATCCCAGTATATTTATAAATTCTTGACAGATGCCGATTCCTAAAAGGTTGCTTTTTTCGCTAATTTTCATTAAAATATATGGTAATTGACTATAAAATTTTCACCATGAAAGAACTAGATAAGGCCTATGAGGCCAAAAAATACGAAGACGGCATTTATAAAAAATGGGAAGAGTCGGGTTTTTTTGTACCGGAAAATTTACCGGACACAAAAGGACGATATGTTAATATTTTGCCGCCGCCAAATGCGAACGGCGAAATGCATATTGGGCACGCTTCTGGTTATGTAGTGATGGATTTGCTCGGACGTTATCATCGTATGCAAGGGGAAAAGGTTTTGCTCTTGCCGGGTAAGGACCACGCCGGTATACAATCCCAAGTGGTATATGAAAAGAAAATTAAGAAGGAGCGTGGCATTACTCGGTACGATTTAGGGCGGGAAAAATTTTACGATGAAATCTTTGCCTTTTGTAAAGACCGCGCGCAATATATGCGCGGACAAGAAAAAAAGATTGGACTCTCTGCCGATTGGTTTCGTGAAAAATTTACCATGGATCCGGAATTAGTGAACATCGTTTTGGATACATTTGTAAAAATGTATAACGAAGTGGATGATAACGGCAATAGGATGATTTATCAAGGCGAACGGATAATCAATTGGTGTCCGCGTTGTTTTACGGCGCTCTCTGATGTGGAAGTGGAACATTCTGAACAAAAAGCGAAATTATATACTTTTAAATACGACAAAGATTTTCCGTTTTCAATTTCCACAACCAGGCCGGAAACAAAATTGGGCGACACAGCCGTGGCGGTAAATCCGAAAGATAAGCGGTATAAAAAATTTATCGGCAAAATTTTTGAGGTTGATTTTGTCGGCGTACCGCTAAAGATTAAAGTTATTGCGGATCATGAAGTTGACCAAACGTTCGGTACCGGCGCTTTGGGTGTGACCCCGGCGCATTCGGCTGTGGACTGGGAAATGGCCAGAAAAAATGATTTGCCGATAATAAAAGTTATCAATGAAAACGGGAAAATCCATGAGGGTTTTGGCAAATTTAGTGGTATGGCGGTGGGCGAGGCACGGGAAGCGATAGTTAATGAATTGCGCGAGAGCAAATTGCTGGAGCAAGAGGAAGACTACCCGAATAATTTGTCGGTTTGCGAACGTTGTAAAACGGCGATTGAACCGCTTGTGTCCAAGCAGTGGTTCGTGAATGTTGATCACGCGAATTTTTCTTTGAAAAATGCGGCGCGCAAAGCGATTGAAAATGACGAAATAAAAATCTACCCGGAAAGATTCAAAGATGTAATGTTAAATTGGATAGATAATGTTCGAGATTGGTGCATCTCGCGCCAAATTTGGTGGGGGCCGAGAATCCCGATATGGTACAAAGGCGAAGAAATAGTTGCGTCGGTTGATTCACCGGGTGAAGGTTGGGAACAAGACCCGAGCACGCTTGATACATGGTTTTCTTCGGGGCAATGGGCGTATTCCACTTTGGGTTTTCCGAATGGAAACGATTTTAAAGAGTTTTATCCGAGCGATGTGATGGTGATGGGGCGCGACATCTTGCCGTTTTGGGCATTTCGTATGATTATCATGAGTTTGTATCGCACCGGACAAGTACCATTTAAAAATTTATATTTTACCGGTTTGATCCGCGATGAAAAAGGCCAGAAGATGAGCAAATCAAAAGGCAACGGCATTGATCCAAAAGATGTAATTGATAAATACGGCACCGATGCCGTGCGCCTCTCGCTTTTGATTGGAAATTCTCCAGGCAATGATTTGAATTTAAGCGAACAAAAAATTGCCGGCTTCAGAAATTTCACGAACAAACTTTGGAACATTTCGCGCTTCATGCTTTTGAATATTGAGAATCCAAAAGAAGATATTGCCAAACCAGTTCCAGCAACTGATTTTGATAGGTGGATATTAGTGGAATTAGATATTTTAACAGCACGCATTGATGACTCGGTAAAAAATTATAATTTATCCTGTGCTGGGGAATCTTTGCGCCTTTTTACATGGAGCATACTGGCGGATTGGTATTTGGAGGCCGCTAAAATAGAAAAAGACAAAAGCGAAATTTTGAATTATGTTTTGAATACGATTTTAAAATTATGGCATCCATTCATGCCGTTTGTGACAGAGGCTATTTGGCAGCATATTTATGGGGAAAACGAACTTTTAATGGTTAATCACTTACCAAAAAGTCCTGTTGTTGCCAGAAATATTTATAAGGATGGTGAGGTGGTTGCGTATAATTGGGAATATCCGAATAAACGCGACCAAAAGGAAGCGGGCGAGTTAAAGAATAACATTGGCAAATTGCAGGACATCGTCGGTACTATTCGTGTATTTAGGGCAAATGTAAATATAGAATCCGGTAAAAAAATAGATGTTTTTATTAGCGCCGGTGACCATGTGGAATTTCTAAAACGAAATGCAGAAATTATTAAAGGTTTGCGAACGGGGATTGGCGAATTAGTAATTGGAAAAGAAATTGAAAAACCGGAGAATACAGTACGTCTTTATGTGGAGGGCGTAGGGGTCTTTGTTGATACGGGTAATGCAGTCGATAACGCGCAACGAAGAGCGAAGGTTGAAAAAGAGATTGCCATGAAAGAGCCATATATAAGGCAACTTGAACACAAATTATCAAATGAAGAATTTAAGAAGAACGCCCCCCCGGAGGTGGTTATAGGAGAGATGCGTAAATTAAACAATGCAAATGATGAGTTGGACCAGCTAAAAACCGAACTAAATTATTTGAAAAATGTATGAAAATAAATACCGATGCAACAAAAGTAAATGAACTCCTGACCCGCGGCGTGGAAAACGTTTATCCCACGCGCGAGTTTTTGGAAAAGCGTTTAAAGTCGGGTGAGCAGCTATCACTGTATTGCGGTTATGATCCAACCGCGCCAAGTTTGCATATCGGCCACGCCATTACCATGATGAAACTACGCCAGTTTCAGGATTTAGGGCATCGAGTGATTATGCTCATCGGCGATTTTACCGGTCTGATCGGCGACCCGACTGATAAAACCGCGACGCGCAAACAGCAGACTCGCGAGGAAGTAGAAAAGAATTTTGCCGGTTGGAAAAAGCAAGCCGCTTCAATTTTGGATTTTGACGGAGATAATCCGGTGGAAATAAAATACAATAGCGAATGGCATAAAAAATTATCTTTTGAGGATGTGTTAAATTTGTCATCGCATTTTACGGTTCAGCGTATGCTGGAGCGGGACATGTTTGAAAAGAGGGTGGCATTTCATTTTCTTTGCCCCATGGGACATGAGCAAGATATCAAAGAAATCGTTGATGTAAAAACATGGTTGCATAAAGGAAATTTTGGATCGACGATAAAATTTAGACAAGATATTGATTGGGTTTTGTGTAATGCCTGTAAAAAGAAGTATGACCTTAACGATCTTCAATATATTCCGCCCAAGCCGATTTATGTACATGAATTTATGTACCCGCTCTTGCAGGGTTATGATTCGGTGGCCATGGATGTGGACGGAGAAATCGGAGGCAATGACCAGACGTTTAACATGCTCGCCGGACGCGATTTGATGAAAGATCTAAAGAATAAAGAAAAGTTTGTGTTGACGACCAAACTCCTCGCCGATACCGGCGGTAAAAAAATGAGTAAGAGCGAGGGTAATGCCATATTTCTCACCGATACACCCGAGGAAATTTTTGGCAAAGTAATGAGTTGGACCGATGGTATGATTGCCATAGGTTTTGAACTATGTACTTGGTTGCCGATGGATGAAATTAAAAAAATTATTAAAGAGAATGATAATCCACGCGACCAAAAAGTTCGCTTGGCTTATGAAGTGGTAAAAACATTTACCAATGAAAAATCCGCTGACTCGGCCAAGGAAAATTTCATCAATCAGTTTTCCAAAAAAGAAATTCCCGAGGATATGCCCGAGGTGAAAGCCGACAATGTTATTGACGCGCTGATTGGCGCGAAGATTTGCAAAAGTAAATCCGAAGCGCGCCAGGTGATTGACCAGGGCGGGGTAAAAATTAACGAGAAAAAAGTGGAAGCCGGCGATTATACGGCCGAGGTAAAATCCGGCGATATTGTGCAAAAGGGGAGCCGGTGGTTCGCACGAATTAAATAGTGCGATGCCAATATACGAATGCATACGAATTATACAAATATGATAAAGAGTTCAATTGAAAAAATATTACAGTCCGTTGGTATTACCGGCGAGATAAACTTATCCCTTCCGCCCAAAGTGGAAATGGGGGATTTGGCATTCGCGTGTTTTGACTTAGCCAAAGCCAAGGGAATGAATCCAGCTGAATTTGCCAAAGAGTTGGCAGATAAAATAAAACCACTTGGCATCGTGTCGCGCGTACAGGCGTTTGGCCCATATGTAAACTTTTTTCTTGATTCGGGAAAAGTATCCGGTTTGATTATCGCGGAAGTCTTGAAAAATAAGAATAAATTTGGCGCTAATAAAACCGGCGCGGGCAAGTCTGTACTTCTGGAATATCCGTCCAACAATACTCACAAAGAATTGCACGTCGGGCATTTGCGCAATATTTGCATTGGTAATTCCTTGACGAAATTATTTGTCTTGAACGGCTACAAAGCGATTCCAATAAATTACGTGAATGATTTTGGCGCGCATGTGGCCAAATGTTTGTGGGGTATGCAAAAATTTCACGCCAAGGAAAATTCACCCAAGGACAAACAAAAATGGCTGGGCGAGATTTATGCCGAATCGGCGCGCTATTTGAAAGACCACCCGGAGGCCAAGGATGAAGTGGCACAAATTCAATTGCAATTGGAAAAGAAAGATAAAAAGATTTGGGCGCTCTATACCAAGACCAGAAAATGGAGTTTGGACGCATTTGCCAAAGTGTTTAAAGAATTGGGGGTAACTCATAAAAAAACATTTTTTGAACAAGATATAAAAAATATCGGACAAAAAGTCGTGGATGAACTTTTGAAAAAAGGCATTGCCAAAGTGGGCGAGGGTGGGGCGATTATCGTGGATTTGTCGCCGTATAATTTGGATATTGGTTTGCTTCGCAAGAGTAATGGCGCCGGACTTTATCTTACGGCTGATTTGGGTTTGGCTCTGGCAAAAAACAAAGCTTATCCAAAGATTTCAGAAAGCATCCACATTACCGCCAGTGAACAAAATTTTTATTTTCAGCAGTTGTTCAAAATTTTGGCCTTGGCCGGATATAATTTCAAGATGACGCATATTGGTTATGGTTTGGTCAATTTACCAACCGGCAAGATGTCTTCGCGCGAGGGGACGGCTGTTCTTTATGAAGATGTGTTTGATTCGGTTTATGAAAGAACTCTAAACGAAACAAAATCCCGCCACGCTGATTGGACGAATACTAAAATTACTCAAACCGCTCGCGCGCTCGCTTATGCCGCCATCAAATTTGATTTCCTCAAACACGAATCATCCAAAGTGATTGTTTTTGACCCCAAGGACGCGGTTTCATTTGACGGTTTTACCGGTCCGTATGTGCTTTATTCTCTCGCCCGCATGAACAGTATATTATCCAAGGCAAAGAAGACGAAAGTTGGCATAAATTATTCAGCGCTAACAGAGCCGGAAGAAAAAGCGCTTACTTTGTTTTTAGCTGAGTTTATGTTCGCGGTTAATAAAGCCTTTGCCAATTACAATCCATCGGTCATTACCAAATACGCTTTTGATTTAGCGAAACTTTACAATGAATTTTACAACAAACATAGCGTGCTTCAAGCCGCGAACAAGGAAATTGTTCAGGCTCGCCTCGCTCTTACACTCGCGGTAAAAGTTGTTTTGGAAAACGCGTTGGATATTTTATCTATCAAACCGGTCGCGGAAATGTAAAATTAACGTGGAAATCTTTATCCACACTTCAATTTTTTTATAAAAAGGTGTATTATATCCGTGTTAACAATAATTTATAATATATGATTTTTAGAAGACAAAATCAAACCGCTGAACCGATTGAAGAGATGGAAGAACAAATTGAAGAGCAACCGGTCCAGTCCGAAGATAATGTGGATACTGTAGTCGGACCATCGGTAAATGTGGAAGGCGATTTTGCGTCAGAAGGTAATATCGTGGTCAAGGGTACTGTCACCGGCAGTGTGCACACGAGCAAGAATTTATTGGTGGAACAGGGTGCAAAAATCGTGGCCAATGTCCGTGCCGGCAGCGCCACTATCGCCGGCGAAGTGCGCGGTAATATGAAAATCAAAGATTATTTGGAGCTCGCTTCTACAGCGCGCGTAGTCGGGGATATTGAAGTCAAGACGATTGTCATGGAAGCCGGCGCTTTAATTTTTGGCAAGGTGGCTATGCCCGGTCTGGAGGCGGCCGAAACGCGCTCGCGCGGACGTTCGCGAAAGAATGAGGAAGTAATTGATTCCCAAGATGAATAAAAGGGGGCGAGATTTATGTATGTTTACCTTTACGACAATTTCCTAAACAATCGGAAATATAATTCCATCCTCAAACAGATTGAAGTTCGTTTGGTTGAATTCGGCATTGCCGGTAAAATTCTTCGTCTAAATAATTACATTGACGCAAAGCCGATTATTGATGATGAAATAAAACGCGGAGCGAAAAATATCATCATCGTGGGAAACGACCGTACTTTCGGTCATATTTTATCCCGGGGCGCCACCTGTGATTGTGTTTTTGGTTTTCTGCCCATTGGTCCGGATAATGATATTGCCGATGTACTCGGCATCCCCGAGGGCATTGACGCGGCCGATGTTTTGGCTCGCCGGCGCAAACAAAAACTGGATGTCGGTTGGTTCAATAATCGTTTTTTTGTTTCGCAACTGCATGTGCCGCCGGCCAAGGTTCGCGTCATTTATGATGAGAAATTCCAAGTGTCAACACCGTTCAAAATGGAAGTAGTGGTATGTAATTTCCAGCCTTTTTATTGGAAAAGGAGCAATAAGGATAAAGAAGAATTTGTGGTTCACCCCCAGGACGATAAACTGGAGGCATTTCTCAGGCCATTGACAAAGACGGGCTGGTTCGGGTATAAATATGAGGACCCGAGTATTTTTCCGTTTGAGGAAATGGAAGTGATCGGGGAAGACGGCCCGTTTGTGGTGGAGGCGGATGGTAAATCCACTAAAGAAGTTAAAGTGAAAATCAGATTGGCCAAGGACAAAATTGACATGATTGTGGGGAGGGATAGAAAATTTTAACGCGCGGGTGGCGAAACTGGTAGACGCGCTACTTTGAGGTGGTAGTGGACGCAAGTCCTTGGAGGTTCAAATCCTCTCCCGCGCACAAAAAAATTACTCCGCATTTACGGAGTAATTTTTTTTGTCTCTGTTTTTGTGATATAATAAACACACTATGCAACAAAAACCACTTTCCATCGTTTTGCACCAAGGCGTGTACAAGAAAACCGCCACTACGAGCGAGGCCGTATTCATTATCACCGGCATGACCATTGGGGCGGGTATTTTGGGCCTGCCCTATGTAATAGCCCGTTCAGGCCTCGCTGTGGGGCTTGTTTTGGTCGTTTTATGGGGTTTGGTCATGTTACTCCTCAATCTTATGCTGGGTGAGGTTGCCGTGCGTACACAGGGCAATTTTCAGCTTCCGGGTTTTGCCGGTAAATACCTCGGCGGGTGGGCAAAGAATTTTCTGGGTATAATTATCGTCTTTAGCGGGTTTGGTTCGCTCTTGGCATATCTCATTGGCGAGGGTCAAGCGTTGGCGGAAATTTTTGGCGGTCCGGCCATGTGGTGGAGTATTTTCTTTTGGTCAATTGGAAGTTTTTTTATTTGGCGCGGTTTGCAAACCGTAAAAACTTTGGAAAGAGTTTTGAGTTTAGTCGTAATCATTTTAATTTTGGGTTTATCATTATTTTTACTTCCGAAAATGAGTTCGGCCAATCTGCATCATTTTGATTTGGCTAATTTCTTTTTGCCGTTTGGTGTAATCTTATTTGCCTTGCACGCGACGCCGTCCATCGCCGAAGCGCACGCGCTTTTGCCCGGTTCGGAAAAACGTTTTAAAAAAGCGATTATTATCGGTACTCTGATTCCGGTTGCGGTTTATGTAATTTTTTCTTTAGCCGTGGTCGGATATTTTGGTTTGAATACGTCCGAGCTTGCCACTGTTGGATTTGGACATGCGTTTGGTCCGGCGTTTTCCATCATTGCCAATGTGTTTGCAGTGCTGGCTATGGCCACGTGTTTTATGGGTATGGGCATAGCTCTGAAGCAAACCCTGATTTGGGATCATAAAATAAGCCGGCATTTGGCTGAGTTTATCGTGGTGATTGTACCGATATTATTATTTCTTTTCGGCTTCCGAAGCTTTGTGGAAGTTCTGGATGTAGTTGGAGGATTATTTATCGGTCTGGAGTCGCTCATGATTGTTTTAATCTGTTACATGGCGCGGCGGAAAGGGGATTTGGATGCGTCGCGCTACGGCCTCAAACATTTTTGGCTCATGGCCGCGCCGGTGATTGTATTTTTTCTCGCGGCGACGATTTATTCGGCTTTGCGAATATTCTAATAAATAAAAAACAGCCCGGAATGCCGAGGCTGTTTTTTATTTCGTTAATTTGTGACTTTCGCCGATGCAGCCGAGCCTTGGTCCTCGTCCAAAAGTTCATTGGTGACAGCCCCATTCGTCAAAGATAGTTGCTTGCCCACCACATCGTCCTCGGCCGTGAAAGAAGCAGACTTTACCAATTGAATTATCTTACCGAGTTGAGAAGCGTTCGGAGTCACCGCCACTTCAAAATATAAACCGATTTTCCCATTGGCCGGCGCCAGATTATAATTCCAGTTGATAGCGCCGGCATCAGACGTAATTTGCGTACCGAGTGTGACGCTTTCTTTGCCGGTAAATTCCACGCCGTCAGCGAGAACGGCCGAGAAATTATTTTTGGCAATGGCATTGATGCTGTTTTGTATTTCCACAAAAATCCAGTATTTGGTGGTCTCGCCCACGGTCGGGGGCAGAGGCCCGCGCCCCAGCTGATCGCCATCGGGCGTGTAATAAACCGGCTTGATTACCCACGAGATTTGCGTGGCTAAGGGCAAACGAATCACATCCGCGCTCTCAGTGGTTAATTTTTGCCCCGGCATGTCCGGCAGTTCGGCCTCGGTTTTCATCTTGATTTCCATTTGCGAGGCATTATCCGTGGTAAAAAAAGATTTGAGTTTTAATTTAATTTCAAATTCATCCGACGCGCCGGCCGTGCCATTGCCCAGAGTGGTGCGAGTTTTTTTGTCCGCGACAAGCGTCTGGCCATCAACTGTTAAGTTATTTTCGCGGGCCGTGGCCGCGAGGTCAACCGTACCCGGGGTGGGAGTAATAATTATCCGAACGTTGTTCAACTTATATTCACTCGCGTTATGCCAATATATTCGGAGCGGTATAGTACTGTTCGCGTCAGCATAGGCGCCTGTGTAATTTGACTGCAAACCAGCTTCAACTTTTGGATAAATCACATTTAATTTTTTTTCCAATGTGAGCAAGCTGAAGGTTGAATTGTTTATGAGAATATTAAAATTAAATTTTTGCATTGATTCTCCGGACGCGGTCGGGGAAGTGACAACGCCGGCAATGGCTTTGGTTTCACCCGGTTCAAGAGAAATGCCGTTCAAAAGTTTGCCGCTGGCAAAATTTTTGGATTGTTCCGGTGAAATGGTAATGTTTCCCAAACGAGTTTGCCCGATATTTTTCAGGGTGAGAGTGGCGGGAATTTCTCGTCCCGGGAAGGTAGATGTGGGCAGGTTGATATCGGCTTGTAAGATTGAACCAATAGTCTTGATCATAGCTGCGCCGATTTTTTGTTCGGCGGATGATTTGTTTTCGGGTTTGTAGGTGAGGTAGGCGATAACTTTTTGGTCAATATTTGACTCGGCAAAAAGCGTGCCCTGAATTTCCAATTGGCCGGTGGCCCCGGGTTTAATTTCACCGATATCGGTCGTAAAATTTTCCGACAAAGTTGCTGTTGGAGTTTTTGCGCGGTCAATTACAAATCCGCTCGGCAGGTGAACGGCGAGAATGGTATTATTCAAAATCTGTTTGCTTCGGTTGGTATATTCTAATTTTATTGTGACCGGGTTACCGCTTAAAATTCGTTCGTTGCCAAAGGTAAAATTTAAATCAATCAGATCTGTGATGGTCGGTTTCCAAAAAAAGAAAAACAACGAAGCGCCCAGCAAAACAATTGCGGACGCGAGCAGTATTAAATCAAAAGCAAAGAGTTTTTTCGCGTGATGATAAATCCCGTGATAGCGAGTGTGATAGTGGTGTTTGAGAAATTTAAGCATAGTGCTTCTATTATACCAAAAGCGACAAAAAACCGCCATGCGCTTATGACGGTTTTTGAGTATGTTTGGCGTTAGCTTTTTTAAGCGATTTCGGGTTGGGGGAGTAGAGTGGGTTTTTTATTTTCCACTTTTCCACATATTGCCCGATTCCCCGGCTGGCCATTTTATGTTTGATGGTGGTGTGTTTTTGCGACCACTTGACCAAGCTTTCAAAATTGATTTTGTAGCGTCCGGCCACGACCGCATAGGTGATTTCTTGAGAAGCGATTGCGCGGCGAACGGTCTGAGAATTTACTCCAAACAACTTCGCGGCTTCTGAAACAGAAAGTCGTATCATTTCACCCGGTTCCTTATTAGATTGAAAAACCATATTTGTATAGAGTTGTATATACAAATTATAGCAAGTTTTGTATTTTTGTCAATACCTGCAGTGTATGCGGTTGCCATGCAATAATATGTTGGCCGTGATTGTATTATCTAACCGCTCACTACATTATATACTTGTTTATCAGGTATTTGTATATACTACTCTATACAAATATATCTAGATTTAGCTTATCTTAGCCAATACGGTATGTATTGCTAATAGCAAGTTTGTATAGATAAGTATATACAAAGTTATGTATTTAATGAATAGTATGGTCGATGTTTGTTCTGTCCTTTGGTAATGGATGGAGGCGCGACACGTTCGCATGATTTGTTTGCATTCGACAGGTAGGCATATTTGCATCGCATTAGATATATTTGACACCCCTTCATAATTTTGATAAAATGCACTCTATGCTTTATATATGTGACCGTGAGTTTTGCGGTCTTTTTATAAAGGGCAGGTGTAACATTTTTCCATAATCTACGTCTACTAAGATGTCGGGAAAAATAACAGAAAAATTACTGTTGTACCGATTACAGACCAAACAGGATCCGGACGCATTTGCCGAACTCTATGATCTGTACGTAAAACGAATTTATCGGTTCGTTTTTTTTAAGGTATCCGGACACGAGGAAGCCGAGGATATTACGTCCGATGTTTTTCTCCGAGTTTGGAATTACATTGCCGAGGGCAAAGACATAAAAAGTTTTAGCGGACTTTTGTATCGCACGGCGAGAAATTGCATCATTGATTTGTATCGTTCAAAATCATACCAAGCGAATCCGCTTTCCATATCCGAACTTCCAGAAGGAATTGAGCCGAGCGACTTGGGAGTGGCGGCCGATAAAATTACGGCCGGAGCCGATGCCGGTAAAATCATCGCTTCCATAAAAAGATTAAAACAAGAATATCAAGAAGTGCTTACTTTGAAATATGTTGACGAATTGTCCGTGGAAGAAATTTCCGAAATCACGGGCAAAGGAAAAATTTCGGTGCGGGTCACTCTGCATCGCGCGCTGAAGCGTTTGAAAATTATAATAGATACGAAGGTGTAAAAAAGTATGGCGAATAAATTGATCGGACAACTTAAAGATTTGAAACGTTCTGATGTGTCACCGAGACCCGAGTGGTTAAAATCCAGTCGGGCGCGCTTGCTGTCTCAGATCAAAAATACCGTGCCGACTGAAGAATTGGGTGTGTTGGATAATTTATGGTTTGGTTTGTCAATTTTAATGCCGCAAAAATTTGTTTTTAATTTTGTCCGTCCTCTGGCCGTACTACTTATAGTGGCTCTCGTCGGCACGAGCGGTTGGATTGCCACCGTGGACGCGGCTTATGAAGCTGTTCCGGGCGACTGGCTGTATCCGGCCAAACGCGCGGTGGAAAAAACTCAAATTACCACGGCGGTAATTATGGGCGCCAAGAACACTGAGACAAAATTGCATTCGGAATTTGCCAAACGCCGAGCCACGGAAATAAAATCCGTGATGAAAAGCGATATGACAGATAAAAACGAAAAAGTGACCACTGCGGTGTCTGATTTAAAAAATGAAATCAAATCAGTCAGCGATAATTTGGATGAATTAAAATCCAATGGCACGCAAGGCACGGCCGAGACTGCCAAAGCGGTGCAAAGCAATGCCGAGCAAATTAAAGTTGTGTTGACGGAGATTAAAGATGATTTGAATACCGGCACCTCAACTTTGGAAACAAAAGTAATGGCCAAAGAAATCGGCGAGGCCAAGGATTTAACCAAAGACGCCAATATAAAGGTGGTGGAAGTTTTGATTGCCAAACATTTGGATGGTGATGTCACTAAAGAAGAAGTGACGGCGGCCATTGACAAGACCATGCAAAGCGCGGTGGACGAAGCCAATGTCACCCAGCAAAATGTGCAAAATATGAACACGGCCGTGACTGCGGCCGGAGCTGTGCCGGGTGTGACCGTGTCATCCAGTCCATCAACCGAAACGATTGGTAGTGTGGCCTCAACCACTGGTGCGGCTGCGGTGAAGACTCATGAAGCGGCGGCCGAACTCGGCAAACAAGTGACTGAAATTAAAAGCTTGGTGGAGAGTGGAAATTTGACCGATGCGGTTAATATAATGAAACAAGCCAATGAAACCAGCAAAGAAATGGATAAATTGCAGGATACCACTTTAGTCGCGGCCCAGACTGTTTTGCCGACTCCGGTGGTAAACGAAGTAAAAAATTCCACCACAGAAGTGGCGCAAACCATCGGAGCGTCAACTACGATTCAAGTGATTGTGTCCAGCACAACCCAAGCGACTGAGCCGGGTAAATTGCCGGTGACTGTTATTGTCACCACCACGCCGGCGTCATCCAGTCCGAGCGCGACAGTGTCAAGTACGACGAAGAAATAATAAATTGTTCCTCGTTTTTTCTGAATAAAAAATTTGTTCAGAAAAAAGAGAGAGTAATTTGTTTATTAGGTCTTTGTAAAGGTCGAGGGATCATGAGATCTCACCTAGATCTCTGTGTAGCGGGGACGCGCGGTTCCGACTATTTCTTTAGAAATAATCCGGACTGTGCGAAAACCGCTTAGCCCGTTTTCCGTTGACGTTAGTCCGCCAGCCGGTGGACTGATGCGCATCGGGCTCGGGTATATAATATTTATTATGTACAACGTTATTAAGAAAGCTTTAACCTTCAGCGTTGTTGCCTCTACCATGTTATGGTCTGTTGGTATCGCCGCTTTGATCCCGTCTGTGGCTCAAGGTGCGACCTGCCCGACTTTAGCTGCTGGCGACATGATCAAAGTGACCGGTAAAGCGGCCATCTATGCTCTTCGCAACGATCTGAAAGTTGTGTATTTCCCGTCAGGTGACGAGTTCAAGTCTTGGAGGCCGACCTATGGTGGTTACATCTCCATCACTCAAGATTGCTTTGATTCCTTGTCGGTTCCGAGCAACTATCCGGCCGCGGTTGGCTTCCACCCGGGTTCTTACCTGGTGAAGAGACCGTCTTCGGACCAGTTGTATGTTGTTGAACCGAACAACACCTTAGCTAAAATCACCAGCGCTCTCGCGACCACTTTGTATGGCACTTCTGCCTACTCTGATGGCGTTGGCGCCAAAGTGATGACGATCAGCGATGTGTTCTGGCCGCATTATGTTAACCGCGGTACAGATATCACCACTGCCGTTGCCCACCCGGGTATGCTTTTCAAAGTCGACTCCACAACATACTATGTTGATGAAGACGGCAAACTTCGCGAGGTTACCGATGCCGGTTTCACCGCGAACAACTTCCAAAAGAAATTTGTCCGCACCCTTACGTCTACCGCTATTGCCGGTTTGACCGCTGGTACTGCTATCAGCGCTGAAATCGCGTCAGTCACGGACAAGACACAGAGCGGTGGTATCACTACGACAACTGCAGCGGGCACTTTGACCGTGGCTTTGTCTTCCGCCACTCCGGGCGCTTTAAGCGTTCCGCAGAATGGCACTCGCGTTCCGTTTACCAATGTCGTTTTGACTGCCGGTTCGGATAACGCGATCAATGTTGATGCTATCACTGTGAAGAGAACAGGTTTAAGTGATTATTCATATTTTGCCGGAACAGCTGGCAGTGTTTGGGCGGAAAAAGATGGTGTTCGCGTCACTTCTCAGTCTGATATGAACAGCTCTGATGAAGTGAACCTGACCTTCTCTCCGATCCTCAACATCCCGGCCGGCACTTCCGTCACCTTGGAAATCGTCGCCTCTTTGAACAGCGCTGCTGGTAACGGCGCCCTCGGCATTGCTTCCGCTTCTGCGGTGTCTGCCGGTGGTGTGACTGTTGCCGGTTCTTTCCCTGTGACCGGTAACTTGATGTCCTTCACCAGTTATAATGTGGCGACCGCTTCGGTTGATTATGATACCGCCACTCGTACTCCGAAGGTTGGTGACACAGCTGCTGAAATCTCCTCTTTTGGAGTGACGCAGACTGCCACTTACTCCAAGGATGTCATCTTCAAATCCATCATGTTGAAGAATTCCGGTGTTGAAGATTTGGCCACCTCTTTGTCCAATGTTTATTTGGAAAAAGCCGGCGCCCAAGTTTCTTCATACGGCACAATCAACGGTCGTTATATTACTTTCGTTTTGAATGGCGGCGGTCTCTTGATTGAAAAGGGAGACAGCCTTACCTTCAAGGTAAAAGGTGATATCATGGCCAAGGAAAATGCTTCAACCCCGAGCTTTACTTTCTATGTAAACAAGGTTGAAGACGTCAACATCGTTGAGAAATCAACCGGTTTTGGCGCCGCTGTCACCAAAGACGCGGATACCAACAATGTCGACATCACTTCCGGCGCGCTTTCTATCACTAAGAAAAGCACCCAGCCGTCTGATGCTGATGTCACCAAGGGTACCAGCGATACTGTTTCATTGCTCGCGAATATCCGCGCCGATGAAGCCATCTCTGCCGATGGTATTAAAGTTGGTTGGGAAGGTACTTATGTATCCACTTCCTTCCAAAATGCCAAAGTGTACTTGAACAGTCATTTGCTCGGTACATTTGATCCGACGGACGAATCAGACACCAACTACGAAATTGAGACTTCTGTCAACTTTAATAAAGGCGACAATGAGCTCAAAATTATGGTTGGCGTCAAATCCACCGCCACTTCCAGCGCCAACATCAAATTTAAAGTGGTTGGTACTGAGTTTGTGAACGGTGAGTCCCCGGAATACGTTTCCTCCGGCAATTCCGTTGATTCCGACGATGTGAACGGCAGCCCGGTCGGTGCGATTATCACCGTGGCCGGCGCTGGTTTGACCATCGCGCGCAATGACGGTTATGCCGCGGATCGCAGCATTGTCCAGGGCACAACTGATGTTTCCCTCGGCAAATTCAATGTCAAAGCCACGAGCGATACAGTGACCCTCACTTCTATCGAAGTCGCGGCCAACAGCGGTACCGGCACCAAGGTGTCTGATTCCTCTGTCTTTGACATGAAACTTATGGTTGACGGCGTCCAGGTTGGTACCACTCGAGATTTCAACTCCTCTGGTGCTTCCTTCTCTGGTCTCAATGTCTCCATTGCCAAGGATGCCATCAAATCAGTGGAAGTTGTTGCTTCCTTTGACACGATGTCCACCGGCTCCATCAAGACCGTCCTCTCCTTTAACGGCCAAGACAGCAATGGTAAGACGACCGGCTTGACCGGCCTTACTGGAACCACTGTCAACAACGTCGTTATCGCCGCGGGCGTTTTGACTGCCACTGCCGGTACCGATACTGCAGATAAATCCATCCTCCTCGCCAAGTCCGGTGTTGAATATTCTGTTGCGACCTTCAAATTGACTTCGCAATATGATTCCTCCAACATCACCGAAATGACTATCGTCAATTCGTCCACTTTGGCTTCGGATGCGAGAATCTCTTCCGTCAAACTTTATGACGGCAGCACATTGTTGGGTACAGATTTTGTGATGAGTAACTCCACCACAATTTCATTGGACACCAACAGCCTGATCGTTCCGGCCAATGGCTACAAGAACGTGACCGTGAAGGTCGTCTTGAACACCATTGATGATGTCACCCAGAGCAGCAGCACCTTCCGCGCCAACTTGACTCAAATCAAGTACAAGGGCTCGGCTGGTTCAGAACTCACCAAGTCTACAGATTTGTATGGCAATGTCATGCAAATCCGCAAGACCAGACCGGTGTTTGCCAATGTTTCTCTTGGCTCATCCGGCCTTGGCGCCGCTGAAGAAGAAGTGCTCAAGTTCACTGTCACTGCCGATTCCAACGAAGAAGTCGTGATCACCAGCTTGACATTTACTGAAGAGGGCTCTGTCACATCTTCGGTGTCAAACTTCAAACTGTATGTTGACGATTCGGAAAAGGCCTCGGTCACCAGTGGTGTTCCGACCTTCACCGGATTGACCAATGTGTCAGTTGCGGCTGGTCAAACCAGAACGTTCTCTGTCCGCGCCAACACCACTGGTGTTGCCGTCGACAAGACGTATGGCATCAGTTTGGAGAAAACCACAGTTGGTAATGTTACTTGGGCCGAATACTTTGTCGGCGGTAACAATCCGGGTGATGCTGAGTACCTCAACACCTTCCCGATGTCCAACTCCAAGAAATACTAATCTTTGATTAGTGTGATTGGCAGAGTGTAAAAACTCTGAATCAAAATCCCCGCCGAAAGGCGGGGATTTTGATTTTGGTCATTTGAATAGTTATGCCACTTTCGTACCGTCAGGCGTATCCATTACCGTATAGCCGAGTTTGATTAAACGGTCGCGCAGTTCATCGCTTTTCTTCCAATCCTTGGCCGTGCGAGCTGTATCGCGCTCAGTCAAAAGTTTATGCACACTGTCGGGAATTTTGGCTTCCAAACATTCTTTGATTTTTAGTCCGAGAATTTTGTCCCAAGCGATTAAAGTTTTTTGACTGATTCTTTTATTTTTTATTGCCTCCCACATTAGCGCAATGGCATTGGGTGTGTCCAAATCATCATTGATCGCCGCTATGAATTTATCTTTGATTTTTTCTTCCTCGGCCACGGCATGACGAGAGACTGAAGCCCTCTTGGGTAATTCGCGGGCGATGGCACAGAGATGCTTCAATCCGCTTTGCGCCGCCGTAAGCGCCTCCCAACTAAAAGATAATTGTTTGCGATAATGAGTTTGTAAAATAAAATAACGATAGGCGATAGGGTCAACATTTTTTTCTTTGATCGTGTCTATGGTGACAAAATTTCCCAGCGATTTGCTCATTTTGTCCTCGCCCATGTTTAGAAATTCATTGTGCATCCAATAATGCGCCGGTATTACTCCTTCGGCCGCTTCGGTTTGGGCAATTTCATTGGTGTGGTGCACGGGGATATGGTCAATACCACCGGTATGGATATCAAAAGGAATGCCAAGGTATTTGGCGGACATGGCCGAACATTCAATATGCCAGCCCGGGAAACCTTTGCCCCACGGGCTGTCCCATTCCATTTGGCGCTGAGCCAAAACCGGAGAAAATTTCCATAAGGCAAAATCTGAAGCATGGTGTTTGCCACCCATGGCCACGCGGGCGCCGGCGCGGAGTTCCTGTTTGTCTAAACGCGCCAATCGGCCATAGCCGGCCAATTTTTTGGTGTCAAAATATATTCCATCCAAAGTGGTATAAGTAAACCCCTTTCGTTCCAATTTTTTTATTAAATTGATTTGCTCCTTGATGTGGTCGGTGGCTCGGCAAACGACTTCCGGTTCTTTGATATTCAAGTCGTTTAAATTTGCCATGAAGGCTTTGGTATAATATTTGGCAATGTCCCAGGCGGTTTTTTTTTCGCGAGCCGCGCCTTTTTCCATTTTATCATCGCCTTCATCACCATCGCCGGTCAAATGCCCAACGTCGGTGATATTCATCACGTGTTTGACTTTAAAGCCATCGGCCTTTAATGTCCGATGCAAAATATCCCAAGTAATGTATGAGCGCAAATTGCCGATATGCGCGTAGTCGTAAACAGTCGGACCGCAAGCATAAATGCCGACCTTGCCCTCGTGAATCGGGACAAAATCCTCAATTTTACGCGACATGGTATTGTAGAGGCGGAGAGTCATATATTTGTGTATATATATTAGCTGAAACCTCGTCATATTTCAAGAGTGGGGGAGGTATGGTATAATAAGTTCATAAAGTTATAAAGTTCAAAGTTCGTAAAGTCCTCGCGACTCAGTGACTTTATAACTTTATAACTTTATGAACTTTATAAACTTCGTTTATGTTTTCCAAACCCAAAGGCTTTATCGGCGTTGACCTTGGCGCCGGCGGAGTCAAAATTGTTGAATTGCGCGAAGAAAAAAAGCGTCCGGTTTTGTATACCTATGCCCTGACTTCAGAGTCTCAGGATGTGCATCAGCTGTTGGCCGAAACCCGGGAAAAACTTTTGGCGCCGGAAGCTGTGCAGATTGAACAAAAGCAAAATATCCGCGGAGATAAAAAGGCCGCGCCCATGGTTGACGCATCTGACGCCAGAGTACAAAAATACGCTGACACGCTTCATGCCGCCTGTGTCGCGGCCAAAACTTCATCCAAAATCGCGGTCGGAAGTTTGCCCGTGTCCGCGGTGTTTCATTCTATTGTCACCATGCCGGCGGTTGATGCCAAAGAATTTTTGGGCATTCTCAAGGCTGAAGTGAAAAAATTATTGCCTTATTCCATTGACGACATGGTTTTGGACTATCAGGTGTTGGAATCATTTTCCACGGATAAGGTCAAAAAAATAATGGTTAGCGCCGTGCCCAAAGCCATCGTGGAATTTTATTCAAAAGTTTTCCGCCGGGCCGGTTTGACCTTGGAATCATTAGAGCCGGAATCAATGGCCTTGTCGCGCTCGCTCATCGGCCGGGACCGCGCCGTCACCATGCTGATTGATATGGGCGCCGAGCGGACAAACTTTTTTATAATTGATGAAGCCATCCCGATTACCAATCATTCTATTGAATCAGGTGGTAATAAAATCAATCGCTTGATGATGTCCACACTCGGGGTTGAAGAATCCGAGGTGCCACAAATCAAACACGACCTGTATCAGCGTTCGCTTGCGGGCAACGGCACAATTGACCGTAAAACATTTATTGATTTGCTTATGCCGGTCATTGATCCGATTGTCAAACAAATTGAATACAGCTTTGGCGTTTATTTTAACCAAACGGGCAACGAACAAAAGAAGCCCGAGAAAATTATTTTGACCGGCGGTGCGGCCATGGTGCCATATCTGGCGGAATATTTGGCTGATTATTTTAAAATTAAATGTTATTTGGGCGACCCGTGGGCGAGAGTAGTACATCAGGACAAATTACAACCGTTATTAAATGAGATCGGGCCGAGAATGTCTATTGCGATTGGTTTGGCGCTCAAGAATTTATAATATGTTAAAGAAAATTCATCAATCCGGTAAAATCCAAAGCGTCCTTCTGGTTGAATCAGATGAATTTCTGGCCGATATATACGCCAAGAATATTGAGATGGAAGGCTTCCGCGTGGTCAAGGCCGTCAACGGAGAGCGGGCGTTGGCTCAATTAAAAAATAAAGAAATTGACCTGATTCTTCTCTCGGCCACTTTGCCCGGCATGAATGGTTTTGAAGTGCTGGCTGAACTGAAAAATGACAAGAAAACCGCGTTTATACCCGTTATTTTGCTGTCAAAACTCGGAGCCAAAGAAGACGTAGAAAAATCCCGCGAACTTGGCGCCGAGGCCTACATTATTAAGTCGCATTTCCGTCCATCCGAGATTGTGGATAAAATTAAGAAAATACTATTCAAAAGGATTTGAATTTGGTATAATGTATCCAACTATGAAAAACAACTATCGGAAGGGGGTGAATTTATGAATAGGAAAGGTTTCACTTTGATTGAGTTGTTGGTTGTAATTGCCATTATCGGTTTGTTGTCCACTCTCTCGGTGGTCGCTTTGGGTTCTGCTCGTCAGAAATCCCGCGACTCCAAGCGTTTATCGGACTTGAAGCAGGTTCAAACCGCGTTGGAATTGTATTACACTGATAACAACACATATCCGACCACGACCGTAACCCTCGGTACCACTGATGCCAAATGTTTGGGCACCAATGGTTTCCACGCCACAGGTGGTTGCTCGGGCACCACTTATATGGGTCTTGTCCCGACCGAACCGACACCGGGAGGCACCGGTTATACGTATACCGGAGCGTCTACAACTTTCAGCATCACTGCCACGCTTGAGAGCGCGGTCAATGATTTACGCGCTGGAGGAATTATTGCTACGCAAAACGGTATCGTCAACGCTTCGTCCACCTGATGATTTATAGGTCATAAAATAAAAATCCTTCAGCCTCGTGTTGAAGGATTTTTATTAACGAGGGATATTATTGAAATTTTAATGGGGTTGGGCTATAATTAATTGTATTATGGACCAAATTGAACTTCTTCTTAAAGTCATTTCCGCCTTTGTTATTGGCGCTTGCATCGGCAGTTTTATCAACTGTCTGATTTGGCGCCGTAACAACAATATGCGCATTACCAAAGGACGCAGTCAATGCGTGCATTGCGGGCGAACTTTAACCTGGTATGAAAATATTCCGGTTTTGAGTTTTTTTTGTTTGCGCGGACAGTGCCGGACGTGCCACAAGCCGATTCCGAAATATTATGTGATCGTGGAATTTTTTACCGGTATTTTATATGTTTTAGTTTTTTGGCTGGCCGTCTCGCATTATCAAAATGATTGGATTGTGCTGACGCGAGATTTGTTTTTTCTGTCCGTCCTCATGATAATTTTTGTGGAGGATTGTATTTATCAAACCATCCAGTCAGAGATTGTCTGGTTGGGGATTATCGGCGGTTTTATCTTTAATTATTTTCTCGGCGTGTCCGCTCTCAATATGGTGTTTGGCGCGGCCATCGGCTGTGGTTTTTTTCTTATTCAATACATTATTTCCAAAGGACGCTGGATTGGCGGCGGCGATGTGCGCATGGGCGGTATGATGGGCGTTTGGCTGTGTGCGCCATCGGCCCTGCTCGCGATTTTTTTTGCCTATGTCCTTGGCGCGTTTGTTGGTATATTTCTTCTTCTCGGCCGCAAGCGCGGGTGGAATTCGGCTATTCCTTTTGGACCGTTTTTGGCCTTTTCCACTTTTTTGGCGTTATTTTTTGGGCAGCCGATGATTGATTGGTATTTGAGATGGTTGATATAAAAAAGCACCGCCTAAGGACGAAACCCTAAGAGGTACAATTTTGTATGAATTCCAATTAAATTATAGTCTATAAATTATTTTTTGTCAAGTTCTATTTATGATAATCATGCAGATGATCGTGCAACAATTTGTTGAATGGACAAAAAAGAAAATTCGGCATCATTCGGAAACAGAGAAAAGAATATATTTTCGTGAGAAAGAAATATGGTGGGCCGCGCTTGGTAAAAATATCGGTTGCGAGGCGGACGGTAAAAATGAATTGTTTGAAAGACCGGTGCTGATTCTAAAAAAATATTCAAAAGAAATGTGCTTTATATTACCACTGACCACACAAATTAAGAGTGTGAGACCTTGGTATCAGGCATTAGTTTTGATTGATGGAAAAGATAATGCCATAAATATTTCTCAAGGAAGGGTGATAAGTTGCCGACGATTGTTGCGAAAAATGACCGTATTGAGCGATGGGGATTATGAAATGGTTTTTGATCAATTTATCAGGTCCTTTAATAAAAAATAAGTGCCACGCCTTTGGGGCGCGACACGGAGCAGCTTGGAATTGCTTCCAAGTTACGAAAACATATACATACTATACGTTATAATATCGATTTTGTCAATAGTAGTTCTCAATCGCAGTATTATGCTTAGTAAACCCGAAGCTGAAAAAAGAATTATAAAATTGCGTCAAGAAATTGAACGCTATCGTTATGATTATCACGTATTGGATAAACTGGACATTTCCGAGGCGGCTTTGGATTCGCTCAAAAAAGAATTATATGATTTGGAAGCCTTGTATCCGGATTTGATTACGCCGGATAGTCCGACTCAACGCGTGGCCGGCCAAGCCTTGGATAAATTTGAAAAAGTCGCGCATAAAGTCCAGCAGTGGAGTTTTGACGATGCTTTTTCGCGCGCTGATATGGAAGATTGGCAGGAGCGCCTGCTGAATTATTTGGAAAAAGAAACCGGTAAGCGTCCAAGCGCGGTTGATTATGTTTGCGAATTAAAAATTGACGGCTTACACGTGGTTTTGACTTATACCGATGGTTATTTGATTCAAGCGGCCACGCGCGGTGATGGCAAGGTTGGCGAGAACGTCACGCAAAATATTAAAACTATTGAAAGCGTGCCATTAAAATTATCTGAACCGATAAATATTATCACCGAGGGTGAGATTTGGCTCGGCAGAAAAATGTTGGAAAAATTAAACAAAGAACGAGAAAAAAATAACGAGCAAGTTTTTGCTAATCCGCGCAATGCCGCGGCCGGCACCATCCGTCAGTTGGATTCCAGTGTGGTGGCCAAACGAAAACTGGACACGTTCATTTATGATATTTCCGATGGGGAAATTCCCGCGACTCAACAAAAAGAATTGGAACGATTGGAACAACTCGGTTTCAAAGTAAATAAATTTCGGAAATTGTGCAAAAATTTGGATGAAGTGATTGCTTATTGGCAAGAATGGCAAAAGAAAAAAGAATCAGAGGATTATTGGATTGATGGTGTGGTAATAAAAGTCAACGAAAGAAAATTGCAAAATATTTTGGGCTACACCGGCAAAGCTCCTCGCTGGGGCATTGCCTTTAAATTTCCGGCCGAACAAGCAACCACGATAGTGGAAGAAGTTTATGTCCAAGTCGGACGCACCGGCGCGCTTACACCGGTCGCGCGTGTTCGTCCGGTTCAGCTTTGCGGTACGACTGTGACGCATTCCACTTTACATAATTTTGATGAGATTGAACGCTTGGGACTCAAAGTCGGGGACACGGTGATTATGGAAAAGGCCGGCGATGTGATTCCGAAAATCGTGGAAGTTTTACCACGACTCCGCACCGGCCACGAAAAGAATATTCCCACACCGAAAAAATGTCCGGTCTGCGGGTCTGAGGTTGGGAGAAAATTAATTGGCGGTGATGATGGCTTGCCCGGCGTAGCACAGCAAAACCGGGGAGCAATTCTGTTTTGTACAAATAAAAATTGTTTTGCCCAGGAATTGGAACATATCAATCATTTTGTGGCCAAAAAAGCTTTTGACATTGACCATTGCGGGGTGAAAATTGTGGAGCAGTTAGTGAATGAAGGTTTGGTCAAAGACGCAGCCGATCTATTCACTTTGACGGTTGGAGACTTGGAAGAGCTGGAACGCTTTGGCGAAAAATCCGCGCAAAATTTGGTGGAGGCGGTAAACGCGGCCAAAAACGTCACTTTGGCCAGATTTATCAATGCCTTGGGCATCCCGCAAGTGGGCGAAGAAACAGCCGAGGACTTGGCGGAAAGTTTTTTCACGTTGGAAAAATTTATGAGCGCCAATTATGACGAGTTGCGCGCGATAAACGGCGTGGGCGAAAAAGTGGCCAAATCCATCATTGAATATTTTGGCGAAAAGAAAAATCTGAACTACATTCAAAAATTATTGGACAACGGCGTGATAATTACAAAACAAAAACACGAAGAAAAAACCGGAAAATTATTTGGCCAGAGTTTTGTTTTGACTGGCACGCTCGCGAGTATGAGCCGAGATGAAGCCAAAGCAAAATTGAAAGCCCTTGGCGCGGATGTAAACGAGTCGGTTTCCAAAAATACAAACGCGGTGATCGCGGGTGCCAATCCCGGGAGCAAATATGATAAGGCAAAAAGTTTGGGGGTGAGGATTTTGGATGAGGAGGGGTTTTTAAAAATGATAAAATAATATGTCGGAGAAATTCAGACCCATGCCGGAGGAGGCAAGGGGGGAAATAAAATCGGAAAAACCGAGTGATATTAAGGTTGAAAAAAATGATAATATTGAAAAGGAAAAATTACCGCAAGTGGACAAAGAGACCGGAATTTATACGGATGAGAACGGAGAGGAGTGGGCAACGGTAAGTATGGTCGTAAAGTTGTTGGGTTTAAGCGGCGCTGTATTTACCAAAGAACGTCTCTCAGGTGTCCGCTCAATTCGCGGGCGTGATGGTACGGGTAAGTCCGTCAATCTATTAAATTTAACTGATATAAAAATTTTTTTTGCAGACCATTTGCGGTTACCTCAAGTAGACAAAGAAACCGGTATTTATAAGGATGAAAATGGAGAGCAATGGGCGACAGCGCCAGCTGCTGCCGAGCTATTTGGGTTTGGCGCTGACATGTTATCTAAGGAGCGTCTCGCCTACGTCCGTTCAATACGTGGACGAAGCAGAAGCGGTAATTTCGTTAATTTGTATAATCTCACCGACCTCAGAAATTATTTTGCAGACCATTTGCGGTTACCTCAAGTAGACAAAGAAACTGGTATTTATACGGATGAGAATGGAGAGCAATGGGTAACGTTAAAAACGGCATCTGACATTATCGGAGTTTATGAGGTGATGATTACTAAGAAACGTTTGTCCAAAGTCCGTTCAATTCGTGGCCGCGATAGGGTCGGCCGCGGCCCCAATCATGGTCAGCCGAATAACCTATTTAATTTATCTGACCTGAAAAAGTTGTTTGCAGACCATTTGCGGTTACCTCAAGTAGACAAAGAAACTGGTATTTATACGGATGAGAATGGAGAACAATGGGTAGCGTTAAAAACGGCATCTGACATTATCGGAGTTTACCAGGTGATGTTTACTGAGAAACGTTTGTCCAAAGTCCGTTCAATTCGTGGCCGCGATAGGGTCGGCCGCGGCCCCAATCATGGTCAGCCGAATAACCTATTTAATTTATCTGACCTGAAAAAGTTGTTTGCAGACCATTTGCGGTTACCTCAAGTAGACAAAGAAACTGGTATTTATACGGATGAGAATGGAGAGCAATGGGCGACAAAAAGTGCCGCGGCAAAGTTTTTTATGTTAGACGTAAAGTTGTTTACTAAAAAACGTCTTTTTAGTATACGTGCGATACGTGGCCGCGGTGCTGGAATTAGCTCTCCCGAACCCGGTCAACTGGGCAACCTATTTAATTTATCTGACCTGAAAAAGTTGTTTGCCGATTATCTACATCTGCCACAAGTGGATAAGGAGACCGGTATTTATACGGATGAAAACGGAGAGCGGTGGGTGGCGCGTGCCACAGCAGCAAAAATGTTTGGTGTAGACGTCGTAACTCTTACCGCACTGCGCTTGTCTCAAGTACGTTCAATTCGCGGCCGCTATAAGGATGGTCGTGCTCCTGAATTTGGTCAGCCGAATAATTTATTTAATCTCTCCGACCTAGAAAAAGTTTTTGCCGATTACATTACCCAGAAAAAAGGATCCGCTCAAGACCGCGAACTCCGTGAATCATTTGATAAAAAAATTAACGAGATCGCGGACGGAGAAACATTTGACGCGCAAAAATTCCGTTCACTGGTAGATGCTTTTGGCGCGGCGCGATGCGTAGATATTTTATATCGTCTTTATCCGGAATTTAAAGGCTTGCCGATTGAGCACATCAAGGGAACAATGGCCGATTATCTCGGGGATTTTTTAATTGCCAAAGGCGATTTTCATCCGAGAAATTGGGGAGACATTGAACCGTTTTTGTCTGATGTAACTTTTCGCGAGTCATTGTACGAAACCGTCAAGGACCATTGTTTACGGTATTTTTTTATTAAGAAACGCGAAGAACCGCAGAGAGATAATTTGGAAATAATTTATGAGTATTTGGATAATGCCGCGAGCGAGGTCCAAGGAATTGACAGTAAAGAGTTGGATGACATAATCCAGAACGTGATTGAGTATTATGATGCGGCCATACGTGATTTTGAAAAACCCGAAGGTTTTAAAGACCGTTTGACGACTGACCGGGAATTTCCCGACATCAATCAAAAAATAAACATGAAAGAGCTATCCGACAAGAAACGAATTTTGATTGCCGATGAAATGGGTTTGGGCAAAAGTGCCTCGGTCATTATGGCCAAAGAACAGCTCGGCGTGGCTTGCGCGCTGGTCACGGCGCCGGCCAATGTGATTGAAACCTGGAAAAAATATTTATCCGATGAAGACGGCGGGTATTATCTGGAGGGCAAAGCGCCAAAAGTTTTGAGCATAGAAAAGTCCGAAGATTTGGACCGAACGGCGAGTGAACAATTTGATTTCATATTGATCTCGCATGAACGTTTGTCTGCCGGCGCGGATATTGTGGAGAAGTTATCCCTGGCCGGATTTGATATGCTCGTCGTGGATGAAGCGCATAAAATGAAAAATCCCAAGGGCCAGCGGGCCGAGCAGGCCTTGGAACTCGCGGCTTCGCTTGACCCGGAAACGGGATATTTGGCCCTGTTGTCCGGTACGCCGGTGCCGAATAAAGTCGGTGATATCGCCATAGCTTTGAAAATGCTATATCCGGATAAATTTGCCGATGTTCCGGCTGAAGAATTGTCCGGCCAAATTATCAGCGGAGATATTTTGGATCTGCGTAGTTTGCTTATGCCACGAATGCAAATGAAAGATTTGCGAGAGAGTATTGACATGCCCGAGCTGACGGAAACCATTGTGCCGATTTCGTTGTCGCCGGAAGAGCGGGATATTTATGAAGCGTTGCTGGAAGACGATGAAGTGACAGCCACGGAAAAAATGAAAATTCTGCGTCAATTTTTGCTTAATCCCGATTTGGTCGTACTTGACCCGAATTTGGAAAGCTCAAAGATTCGCGCTTGTCGCGAGAGATTAAACGAAGCTTTCGCCGAACACGATAAAGTTGTGATGTTCGTAAATAATTATTTGGAAGGCGTAGTCCGAGGGGAGACCGATATATTTGATAAATTAAATTTATCGGATGACATTCGGGTGATTAAGATTCATGGCAATGTGCCGATGACAGAGCGTAAAAAGATTGAACAAGAATTTAACGAGAGCGGTGAAAAAATATTACTGGTCGTAAGCGGGCAGACAGCCGACGTGGGCGTGGATTTTTCCAACGGCCAAAAAGTAATTTTTTATAACGAGCCGTGGACCGAGTACCAAAGAAGACAAGAATTGGGTCGCGTTTTTCGTCCGGGAGTAAAAGATAATTTGGATAGCGAGGTTTTGGTTGCCGAAAAAACCATAGAGCAAGGCATCCATGAGTATATCTGGCGCAAATATAAAGCGGTGGAAAAGCTTTTGCGCGGCGTACCGATTACTGAATTGGAAAAAACACTGTTAAATAAAACCGAACAAGCCGAAGACCCGGACTTGGAAGTTAATCCGGAGCTGGCGCGTTATTATCTTTCTTGTTGGGACAAGATGATGCAGTATTTCGGTTATGCCAAAGAACTTGGCGAGGCAAAATTTGAAAAGTTTTTGGCTGATTACGGGCGCGATTATGCCGAAGGCTACCGTGAGCTCGGCAATCGCAGTTATCAGGCGAACGCGAATAGAATTTCCGGCGCGATGATTGAACATGTTGCCGCGCAAAATAAAA
This sequence comes from Patescibacteria group bacterium, assembly GCA_041651015.1. GTDB lineage: Bacteria > Patescibacteriota > Patescibacteriia > Magasanikbacterales > GWA2-37-8 > JAPLWQ01. The sequence goes on from JBAZKA010000001.1 coordinate 94,204, forward strand.
TATCCGCCAAAGATCTTAAAATATTGGACATGGCCTCTGGTCCGGAAATGCTTAGGCGCCACATCGCGGATGATTTACAAAATAGCGTCGTGAGTTTGGATATCAATCCACATCATCTGCAGAATGCTTCAGGGGATGTTATAAATGCGAGCGCTCGTAAAACCCCGTTTAAAGATAAAAGTTTTGATTATGTAAATTATGCGCTCGCTTGGCACTATGGTAAATTTGTTCCGTCACGAAGCGATTTTGAACGCGCGGAAATTTTGGCCGAAGCCAATCGCGTCTTAAAAAACGACGGCCGTTTGGTTTTGAGTTTGATTTACTCGGTAAATGTGGCGGATGAAGAAAAATTCATTGCCGCGGTTAATGAGTTGGGGTTTGAGATTGACTCCGAACACAGTGGGGAAGCCGTCAGCGAAAATGTGTTTCGTTCAAAAATTTATACCCTTAAAAAAGTGCGTGATTTGGATAAATCTCCGGCCGAGGCGGCGTCGGAGATTAGTCCGGATAATTATCCCGGGATGAAAATTCGCACCGACAAGGGTTCGTTAAAAAATTCGCGTAAAATCGTCGGCGGCTTTACCTTGAACGGTCAAGAAGTCGCGGTTGATCTGAACAGCGCCGACAAAGAAGCGTTGGACGAGGAGCGAAATGTTAGCCAAGAGATGAAGACGTTGAAAGATAAATTTGAAGGGATAAAAAATATTCCGCGAGCAGAGATATTGTCCAATAAGTTCGCGCGCATTTTAATCGGGAAAAAGTTTGCTTTGTTCAAAAAACTGGAACGTGGCAGCGGCGCGGTTGTTATTAAAGATGAAAATTAATTTTAATTCCGCTATGCACAAGGCATGGCGGTTTTTTATTTTTTAAATTTTATGGTATAATTATTTCATCAATTACATCAACTTAATTATTTCGTCGCATTCATCATTTTCATCAACTTCATCATTTTCATCATTCAATTATGCCTTCGAGCAAATACATTTCTTGGTTCAAAGATTTAACAATCAAAGACATTCCGACGGTCGGCGGTAAGAACGCTTCGCTCGGCGAGATGTATGCCAAACTCACAGCCAAAGGCATTGTCGTGCCGAATGGTTTTGCTATCACGGCCGAAGCCTATCGCGCGCACATGAAAGAAAACGATTTGGAAGGCAAAATAAAAAAATTAATGTCCGGGTTAAACGCGCGAAATGTGCGCGACTTGGCCATTGCCGGAAACAAAATTCGTCAGATGATTTTGGCGGAAAATTTGCCTTGGGAAGTGGTGCGCGATGTTAAAGCCTCATATCAGGAATTGTGCAAATCCACCGGTAAAAGACAATTAGCCGTGGCCGTGCGTTCCAGCGCGACTGCCGAGGATTTACCTAACGCCAGTTTTGCCGGCCAACAGGAAACCTATCTCAATATTCGCGGAGAAAAAGAATTATTGATTGCCGTAAAAAAATGCATTGCTTCGCTTTTTACCGACCGAGCAATTTCCTATCGCGTGGACAAAGGTTTTGACCACACGGCCGTGGCCTTGTCCGTGGCCGTGCAAGAGATGGTCAGATCAGACATCGGCGCGTCCGGCGTGATGTTTACTTTGGATACCGAATCAGGGCACAAGGGCGTGGTCCTAATTAACGCGGCCTATGGCCTTGGCGAATATGTGGTCAAGGGCCGGGTGGTGCCGGATCAATTTTATGTTTTTAAAGACGGCGTCAAGCGCGGTTTGAATTCAATTATTAGCAAACGGCTCGGCACCAAGCAAGTAAAATTAATTTATGCCAAAAAAGGCGGAACAATTCAAGCACCGGTAAATATCTCCGAGCAAAATGTTTTTTGCGTGGACGATAAAGACGTCATCACTTTGGCCAAATGGGGGATGATGATAGAGGAGCACTATGGCCACGCCATGGATATTGAATGGGCCAAAGACGGTGAGACCGGCAAAATGTATATTGTGCAAGCGCGTTCCGAGACCGTGAAATCCCAAGAGAAAATAAATATCATTGAAACATATCATTTGGAAAAAAAGAGCGCGGTTTTGGCCGAGGGCGCGAGTGTGGGTCAAAAAATCGGCGCAGGCAAAGTCCGCATCATTGAAACGCCCGCTAAACTAAAAAATTTCAAAAAAGGCGAAGTGCTGGTGACGCGTTTGACCGACCCTGATTGGGAACCGATTATGCGATTGGCCAGCGCCATTGTCACCGAGCAAGGCGGCAAGACCTCGCACGCGGCTATTGTCTCGCGCGAACTTGGCATCCCGTGTATTGTGGGAGCGGCCAACGCGCGCAAGCTTTTGAAAAACGGCGAACCGGTCACCGTGTCTTGCGCCGAAGGCGAGGCCGGCTATGTTTATAAAGGAATTTTGCCGTTCTCGGTCCAGCGTACCGAGCTCAAAGAATTGCAAAAGACGCGCACCAAAGTAATGATGAACGTGGGCGACCCAAACAGCGCGCTCGCGCTCGCGTCTATTCCCAACGACGGCGTGGGACTGGCGCGTGAAGAATTTATATTTACGGATTTTATCAAAATTCATCCGTTAGCCTTGGTTAATTTTGATAAACTCAAAGATAAAAAAGCCAAACATAAAATCAGCGAGATGACCGTCGGCTATAAAAACAAAACCGATTTTTGTGTGGATAGATTAGCCGAGGGCATTGCTTTTATCGCGACCGCTTTTTATCCCAACAATGTGATTGTTCGTTTGTCGGATTTTAAAACCAATGAATATGCCACGCTTTTGGGCGGGGCAGAGTTTGAACCCAAAGAAGAAAATCCCATGATCGGCTGGCGCGGAGCTTCGCGTTATTATGACCCCAAATACAAAGAGGGTTTTCATTTGGAGTGCAAGGCGCTCAAAAAAGTCCGCGAGGATTGGGGGCTCAAAAATGTGATTATTATGGTGCCATTCTGCCGGACGCCCGAAGAAGGTAAAAAAGTTTTAGCCACGATGAAAGAATTTGGTTTGGAACGCGGTAAAAATGATTTGAAAGTTTATGTGATGTGCGAAATTCCGTCCAATGTAATTTTGGCCGACGACTACGCGCAAATTTTTGACGGATTTTCCATTGGTTCAAATGATTTAACCCAATTGACTTTGGGCGTGGACCGCGATTCGGCCTTGGTCAGTCATATATATGATGAAAATAACGCCGCGGTCAAAAAATTAATCCGCAGTGTGATTAAAACAGCGCACAATCGCGGACGCAAGGTTGGCATCTGCGGGCAGGCGCCGAGCGATTATCCCAAGTTCGCCGAATTTTTGGTGGAAGCGGGGATTGATAGCATTTCGCTCAATCCGGACACAGTGCTCAAAACCCGCCAGAATATTTTATCCATGGAAAAGAAAATTCGCAGTCCGCTCTCGGGCGCGGCTGTGATCGCGGAAACAATTATCATTGTAGCAGTCGGCCTGATGGTAGCCATGGTAGGGTTGGCATTTTAAATTCGCATAAAATAAAATTAGCCGCCCTGCATTACGCGAGGCGGCTGTTTGTTTTGGTTTCGTTTAGAGGATCCCGACGCCAGCGCCAGGAAGCGCTTTCAGAATATCTCCGGCCATTTTAACCAACACAGGATCATTCGGGCGTGATTTTTTTCCATTGTTTCCGTACAATTTGAAAAGCGTCACTCCGATTACCGCGGTATTTTCGATTTTCATCAATCGTTTGCTTTTGGCCAGCGTTTCGGGAATAAATTTTGTTTCGCTGATGAAAACAACGTGAATGGTTTGGCAAAAAATTTCCACGTCGTCGATATTTTTGAAACTAATTCTCTCGGTATATGCTTTTCCGTGCGGCGGGTTTTCACCCTCAAGCTCCATGCTGAGCCCGAGAGTCATTTTCACCGTGTTGAAAATATTTTTCCAAAAAGGATTTGACGTGACGATTGGAATGAACGTATGCAACCGTCGCCCCATTGGATAAAATCCATGTTCTCCCTCTCTCATTGCTTTTTCCTCCGCGTCGCCCCGACGCATTAATGATTGCTTTTTACGAAACCAAATTCAAAGAACTTTTTGCGATTCTATCACTTAATACAATTTATGTCAATGCTTTATTGCGCTTTTCGTGAGGCGCGGATACGGTCGTTTTCTGTCAGGTTTTGTTTGCGTAAACGGACGGCTGTGGGTGTAATTTCCAAATATTCGTCCTCGGCCATAATTTCTAAACCTTTTTCCAAAGTAATTTCTTGCGGAGCGGTGAGTTGAATAGCAAAATCCGCGCCCGATGAGCGCATGTTGGTTAATTTTTTACCGCGGATCGGATTGACGGTCATATCAAAGCCTTTGGCTGTGTTGCCAATCACTTGTCCCTCGTAGATATCAGTGCCGGCCGGAATAAATAATGAACCGCGGTCCTGCAGGGCGGCCAATGAATACGATAAAGCTTTGCCCGTCTCGCCCGATATCATAGAACCGGTGGAGCGTTTTTCAATCTCACCCGCATACGGACGGAAGCCGATTACTTCGGAACATAAAATTCCTTCACCGCGCGTGTCCACGATAAATTCATTACGATAGCCCAAAAGTCCGCGCGTGGGAATTTCGTAAATCAAACGGGTGTGGTTTTGTTCCGGATGCATGTTGGTCATCCGGCCTTTGCGTTTGGATAATTTTTCAATCACCACACTGACGGATTCAGCCGGCACATCTACAGTCGCTTCTTCAAACGGTTCGTGCTTCATCCCGTCAATTTCTTTGACAATGACTTGCGGTTGGGAAACTTGTAATTCAAAACCTTCACGGCGCATATTTTCCAAAAGAATGGCGATGTGTAATTCGCCCCGGCCAAAAACTTTGTAATGGTCAATCGGAGAAAAATCTATTTTCAAACCAACGTTCACTTCCAATTCTTTTTCCAAGCGTTCTTTGATTTGTCGGCTGGTGACGTATTTACCTTCGCGCCCGGCAAAAGGGGAGTTGTTAACTAAAAAATTCAAAGAGATGGTCGGCTCGTCAATCCTGATGGCCGGCAATAATTCCTGATTTTGGTCCACGCAAATTGTGTCGCCGATATAAATGTCGGGCAGACCGGCCAGCATGACAATATCGCCCGCGTCCGCGTTTGGCACTTCTTTTTTACTCATGCCTTCAAAAGTATAAATTTTTGTGATTTGCCCGGGTATAATTTGGCCATCGGATTTTTTTACAAACACGCGTGAACCGGAACCGATCGTGCCTTGCACCACGCGTCCGATACCCATACGTCCGAGGTAATTATCATAAGCCAGATTAAACGGCTGAAAAGTAAAAGGCAAGGTCGCATCAGCTTGAGCCGGCTCCACTTTTTCCAGAATCGTATCCAAAAGAGGAATCAGGTTGTCTGACTCATCGGCTAAATTCATTTTGGCAATGCCAAGTTTGGCAATGGCATAAACCGTGGTGAAATTTAATTGCGCGTCAGTCGCGCCCAGATCCATAAACAATTCCAAGACCTTTTCGTGCGTCCATTCCGGGCGAGCGGCCGGTTTGTCAATCTTGTTGATAACCACAATCGGCTTGATACCCAGTTCCAATGATTTTTTTAACACAAATTTGGTCTGGGGCATCGGGCCTTCCTGAGCGTCCACCACGAGGAGTACGGAATCAATGGAGCGCAAGATGCGTTCCACTTCCGAACCAAAATCCGCGTGTCCGGGCGTATCCACGATGTTGATTTTCACGCCTTTATAAAATAACGAAGCGTTCTTTGAGTAAATCGTAATACCACGCTCTTGTTCCAGCGCGTTGGAGTCCATACTGGCCGAGTCATCTTTCATCATGCCGGTTTGGCGCATCAAAGCATCGGTCAATTTGGTTTTGCCGTGGTCCACGTGGGCGATAATAGCGATGTTTCTAATTTCCATATAATTTTTTTGTTTCCTTTTCATCATTATATAGCGATGAGGTGGAATTGGGCGAGTATACACTAAAAAACGGATGTTGTCAACTGATTGCAAGCAAATATGCGAAGTGTTATAATATTGTCCGTATGCTTAAAGTCATAGTGAAAAAATCCCCAATAGCGGGCAAGGGTATCTTTGCCGCGCAGAATTTCAAAATAGGTGAAGTGGTTTTTGTTTTACACGGACCGATAATCAAATATCCAACTGTGCCAGACTGGCGCAATGGTCAAAATTGGCTTAATATTGCGAAGTTTACTTGGAAAATTCCCGACCATGATAATGTTTGGAATTATATTAATCATTCTTGCCGCCCAAATTCTTTATTAACCGGCGGTACCAAAGTAGTCGCCATACGTCCCATTAGTAATGGGGACGAAGTCGTTATTGACTATTCTTGCACGGAAGCGGTCGCCGCTTGGAAGATGAAATGCCATTGCCGACAAAAAAATTGTCGCGGCGTGATACGAAGTATCCAGTATTTGCCAAAAAATTTATTTGAGAAATATAAAAATTACATCCCGCTCTTTTTAAAGAAAGAATATTTGCAACATAAATTTTATTCCGGCCGCGCAAAGAGTGGCAGTCCGGCGATTTTCGCCAAGCAGATGATAATAAAAAATGAGACCATCTTTATAATCAAGGGACCGGTAATCAAATACACACGTCCGCCCCGTTATCAGATAGGCTATCATTGGCTGGGAATATCCAAAAATATTTGGCTGATACCGTTTAGGAACAATCCTTGGTGGCAACTGCGTCACTCTTGCGATCCGAATGTTGGTTTAAAGGATAAAACGAAAGTTGTCGCCATGCGAGATATCAGAGCGGATGAAGAATTGGTGGTTGATGATTCTATTACGGAAGCCGATATAAAGTGGCACTTTGCCTGTCATTGCGGCTCAAAAAAATGTCGGAAGACGGTAAAATCAATACAGTTTTTGCCTCAAGCACTATTCAAAAAATACAAGCCATATATTCCTGATTTTTTCCGGCAGGAATATCTAAACAGTCGCAAAATCTGATACGGGATTATTTAAGAACACCCCGCATGGCGCAGGGTGTCACAAACTCCGATAAATATCGTGTTTACCGATAGAGATAAATAAAATATCTCCGTTTGGTTCGCGTTCAAAAATAATTCTGTATCCGCCGGTAATGGAAATTGACCAAAGACCGTCCAACTTTCCTTGAAGGCCGTGCAAACGCAGGGACGGGTGCAGGGGATTGCTCTTGAATATATTTTCTTTCTTCGCGGCGAGCGCGATTAGTTCGGGCGGTAATTTTTTTAATTCCGCGACAAATTTTGAAGAATATAAAATTCGCGCAATGTTCATATCAAATCGGCCAGAGATTTGGCTTTGATTGATTTGCCGGCGCGGTATTCATTACGGGCTTCGCACACATTTTTCAAAAGTTCAGCTTCGGAAATTGAATCTTTGTCAGTCTGAAATAGATATTTTACATAGGAACTCACCGAAGCATAACCGCGTTTTTTGGCGGTTTGTTTCATTTCCCGCGCGTCAACCGCGGGCAGAGATAATGACATTATTTGGCGCATATTAATGTGTTATGTATTACAATATAATTGTAATACAGTTGTATTACAATGTCAAGTCCGTATGATCAAAATATTAAAATTCAAACAAATCCTCAATTGTCGTCTTGAGCGCCTTGGCCACGTCATGCGCCAGTTTTAGAGAGGGGTTGTATTTATTCTGCTCCAAAAATACGACTGTTTCGCGTCTGACCTTCGCGATATTTGCCAATTCTTCCTGAGTGATATTTAGTTTATTTCTAAATTCTTTAATCCGGTTTTTCATAAGGCAAATTATTTTCTGCATTCAACGCTTGGCGCCGGGAAATCCGGATGGCCATGCTGGACCCAAACGCCCTCTTGGCACATCCAATCATCTTCGCCACTCAATAATCTCAGGCCGGCCATTATAATCATAATTATAATGACAATGCCGAGCGCGGTAAGTACCTTTCTTTTAATGCTGGTTTTATCCATAACTTTTACGTTGTTGTAAAAACGGAATATCAAAGCGTAAACGAGCATAAGGAAACAGGTGGAGTAGGCGAGTGCGGCGGCAATGGTTTCATACGCGGGATTGATTTCGCGCTTGGCATAAAGAAAAAACATCACCGCGACAGCGAACCAGCTGTAGATTTGTATGGCCCAACGCGCGGACGCGCCACCGATTTCATAGTCGCGTTCATCAGCGATGATTTCTCTAACTCTTCCGCGGAAATAAAAAAGAATTAGATAGGAGGCTGTCACCCCGATAATCGGGAAAATATAATTCCGGCTGGTGACAGACCAACTACACAGCATGGCGAGGGCTACGACAATCACGATTTTCAGCGTGGTATATTGTTTTAGATTCATATTTCTTTGTTAGAAATAATTAACATATCCCTATGTTATATAATTCTAACATTTTTGTCAAGAGGGGTGTGGATAAAACAAAAAAGCCCTGATGGGCTATTTATTTTTGCGGGTCGGACGGGACTCGAACCCGCAACTTCCTCCGTGACAGGGAGGTGCTCTAACCAGTTGAACTACCGACCCAAATTGTAAAATGATGTTTTATCCCGACCTTGCGTCGGGATTGAACTACCGACCCAATTGGCAATTCGTGGATAATTATATATGAATTTACTATTTTTGTCAAATCATTATAGCAAACAAAAAAGCCCCTGAAGTGTTCGGGGTAGAGACGGAATCGAAGGAGGGGGCGATTCCGCAATACACCAAACACTTTCGGGGCTCTTTATTTTTAGACGTGTTCACGATAGCACAAATTCCGGTTCTTGTCAAGCCCCTCATTCAGAGACCTGTGTAATTCGACGTATACAATTTCTATAAATTATCTAATAGAAATTTGATTATTCCGCTATTAATGGTCTCTGAGTGAGGGGTCAAGAGCTTTTCGTTTATCCACTGTTTAAGCCATTATTTCACGGCCGCGATAATGGCGGAAAAGATTTTTGGATTGGTTTCGGCAATCTCGGCCAAAACCTTGCGGTTCAAATTGATGCCTTTCTTTTTCAAGGCACCAATGAATTTGGAATAGGACAGGCCTTCGGCGCGGACTGCGGCGTTGATGTTCACCGACCAATTGGCGCGAGCCAAGCGTTTCTTTAAGTGGCGTCCGACTACGGCGTGAGCGCCGGCTTTGCTTCGGGCTGTTTTAGCCAGTTTCATTTTTGATTTACGTCCCCAGCGATAACCCTTGGTCGCTTTGAGGATATTCTTGCGGTGTTTGGCATGAATCATGCCGCCTTTAATTCTGGTCATAGTGGTTAAGCGATATTTTCTTTAACAAAATGTTCCATTCTCGGGCTAAGCGTCATGTCTGAACGCTTATTGCGTTTCACATTACCGGTTTCTCGGCTGTTGAAATGCGCTTGTCCGCTTTTGCGTTTGATCACCTTGCCGGTTTTCGTCACGCGGAATCTCTTGGAGATTGACTTGTTGGTTTTCATCTTTGCCATAACGTTGAATTAATTGTTTGAAAATGTAAAAGGTAATTTAGGTTTTGAAAATTGTGGCCGTAATCGTACTACCTTGACGCTCAACTTCCTGATCGTATTTGATGGTAATATCCGCGGTGGCCGATTGAATAAATTTTTTGATCATTTCAAAGGCCATGGCTGATTGCTGATTTTCCCGTCCGCGTAAACAAACGTCAACTTTTACTTTGTCTCCGCCGTTCAAAAAGTTCAAGGTTTGTTTACGGCGAATTTCCATATCATTGGCGCCAATACGTAGAGACAAGCGGACGCATTTTGTCTTGGAGACATGCTGGTGCGCTTTGCGGATGCGGGAGGCCTTTTCTTGCTGGTATTGGTATTGACCGAAGTTCATGATTTTCGCCACCGGCGGTTCGGTCTTTGGATTGATTTCCACTAAATCCATTTCTTGTTCGCGCGCTTTGCGGATCGCTTCGCCGGTCGTCATTACACCCAAACTGGCGCCGGTTGCATCCAAAACTAAAACCTGAAGAGCTTTAATCCCTTCGTTAAAGAAAAATTCTTTTTTTGGTTCTTCCGGTTTTCTGCGACGATGCGAAATACGCATAAATTAGTTTATAAAGTTCATAAAGTTATAAAGTTCATAAAGTAATGTGAATTTTGTGAACATAGGGTCGCGAAACTTTACAAACTTTATAAACTTTTTACTTTTAACTTGCCGCGAAGCGGCGGTGGAGATGGCGAGAGTCGAACTCGCGTCCAGATGGCCACGCCACAGCCGTCTACATGCTTAGTTCTCTTATTTTTAACCAAACTGTATTCAGAGAACGAAAATTCGTTTGGCGTGCCGGCTTTGCCTTTCAATTACTTCACCTCCGGCTCGGTTGGTAATCTACGCCTGATGATTTGCGCCGCGTTTAGTTACCAGGTGTGGCTAAGGCGACGGAAGCGGCAATTAAGCCGCGACAGGAGCAAAACTCATCGCCGGGCTAAAAGCTCGAGCAATGGATGTTTTGACTTTTGAAAATAAGTTGGCACTTATTATTTGGTCCATGTATTTACGAGGGTTGGACCGACCTCGGCATGCGAACTATAACGCCGGTCTCTGTCAAAGCCCGGCATCCCCATTACATATTTTTCAATGTTCTTTTGACTTCTTTGGCTGAGTCGCGCTTCTTGATTGACTCGCGTTTATCAAATTGCTTCTTACCGCGAGCCACGCCGACCTCAACTTTTACAAAGCGGTTTTTAGTATACACCTTTAAAGGTACGATTGTCAAGCCCTTTTCTTGTGATTTGGCGCGTAAATAATCAATTTCCTTTTTTTTGAGAAGCAGGCGACGGCTGTGGGTCGGGTCATAGTCGGGATTGGGGCCGGCCGGCTGATAAGCGCTGATATGGGCGTTGGTGAGCAGGGCGTCGCTCCCGTGAAAGGTGACAAACGAGCCTTTTAAATTCATATGTCCGGCTTTGGCGGATTTTACTTCGGCGCCGGTCAATACTAAACCCGCTTCCAGTTTTTTCAGAATTTCATAGTCAAAAAAGGCTTTTTTGTTTTCGGTTAGAGACATAATAAACGAATTTTATCATAATTATTAGCAAAAATCAATCCTATTTATTTATTTTCACTTTTATGCTACATTATATATACTTATGTCTCTTTCAGCGAGAAAATTTTCAGTGCATCCGAAGCTGGCCGCGGCCGTGGATTTATTGTTAAACCTCGGCACGCTTTTATTGTTTCCCAAATTGACCGGTTGGCAATGGTTCGCCGCTTGGTTTGTGATTCGCGCCGTGCTTTGGGCGCTCTTCATCCGGCTGGTATATTATCCGCCCGAGCTTTCCCGCTGGCGCCATTTTTGGTCGCTGATATTTTTTAATTTCGGCGTCATTGTCGCGCTGTCAATTTTTATTGAATGGACCGTGGCCTGGTATTTGCTCGCGGCCGTGTTTGTAATTTTTTCCGCCGCCAGTTTTTGGCTGTTGCCGTCAGGTGAAAGTTTGCTCGCGTTTTATCGCAAACCTTTTCGCCGTTGGTTATTTCTAATGGACGCATTTGGGTTGGCCGGTTTTTGGTGTGGTATTTTTGCTTTGATGCAATTCCAATTGTGGCAAAATACTTTTTATCCTTTTTTGGAATTTCTCGGCGCGCTTTTGACCGCGGCCGTGTCGCTTTGGTGGTGGCGCGCTTATGGCATGGAATATTCTCGGCGATTTTGGCTGTCGCTCGCGGTGATTTTTCTTCTCACCTTTGAACTAGCTTGGATTGTCACCCGTTGGCCGATTGGTTTTATGGTGAGCGGAATGGTAATGATTTGGTTTTGGTATATTTTATGGCTGGTGATGAGATTTAATTTATCCAAAGAGGGCATTGATTGGAAAAAGCAAAAATTCTTTTTGGTTTCCAGTGTAATTTTATTTATTTTATTTATGTTACTCGCCCGCTGGCGATAAATTTACTATGATTCCTCCACATTTACCCAAACCGTCTTGTAATATTGCCGCGCATCAGCGCTGGCTCGGGATTAAAATCATGATGATCGGTTCCGCTTTTGGTTTGATCGCCGGATTGACCGGCGCGATTATTGTCATTGGTTGGATCTGGCCGGGTTATGGCGGGGGAGACACTTGGGTGGTGTCGCAAAATCGTAGCACGGTTTCCTCGGCTTCGCTTGATGAAACGACCAGCCGTGATAGTTCGGATAGAGTGTTTACAATTTATAAAACAACTTCCAAAATAAATGAATTGGAATACTTGGCCGCGGAAAATAAATTGGGCGAAGCGGTGGTGATAAGTTCGGACGGCTGGCTCGCGCTGGCGGTAGAAAATAAAAGCGCGTTGACAAATATTGTCAAAGCTCGCGCTTTAGGTTCTGACGGCGCGGTATTCGCGGTGCAAAAAACAATTTTTGATCCGTATGCAAAAATTTTATATGTCAAAATAAATCCGGTCAATCAAGCGGCGGGTGGAACACCGGCCACGCAATTCAGAGTGGCTATCTTTGAAGAAACAATTGCGCCCTATGACCAAATATTTATCCGCGAGAATAATGAGTGGCGGCAAACCGCGGTGGGGCAAAAACAATCAGACGCCGCGGCGCATTTGGACGGCGCCCCGGGATATTCTTATTCGGTTGACGGACGATTTTCCGCCGGTACCGTGGCCATAAACAGCCGTGGGCGAGTAGTTGGCTTAATTGATTCAAGCGGACGTCTTTCACCCAGTATTTTTGTGACGCGCATCATGCCGTCCATACTTGGACAGCAAAAAATTTCTTATCCGACTTTTGGCGTCAGCGGTTGGTCATCGGGCGACGCAACGGCCATTGTTTCCAGTTCCGTGGTTTCCGGCTTTGCGGTAGATGATGTCTGGAGCAAAAAATCCAAATTGAAAAAAGGCGACGTGATTATGGAAATCAACGGGCAAATTGTTCGTGATGAGACATTGTGGTATAATATCAGCGGAAAACAAGCGACCGTAACTGTTTGGCGCGGCACTGCGTCTGTGGATTTGATAGTGGATATTTTGGCGGCCGATGCCGGTTCGTTGTAGGTTTTTTACAAATAAAATTATCAATTATTTTAAATTAAAATTATGCAACCAGATATAATTACCGCGTTTGTGTCTGAACTTTTGAAAAAGGCCGGCTTGTCTGACGTGCCGAAAAATTTTTATGATGAATACGCCGAGAAAATCGGCGCGGAAGTGCAAAAGCGTTTGGGTGTGGTGGCGATGAACGAGTTGCGCCCGGATGCCGTGGAAAAATTCGGCGAACTGGTGGCGCGAGACGCAAAGCCTGAGGAATTGGCTGTGTTTTTTCAGGAAAATATTCCGGATTATGAAGTGAAAATTACTGAAGCACTCAAGGATTTTGCCGATGACTTTTTAGCCTCGGCCGCGAAATTAAAATCCGAAGTATAAATTTTATGGCGGATAAAAACGGCAAAGTTGCCGCTTACAAAAAATTGGTGAAAGATTACGGAGAATGGAACTCGCTGATGAATCGTTTGGAAAAAGACGAGTTGGATTTAAGGCGCAAGTTTTCGGCTGTTTCTGATCAAGCCAAAATGGAAGATGTAAAAAAGAAAATCAAACAATAAATTTTGAATTGTCCAATATGCCTAAAAAAATTGAACGGGAATTTCTGAGCGATGATTTGGAAACTTTGGCCATGACTGATCATGAAGAATTTGGTAAACGTGTCTATTCTATTAGCGATAAATTAGCGGACAAAATGTCTGCCGCCAGAAAAACTCGCGATCAATGGGCAACTGACGCGCCCAAACAAAAGAAAAGACGCAAAAATTTTTATGAAAAAATGGATGGCGGAGATTTAGTCATGGTGATTATTAAGGCTAATGACGCGGTTCGGGATTTGATAAGCCTGCAATACTCAAGCAGTTCCAAGCGAGACGCGAATCGTGAGGATGAAATAATCAAGGAAGCGGTCAAGGCCGCGGTAAATTTGGAAAATGCTCTTCACGAGGCCGAAGAACTTGATTTTGAAAAAAAGATTCCGGCGGGTGAACAATTTAACGAACATGGTTTCAAGGAAAAATTGGCCGACATGGAAATTGAAGTCACGCGCGGTTCGGCCCGATTGCAAAAATACAAAAATATTCACGCGCAATTCAAGAATACGCCATCGTTTGCCCTGTATAGCAATGAATTTGTGCGTCAATTGAATGATTTTGATCACGCGATTAATCAGGCCGAGTCATTGGCCGCTGAATTAAAAACAGACATTGATGACATGAATGATTTGTTGAGCGATGACAACGCGAGTGAAAAAGAACTAAAAGTGAGAATCGCCGATTTAGAAAAGAAGCAAAAAAATATTGCCGACGTCGTGGCTAAAATTGAGACGGACACGCCGGAGATGAACAAAGAATACGAACAAAAGTTAAAATTTTACAATCGAATTTTCGGCGCCGCGCGCCAATTGAATGAATTTAAGAAGGGACCGGATTTTGATCTTTTGCCCAATGGCAGAAAGATTGTCTTTGAATTGTTGCATAGAGCGCAAAAAATCCAAGACCAACAACTAACCGATGAAGAAATTCAAGATTTTGAAAACGAAGTGGCTAAGAAAGTTTTTAACGCAGTGGATAAAATAAAGTCCGAACAACAAGCCGTCCGCGAAGCCGAGGCGGCCAAAACCGAAGCAGATAAAGTGGAAGCGGAAAATCAAAAGGAGATAGAGAAATTATCTACCGAATATAGATTACCCATACGAATTGAAAGCGACCAGATTAAAAAAATGTCCGAGGAGCTGAAACCGTTGATAAAATTTGCCGAATATGCCGGTTCAACGGCCGGTGCGGATTTGGATATTGATCCGAGTAAAATCGCGCTGGTAAAGTCGGTGGAACGAAATATTTGGCAGGCCGGTTTAAACATTATGGATTTGTCCGAGGCGTTCTCCGGACAAAGCAAAATGTCGCTCGCTGAAATTCGCAAACGCATTGCCGATTACGACGCGGAATTCAAAGCGGCGAAAAATAATTTTGACGAAGCCATGGAAATAATTGACGGTGTCCGGACACGAATGGTTCATAATTTACGAGCCGAATTTTCTGCCGTGCGTTTGTCCAAAGAGCATATTACCGACCGTGAAGAAGCCATCTTGCGCGGCTTGGAAGCGATGTTGAGAAATACCAAGGATTTAACTTGGCGGGATATTGAAGACGTAAAATTTATCCTGAAGAAGAACGTCTTGGCGCCGATGGGCGAATCCATAAAAAAATCTTTGGAAGCAGGGGTTGAGACTCAACCAGATTTGGTTAAACCGAAAGCGGAAAAATCCGCGGAAGAAATGTTGACCGGCGCTTTTCCGAAAGACGAATCAACACCGAGCAAACCGGAAGAAATAAAATTAACCAGAAAAGAAATTATCGCCGAAATAGGCGAGATGTACAAAAATGAAGGTGTGATCAATCTGAATTCTCAAGAAATTTTGGATGTTTTACAACCCAAGGATATTGAGGCCATGATTGAACATTTGCGCGCTGATGCCATGGCCAAGAGCGATGGGAATTCCGGCGAGTTCAAAAGAATTTTGCGCGAATCTTTGAACAAAGATTTACTCAAATCATTGAGTGATGAAACTCGCGACAAAATCGGCGAAGCCGTGATTGAGCAAACATACGCTTTGCTCAAAGGCGCGGTGGACGCTGAATCGCGCGCGGAAATTTTGCGTTTGCAAACTTCCAAAGCGGAAAAGTTCGCACGCGTGGGAGCGGTGGGCGCCAGCATCGCCGCGCGGATTGGTCTTGGCGTCGGTTTGGGCGTTGTTTCGGCGCCGGTGGTGGCGGCCACGGGCGGAGCGGCCTCGGTGGTGGTGGGCGCGGGCATGGTGGGAATGAACAAAGCCATTGATCGTTTGTCGGAGACGGCGCCGGTCAAAAAAATTAAATCTTTTTTTGGAAATTTATTAAAGCGCAACAGGCCGGCGATTGATGAAGCCAGAGTAATTGAGAGCACGGCCAAAGCGACCATTACGCCGGAAATGTTGGCCAATGTTTTATCCGGACAATTACGCGAGAATACCAGCGAGGAATTGCGTTATCGCATAGAAACTTTTTCACAATTAAAGAAATCCGCCGAGCATACCTTATCTCCGGACGCGATAGGAAAATTTGCGTCATCTTTGGATGATATGTCCAAAGATTTTTACCAAAATAGTTTTGACTATTTGACGTTAAAATACGCCGACCAGAATCTGTCGCCGGAAACAATCTCGGTGGTGGCCCGATTGATGACGGCTGAAATAAACACCAATCAGAAAAATGAGATGAACACCGCCGAGGCGGCCGAAAAGAAACCAACCGCGGTGAAAGTAATGGAAAAAATTACCAAAATCAAATCGCACTCGGTCGGCGCGTTTTTCTTTGGCGGCTGCATGTCACTCGCCTTGGCCGAGGGCCCGGCCGTTGCTCGCGTGGTCGGCGGAGCCTTGTCCGGCGCCGGTCTGGGTTTGATGATTGAAGGACGAATGCGCGTTTCGGCCGATAAAAAAATAATTGATAAAAACAAGGAACTTTTGCCGGCTTGGGAAAACATCTCGCGTAAAAGCGGCGGCGCAATCATGAGTAAAGATTGGACAAAATACCAAAACGACATCGCTTTGATGCGTAAAAATTTGAACGAAGGTAAATTTGACACAGATCCGCTAACCAAAATTCGCGTGGAAAATTTATCATCGCGCTTTGAGCGCATGATGATTGAACGCGGCAAAGTGGGTAAAAAATTGGTGGCGGAAATTGCCGCGGATTTGAACAAGCAGTTAAGTGATTACAACACTGTCGCCAAAAAACACGAAAAAAGTTTGATGAAAATTTTTGGCATCAAAGACCGCCGTACGGTTTTCGTTCGGGCCGGCGCGGTGGTAGGCGCAGTTTTTGGATATTTTATGTCCCAAGGCGGTTGGCATAAAATTATGTCGTTGTTTAATAACGAACCGCCGGTCGGGCAAACGATTGCTTTCAAAGATCAGGATTTACCCGCTTTGCATCGCACTCCGGGCGTATCAATAACCAAAGAGGAGCAGTTTTCTATGAGGGAAGTGCCCGCTGAGCCGGTTGCCCGTCATCACGTCACGCATCAAACGGCTCGCCGCGCGGAAGAAATTTTGTCTGCACCAACGGCCGTTCAGACTGCATCGCCGATTCCGGAAAATCCGTATGGCAATAATGGCGGTAATGATCTGATTGAAGAGGAATTACAAAAAGTAAAAATTTCTCACGAGGTTGACTCGGATATTTTTGAACATTTTGATCGTTCGGAGCATCCGCGTTTAAGCGATGAAAATTACCAACGCATGTTGAAAATTTATTCCGAATCCGGTTCGGAAAAAGCGCGAGATTATTTGGATTCCATTGAACACGGCCGCGGACACGCTGATAGATTGGATTCAATTAAACACAAATTTGGATCACGCATGGACGAAGCGGTGAACAAGCAAGCCGAACAAATTAAAAATCAGATGAATGAGTCGCCGAGGAGTGCGACAAATCGTGTTATGTCCGAATTGCCGGTTGAGCGCGGTACCGAATTTATTATTAATGAGGCTGATGCAGACGCAGATGCCGGAGTCGAGGATGGAGGTGTGGTGGAAACTGATGCGGGCGCTGCTGACGCGCAACGCGAGGCCTCGGTAAAAAAAGCCTTGGCGCACGCGCGTGAACAATCCGCTCAAGCGCACTCCATTGCCGAAGATCGTTTTCAAAGAGGGGTAGACCAACTTGGGTCAAATGCGCATCAGGCTTATGATTGGTTGAATGAGCGGGTGAATGATGCAAATTTAGCCCCGGATCAATCTGTTAAAATAAAGGACTTGATGGATCAATTTAAACAGAGTGTCAGAAGTGGCAAAATTTCGCCATCGTTGATGAACGAAATAAATCGCGAGATGACGGCACACGACATATAATTTTCCGCAAAAATAGTAACAAAAGACGCGCTTCTCAGCGCGCCTTTTTGCTATTGACAATTATTTAAAATTGTGTTATATTCACTTGCTGTGCGCATTGCGCGTATTAGTATTTTGCTCATTACAATTGGTAGGTTTGATATAAATTTTCGTTCCGAATATAGCGAAGAATACATAAATTCTTGGTTGTGTTCGGAACGACAAAGACAAAACAAACTGCGCCCGGCTTAAAACGCCAGGCCAAAAAAGGAGAAAAAAATGGATGAAGTTAAAAAACCGACTTTAGGTACGGATGATCCGGAGGTACTCGCCGCACTCGCCGCGAAAAAGGCCACGACTGGCAAAGGAGGCACTTCGACCAAGACGGTCAAGGATGCGCTACCGTCCGCCGCGTCATCGATGTCGGTACGATCAAATGCGGTCGCTGGAGTAATTTTAGTGGGCATTGTGTTCGTCATCGTCATGGGCGGCTTCTTCGTCTACAGCGGGGTAAAAAGCATGCGCGCAGAAGAGTTTACACCTTCTTCCACCACAGTCGCAGGACTGAACAAACCGTCGACGCCCGTCACCGCTTCTTCCGCGGTCAGCATGAAGTTGGTGATGAACAATCGGTGTGTCTCTTTGTACGAGGGGCAGACCAAGGGCTTTCTACCGACGGACGTCAGCTGCCTGAACGACAAAGAGTTTAACGGCTATCTCGTTCGCGACATCGTGAACGAAGATCCGAAAAAACTGTCCCTGTTTTGCTACGGACTGTTTCAGGCGGATCGGGCCGCCGGACTCGAGTGCAGCGGTAAGCAATGGGGACAGATTTATAGCAAGTTGTCCCCGGGCACCTCGTTTCCTTATGCGGCAAAGTAAACCTACCTTTTTCGGGTGACAGAAAGAATATTCGCATCATTCCGCGAATATCTGTTGCCCTCCCAATTAACATCCTGATATTTGTCGGGGTGTTTGAGGAAATTAGTTCATTAAAATTCAAAGGTAAAAAATATTTTCATGCAATTTGCGTCCTTGGTCGATCACCCGAATGATTCGGATGACGCCAAAGGACGTAAACATTTGCGCGTGAATGCGCAACGAAAAAAAGGAAAAGAAAATGAAAAAGAATCTGATGTCCGTTCTGTTCTTGGTCGTCGTCCTCGGAGCCAACGTCTCCAGCGCCCAACAAATGTCGTCGGTGTCAAATGCCGATAAGTACTGGGCGCCCCAGGCCATCGCGAACAAAATGTTCGCCGAGGCCCTGTCGTCTCTGCAAACGCAGATGTTGGTCGTGGCGCCGGCCTGCGAAGCGGCAAAGAGCCAAAGCGCGAGCTGCACTGCGGCCATCAATCAGATGACCGGGCTGAACGAAACGGTTCAAAATACCGCGGCCAAGGTTCGTCGGCGCGACACCGGCCACTTCACGCCGGCCCAGGAGAAAAGGATCGTGGAGTTGGCGGCGACTGCAAACTCGGCGACCGAGTCAGCACTCATTAGTGCTGACCAAGGCAAGAGCGAGGAAGTTGTTCTGGCGGCCAAAGATTTGAAGTCCCGTATGGGCAAGTTGGAGGCCAAGGTCGGATCTCTGGATATGAGAGTGACTGACCACGATGAACAACTGGAAGGTCTCCAGGCAGCAGTGAAAGTGTTGCAAGACAGCGCGGTGGCCAAGGAAGATCCGGAGCTCGCCGAGCAACTCGCAAATCTTTCCGGGAACACAGCCTCAGCCGACAAGCAACTCGCGGATCGGATTCTGCTCATCGCCGAACGAGTGCAAGTGATGGAAAACGCGGCCATGACAAAATCCGATTCCACGGTAGACAAGGCGCAATTGGATGCGGCCATGAAAGAAATGGCCGGCGCGTTCAGTAGACGAGTCGCTTCGGTTGAGGCGAAGGCGGAAAACGCTGACGCCAAGGCGGAGCGGGCGATGTCGCTCGCCCGGACAAAAAATTCCACCGCCATCATATTGGAGGTGGCGGGCATGGGCGGCGCCTGGTCGCCGTTCATTAAGCAAGTCACTTACGGCGGAGTCGGTGCCTACCTATCCAAGGGATGGTTGAGGCTCGGTGGTTCGTTTGACCCCGGGTTGGCCTATGTGGACGGGGAGGCGACGTTCGCGTTTACGAACAAGCTGGAAGCCTGCTACGCGTGGAAATATGCGTGGCTTGGAGTCTTTAGCGGATCGTATGCCCTTGGCCTGCCGTATAGCGACTCGAACGAGAAGTATGGCTTCTCCTTCGGCGCAATCGCACGGTTCGTCCTCCCCATGGGCAACACCAACTGGTTTTATGGGTTGGAACTCTACGGAGGCCCGGCTTACGAATCCAAGTGGGTGCCCAAGGGTCCACCCGCGGGAGCCGCGCCCGGCGCGGTGTACGATGATGAAGAATACAAAACCTTCTTCAAACCGTTTACCGGCGGTGTGCGAGTATTCATCGATTTTAACCTTTGAACATTTATCCGGGCGCTTGAATAAAATCCGTATCCTACCTTTACGGAATCAAGCGCCCTCCTCACCTTTGAACATAAGATTTGTTTTCAGAGGCGAGAGAGAAAAAATATATCAAAAAACTCAGCCATAGCGGCCGAGTTTTTTGTTTGAAGTTTTGTATTTTTACTTTTCAGAAAACTTGTGTTGCCACCAGTGTTCTGAAGAGCCGAGGACGAATTCGTGTGAGTGAATTCGTCCTCGCAAAGAGCTTGGCGCCATCACGGCGCGTTGACGAGCGAGGCGCATTGGTCACGCCCGGGCGTACCGACCGAGCCGCAACACCAGTCAATGGCCTGCAACTCAGTGATGGCCGGCAACCCGCGAGCGGGTCGCGTCCGCGCTTCACGGAAGCAGGCGACGTACGCGACGTCGTCCGGGTTGACGGTCGCTGCTTGCGGCAGCACCGCGTTCGGTGCCGAAGAGGTTTTTGCCGCCGGGCAATCGCTGCCGTCGCAGTTGGTTTCGCGGGTAACCATCCCCTTGACATTGTTCATGTCGAGAACGAGTTTGGTGATGTAACGGTACATCCCCGCGTCGTAGAAGATGAACCCGAAAAGAATCACCGTACACGCCCAAGGGAACACTTTGAGGAACCTTTCCATTATGCTATCTCCTTTGTGTTGTTTGACTTTTGCCGTTTTTACAAACACCTCGCACCGCGCGAGATGTTCACGTTCAACGGCAAAAATTTTAAAGAACAGAATAATATATCACAAATTGGATTATTTGTCAAATGCCCCGGGCTCGGCAGATAGAGTGAGGGTCTTGCCCCCGTCACCAATAATAAACATCTATTTGCAGAAAAATCGTTACTGACGACGAGTAAATGCAATATGCAAATATATTCCCAAAATTGGTGAGGGGCTTGACAAAACCCTCAAAATGTGCTATACTGGTTTTAATAAAATTCAAATTGACTTTGATTGCGCAACGAGAGAGGCGCGGTCAAAGCCCGAAAAAGCCTGAAATATATTTATCGGACTCTCTCATTGTAGAGAGTTTTTGTGTAATATAAGCCAATCAGGAGGTAGAATGTTGACAAAATAGGCAAAATGTGCTATACTTTCATGTTAAATTACAAACAGTTTTTCACCCAATCTTGCGCCTTCTAACAGAGCGGACGCAGGCAGAGTCAAAAACTCTGGCAGTGAAGCTCTTTTTACTTACAAGGCAGGAATAAAATAAAAAACGTTCGCTACAAAATGGCCGGCCACGGGTCGGTCAGGAAAGCCCTGGCTCATAGAGCGGGGCATAGGAGAGACGAAGATGAAGACGAAATTGGCATTTGCGATTTTCGCGATGGTGATGGTGGCGACGGGGTCGGCAATGGCGCAATGGGCGCAGGAGCCGATGGACGATCTAAAGACCCTGCAACAGTGCAGGGCATCGTTCAAAAACGTGTGCGCGCCCTGCGCAAGCGTTTTCGCTTCCGGCCAGCTGAGTGCCACGTGCACCATGGAAAAGGCACAGGCGTGCGGCGAAGTCTACACCGGCATCTGCGGTCAGACCGCGAAAGCCGCTGCGACAACGTCGCCGTCCGTGCCGCCGAAGTGCGACGACAGATGTAGGGAGCGTCGCAAGGCCCGACAGGAAAAGTGGAATGCGCTCTTCCTGGACATGGCGGACCTGAAGGTCCGCGTGGCCGCCCTGGAAAGGAGAGCGGACGAGAACGACACACGCGACGCGGCGAATGCCGCGCACGACAGCGACCAGGACAACCTGATTGCTGGTCTTCGCAAGGACGTGGACGGCCTCCTGGATTGTCATGGTGAAAATCCGAAGGCGGGTTGCCACCAGGCAATTGAGGAGCAGATCGATGAGGCGAAGAAGGAGGCGATGGACTACACGGATATGATGTTCATATCCACCGCCTTCAAGTTCGACCTCGGAGCGGTCGTCCTCGGCTCCACGGATTTCCGAGGGGTTGGGATCATAGCTGGCGGATTGCGCATTGCTCTTGACTTCGGCGCAACCGATCGGTTCCGTCCCGTTTTCCACGCTTCGGTTGGCGGTGGTCACGGACGGTGGGCAAACGTGGTTTGGGAAGTCGGCACTTCCCAGGAAATTCGTGTTAACGACAAGGGGACTGTCTGGCTAGGGCCGGCGGTCACCTGGTCACACGAAAACGTCCTGGACGCCAACTACAACACGTTCCTCGGCCTCGGCCTCTCCCTCAGAGTGTTGTTCCCCGAGAGCCACCACGGGTATTTTACCGCGGCGGTCTTCGGCGGTGACAACATGTACTTCGTCCCGGACAAAACGGGCGAGTACGATGAGGTCATGGCCCATCACTTCGGAATTGGGATCCAACTCTCGGTTGGATACTCCATTTTCCAAGACCTCCGCAAGAAGTAGTAGTTCTCCTGTCTTTTACGGTCAGGGTATTCGCAAGAATATCCTGACCGACCTTATCTTGATCAAAAATGGTTTTGGTCAAGTAGGGGAAAATACTTAGTTAGTTGCTTGACAATTAAATTAAGGGTTAGAAAAACGTTCGTGGACAAAGCCAGCGCGCGGCGTTGGTTTCAAAAAAGGGAGAACAAAATGAAGAAGTTTTACGGAATGATGATTGTTGCTATGATGGCGGTCGGATGCAACGAAGGCTACGGCATCGGCGATAAGTTTTTCGCTGAAGTCGACGCCGGTTCGGACACCGACACGGACACCGACACCGATACGGACACGGATAGCGACAGCGACACCGATTCCGATACGGACACGGACACCGACACGGATACCGATACCGACACCGATTCCGATACGGACACGGACACCGACACGGATACCGATACCGATACGGATACGGACACGGGCGAGTGCGAGGATGGTGAAGAGCAGTGTGACGGAAACATGGTTCAGGTTTGCGGCGACGACCACGAGTGGGCGAACTGGGACGAGTGTCTCGCGTCTGCTCACAAGGAGTGTGTCGAGGCCAGCTCGACCTCCGCGAACTGCGACTGCGTCTCCGGTTACCACCTGTCCGCAGGCAACTGTGTCGCGGACACGGTCGTGATCTGCACCGCTGGCTACGAGGAATGTGACACGGATGGAAACGTTCTGGTTTGCAACTCGGCCGGCACTGCGTGGGTGGTGGACGACACTTGCCTCGCCACGAACCATGAAGAGTGTATCGAGGCCAGCTCGACCTCCGCGAACTGCGACTGCGTCTCCGGTTACCACCTGTCCGCAGGCAATTGTGTCGCGGACACGGTCGTGGTCTGCACGGCCGGCAACAAGGAGTGCGACACGGCCGGCAACGTTCTGGTTTGCAACTCGGCCGGCACTGCGTGGGTGGTGGACGACACTTGTCTCGCCTCCGCTCACGAGAAGTGCGTCGAGACCAGCTTGACCTCTGCCTCGTGCCAGTGCGTGGATGGGTACTATCTGTCCGTGGGTGTCTGCATCGCGGACACCGACACTGACACCGACACTTCGGTCGAATGCACGGACGACGGTGGCGAGTGCGCCTTGGGTTACGAATGTAAGGCGGGGCATTGTGAAATGCCCTGCGACTGGGAGAACCCTTGTGACATGGCCTCCGGTTTAGAATGCTTTTTGACCGGCAAGGATCCCGACCAGAACTGGAAGTTCTCCGGGATCTGTCTTCCCATGCCGGCGGCAACGGGCGAATTCAGTTCCGTATGGTACTACGACATGGAACTGGAGAACGATGAGGACACGGGTACGTGTGCGTATTACGATACGTACTCTCCGTCCCCGACGGAGTACTCGTCGCCAGACACCGCCGCGGCCAGCATCATGTGCACCGATAATTCGTCGGTGCCGTGGGTCATGGAGGGCGAGTTCGAAGATCCGAGCACGTCGTCCGCTCGGACCCACCTGATCGCCCACGGCGATCATAACCACCAGATGACGACTTTCGGGCGTATCCTGTATACGCCCCCCGTCCTCTGACATGTTCTTTGAGCCTCGAATTCCTTTCGAGGTATATGCCCGGGCAGAGCTTATCTGCCCCAATCATATGGCATCATTTATCTCTCAAATGATCCCAGATGTAAACAAAAAACTCCGATTCGTCGGAGTTTTTTGTTTGGGAAAAAATTATTTTTTTCTAAATATTACACACTTGGTATCAGTGCATTGCTTTGCGTAATTATTGTATTCATCAATTGTCGCCTTCGGTTGATACATTAGGTAATCAACATTTTTTATTATCTCAACAGCGGGGGAGACGGCTTCAAAAATTTTATCCCACTCAATGTAATCTTCGGGAAAAACGTGGATATCACCTTCGCGCTGGTATTTCTTGTTAATAAATAATTTTATGAAAACCGTTTTGACAAAATCCCAAGTTAAAAATTCACCGGTTCGTAAAATAAATTTGGTGCGCTCGGCTTTTGTTTGTTTGGTTTTGGCGTTGTATTCGGCGAGGACAACGTCCGGGTACCAGCGGTGTTCGTTGGCTTCATGGTCAATGTATATTAGACCGCCCGGTTTTGCTACGCGGATCATTTCTTTGATCGCGGAAATATAATCGGGAATATGGTGCAGCACCGAATACACGGCGACAATATCAAAGTGGTCATCTTCAAAAGGTAATTTTTTACCGTCAAATAGTGCAGTCTCTATATTGAGCGCCGAGTATTGGTTTTGTAAAATTTCCAATGAAACTGATGAGAGATCGCAAGCGATAACCTTGGCGCCTTTTTCCGCAAATATTCTACTGAGATTACCGGTGCCGGCGCCGTAATCTAAAACAACCGGAGAGTTTATTTTTGTTAAACTTATTACCTCGGCAATAGTCTCCCCCAGACGTCTTTGTTCAACCGGATTGTAAATTTCCGTGTGCTTGGTATTGTATATGTAGGCATTACGGTCGTGTTGTTTGCGATTTTTTGTGATTATATGCTCGTTGGACATATTTAGATATTAGTAATAATTTCACCATATATTATAGCCCTTTTTTCTAAAATACAAAAGTTTTTGCGCTAAATTTGGTGCGGCAGACGAAAAAGGCGCTTGCTATTGACAAAAACTCTAAAACATGCTATTATATGATGTTAAAATTAAAGGGACAAATGCACGCGATTTGACGGTGAGAGAGCCGTAAAATTCGCATAAATTTGAAAAAACTCTCTCACGGGAGTTTTGTTTGAGTGGAGTTGTCGCTCGGATGCAAATTGTATCAAAGCGACAGGGCCGCCCCCTCAACATGGGTATATCATAGTCATGTTGAGGGGGTTGCTCTCCCTATGCCTTTGCGTTTTATGCGCGTGGCCAAAAGAGTTTCTTTGACAATTTAATTATTGGATTTAGTTAGTTTGAGATAAGGAAAACAACCAAATGCGATTTTGGAAATCGCAAAAGATTCCGGAAACGGAATGGAGGAAGAAATGGAAAAGAGATTTTTGTTTTGTTTCGTTGCCATCGTCGCGGCTATCGCGTGTTCGCCGAACACACGAGAGCCCCATCAGTCGGTAGTGCCGCCGGATTCAGATTCGTCTACGTCCGACACGGATACCGACACCGACACGGACACAGATTCCGACACAGATTCCGATTCGGATAGCGACAGCGATTCCGACACGGACACGGACACCGACACCGACACGGACAGTGATTCGGATACGGACAGCGACACGGATACGGATTCGGACACAGATTCGGATTCGGATACGGATAGCGACACGGATTCGGACACGGACGTGGACGCCGGCACGGATGCCGGCACCGATGGCGGGACCGATGGCGGTCTCGACGGCGGTTCGGATACCGACACGGATACGGATAGCGATTCCGATTCTGACACAGACTCGGATAGCGACACGGATTCGGACGCCGGAACCGACGGTGGCGTAGAGCCGACCGAGTGCTCCAGTGGCGTTTGCTGCGACACGGTGACCGGACTCTTCAAGGACGATACCGTCATTTGCGGGACGTCGTTAGAGTTGAGGTGCGATGACACCGGTTGCAGCGCTGACGTTAGGAATGCCTACGTCATTACCAGCTGTCCCGGATATTCCGAGGACTGCGAAGGAATAGAGGAGGTGTTTACCAGCAGCGTCGTGGACGACTGCGGTGACAATGAAACCTGCGAAGCTTCCACCGCTCTCTGCGTCGAATGTGAGTTCGGCTGTGAAGACGATTCCTTTGGAGTCGGAACGTGCAGCGAAGAACCCATCGTCATTGACGCCGGAGTGGACTCCGGAACTTCGGACACCGACACCGACACGGACAGTGATTCGGATACGGACAGCGACACGGATACGGATTCGGACACAGATTCGGATTCGGATACGGATAGCGACACGGATTCGGATACGGACGTGGACGCCGGCACGGATGCCGGCACCGATGGCGGGACCGATGGCGGTCTCGACGGCGGTTCGGATACCGACACGGATACGGATAGCGATTCCGATTCTGACACAGACTCGGATAGCGACACGGATTCGGACGCCGGAACCGACGGTGGCGTAGAGCCTCCGACCGAGTGCGTGGCTGACGACCCGTGCTGTGACAGCGAGGGGTTCTACCTCGCCAACGGCACCGAGTGCGACGGTGGTACTGTGCTCTCGATCTGCGAGAGCGGGTACTTCTGTGACGGCGTCGGCGATTGCATGCTCGAGTACGTCCCCGCGTCGGACAATAAGGTCTGCGATAGCGATATCGCCGACCTTTGTGACGCCGTGGATTACTGCGACGGTAGCGGAGGTTGCCCAGACGCGGTCCTGTCGTACGGCGATGATTGTCATGCATCCGAAGGGGCGTGTGACGTTCAAGACATCTGCAACGGGCTCGGCAAGGATTGTCCTGATGAGCTTCTCGTCGGCGATACCTGCCGACCGGCCGTTGTTGGTGGATGCGACATCGCGGAGACCTGTTCTGGTTCTTCTCCGGACTGTCCGGCTGACGTGGTTGCTTTGGCAACGACTGTCTGCCGTGCGGCATCCGGGGTTTGCGATAAGGCCGAGAACTGCACAGGCAGTTCGGCTACTTGCCCGGCGAACACGTTTGAGTCGGCCGCCACAGTGTGCGCGTCCAGTTACGTGTATCAGTGCAACGGCAATCTGTGCGGGTCCGATGCTCAACGGCGTCTGGTGAGGCAGTATTGTACTGGTAGCGCGGCTGCTTGCAGTGGCACTATCTACTACAACCCCTGGACCACCATCGCCAACTGCGACGCATCGGCCATCTGCATTTCCACTTCTACCTCAGCCATGTGTTCCGAGTGCGGTTACGCTTGCCAGGACATCCCGGCAGGGACGTGTGTTGGTGAAGAAGGACAGCCGTGTGCCGAAGCTCCTTTCGAGGAGTGCGAAAGCGACGACCTGTTCTGCGACACCGACGACGTCTGCAGTGATGCTCCGGACGGCGGCATTGCCGACGGTGGCGTAGACGGTGGTTCCGATACGGACACCGACGCAGATACCGACACGGACACGGATACGGATAGCGATTCGGACACGGATGCCGATGCCGGCCTTGATGGCGGCTCGGATACGGACACCGATAGCGACACGGATTCCGATTCCGACAGCGATGCCGGTACTGACACGGACACTGAGACTGACACGGATACCGACACGGGCACCGAAGGAACTTTCTGTCTTGAAAAAGCAGACTGTTCCGAGGGAGAGTACTGCAATCTGGAGACGAGCCTCTGTACGCTCGTGCCGGAGTTCCCGTTACCTGCGGGACAGTACTTCTATTGCTGGGGATACAACATCACTCATGATCCCAGCAATGTGGTGTCGCAGTGCACGACAAGCTCTACTTCCACTTGCACCTACTACGATCCGGCGGCGTCACAGCAGTATTCCGCCACGGTGTCGCTCTACTGCATCTTGGATCAGTACGGCACCACGTCCACCCCCACCTGTCCCGCGGTGCAGGACATCGGCGAGTGTTGCATCTCCGGGCAGACTGATTTCGTTGCGCGGTACGCCGCGCCGGAAGAATGCAACGACGCTGACACGGACAACGATCCGGTTGGTGGATGTTCTTCCTACCGCCAATGCTTGAGGGGAAGTGATGGTCACTTCCTCGCCGAAGGCCTGTTCTAGGCCTTTCCCGCCTTGTTCTAAAAAATCCAATAATCCGTTCATTCCCAAAAATAGCCCCGGACAGTCCGGGGCAATCACCATGAAATCGTCTTGACTCTCTCCTTGACGATTTCAGTTGATATACAAAACCCGCTATTAACTTGGCGGGTTTTGTGTTTTTATAGTATAATAATGAATAGATTGCCGCGGCCTTTGGCCTCGCAATGACAAAAAATATGAACAAACTATTTCCTCTCAACACCGAAACAAAACGGATTTTGTTTTGGACTATTGTCAGCATCGCGGTCATGTCCACCTATATGATAGCCGGAATGATTTTCGGGTCATCCATGATAATGCTGCTCTTCGCGCTGATAGTGGTTTTTTTATCCACGGTCATGCACCCGCAAGTTGGCATCTATACAATTTTGATTTGTACCATGTGGTTTGAGCGATATTTTACGCTCGCGCCCATCACCATTGGCAGTGTTGTCTATAAAATTTATCCGCTGGATTTTTGTATTTTATTTTTAGCTTTGAGTTTGGTCGCCAGATTGGTAGAAGGAAAAATTAAATTTAAAACCCAAGCGCTTGACTGGTTTATTTTGGTTTTTGGCGGAGTGTGCACCTTGAGTTTGTTATCGTCGTATTGGCGCGGGTTGGATATGGCCGTGGCTGTCGGTACCTACAAAAATTATTTTCTTTACGCTGTTTTATACGTGATACTTACTATCGTTATGCAGACCAAGGAGGAGTGGGTCAGGCTTCTGAACTGGCTTATCGCGGCCGGCTTTGGTTTATTCTTTTTCCTTTTTTACGGACTAATTGCTGGCCATGGACTTTGGAGTGAATATACTCCGTTATCCACGTCCGGCGAACGCCTGATCGCCGGCACCCATATTTTTTATTTGATGTTATTTTTATTTTGGCTCGCGGCCGCTTATCTCTACCGTGAAGTCAAAGAAAAAAATAAATGGCAATCAGTGGCTGTGATTGTGGGCATGTCGCTGGCCGGTCTCGCGCTGGTAGTCTCGCTTGTGCGCCATCTGTGGTTGGCCGTGCCAACTGTTTTAATTTTTTGGATTATATTTTTACCGACTATGCGCCGTCGGTTAAAATTTTTAATTTTGATCGGAATAGTCGGCGCGCTGACCGCGGTGTTGACTTTTATTTTTATTTATTCCGGACGCGTTATTCACGGCTCCAATGCCGGGCAGACTTTTGCCAATACATCGGAGGTTTTGAGTCAGAGAACTGACATAGAAAATGTGACCAGCGGAAACGACTCCAGTTTTTCTTGGCGTTTGGCGGTCTGGAAAGTCGGTTTTTCCGCTTGGTTAACGCATCCATTTTTTGGTTTGGGATTGGGCCATCGTATCACCGGGTTGATAAATAATTGGCCTTTTGATATCGCCCTGCGCGAGATACACAATGATTATCTGGCTATGCTTTACCAGATGGGCGTGGTCGGGTTGATTGCCGTCTTAGAATTCTTGGTTTTCCTTTGGTATATTTTTTTTCACGATAGAAGTTTCTTACTTGATAATGAATCGCTTGACGGCCGATTGTTCTTTTCGTTTTGGAGCATGGCGATATTATTTATGATTGGTTTTCTTGTCTCGGTTTATTGGGATGTAAATTTCTTTGTCATTTGGTGGTGGCTCGCCATTGCCGGCCTGCGGTTTGTTTGCATGCGACAACCCGTCACCACCAAAATTTTTTATGAAGATACTTCAGATAAATAAATTTTTTTATCGCCGAGGCGGAGCCGACCATCATTTTATGGATTTGGTTGATTTGTTGCACGAAAAAGGCGAAGGAGTATTTGTCTTTTCCATGCGCGACAAACGCAATAAGTCGAGCGATTACGAAAAATATTTTGTCTCCAACATTGAATTCGGTAAATTAAATTTGGCCGCTCTTCTGCGTCCGTTTAGAGTGATATATTCTTTTGAAGCGGCGAGAAAATTGCGTCGTTTAATTCGCGAGGCTCGTCCGGATATCGCGCACGTGCATTTGATTTACCATCATCTGTCGCCATCTGTTTTGGCGGTTCTGAAACAAGAAAAAATTCCCGTGGTTATGACGATTCATGATTGGAAACCGCTTTGTCCGAATTATCTGATGTTTACCGAAGGCGCGATTTGTGAACGTTGCCGCGGTGGTCATTATGTTCAGGCGGCCAAGCATCGTTGTATCCACAATTCTTGTCCGCAAAGTATTTGGGCCGCGTTTGAGGCTTATGTTTATCATGCTAAAAATTATTACGAAGAGTATGTGGATTTATATATTGCCCCGAGCGAATTTGTAAAAACAATGTTTATTAAATGGGGTTTTCCGGCGGACAAAATTCTGGTGTTGCCTCACTTTTTATCGCCGTCAATTGTCCGCGAACAAACCTCAATTACAGCGCCGGCTAAACCGGAGTTTGTTTTTGTCGGGCGTCTGAACGCGGAAAAGGGGATTATGACTTTGGCAAGAAAATGGGCGAGCGAAAAAATTTTATATCCTCTGCATGTATTTGGCGACGGGCCGCTCGCGCCTCAACTTAGAAATTTCGTGGAGGACAATCGATTGCGAAATATTATTTTACACGGCGCAGTACCGCGCGAGGAAATCAGCCAACGTTTGCGCGCCATGACCGCATTGATTGTGCCAAGTGAGTGGTATGAAATTTTTGGTTTGGTGGCGATTGAAGCATGGGCGCAAGGTGTGCCGATTATTACCTCAAATTTCGGCGCTTTACCCGAGCTGGTTAAAAATTCCGGCGCCGGTATTGTGATGGATTTTAAAAATGATAAACTTTCCGATGTCCTGTCCGCCATTACCGACCAAAAATATCGCGATAACGCCGTATCGTATATGTCCGGCCATCACTTGGCTGATGAATATTACCGAAAATTATTACATATTTATAAAATGGTTGTGTAGGCTGTTCAGGGAGGGGCGTAGAAAATATTTATGTATAAAAGTATTAAAATAAAATTATCAAAATATCTTGCCATTGTTTTGCTACTGGCGATTTTTTTTAGTGTTGCACCCGCCTCGCCGGCCCGGGCCGCGAACAAATACCCGCGTTTGGCCAATTTTTATTTATACTCGCCGATACGCGAGAGCGAAGTGGCGCAATTTTCCAAATGGGACGTGTTGATTTTTCACATGCTCGCGACGCAAAATAGCGCCGCGCAAATAAAAAAAATACGCCAGCTTAATCCGGATATAAAAATTTTGGTTTATCTGGCCTCACAAGAATTTCCCATTGAAGATTATAAATCATGGGATACGATGTCCAATGGCCTGATGAAACAAGAAGTGGCCGGCATCACCGATGACATGTGGTTGTTGGATGAAGACGGCGATCACGTGGTATTTTGGGGCAGCAATTGGATGTTGAATATTACCAGTGATCGGTGGACAAATTATCTATCTAGTTTTGTCGTAGACAAACTTTTGTCCTCCGGACTTTATGATGGTGTATTTTACGATAATTCTTGGTATAACGTGTCTTGGGTAAACGGTGGGGCGATTGATGCGGACAAAGATGGCCGTAATGATAATGCTGACAAATTAAACGCCGCTTGGCGCGCGGGTATGAACCGGCTGTATCAGGAAACGCGCGCCAAAGCCGGTAAACAAATCATGATTATCGGCAACGGTGATCAAGGTTATTATGGCGACATCAATGGAATATATTTTGAAAATTTTTCCACCAACAGTTATATTTCATGGGAAGAAAAAATGCGTTTGTATAATTTATCACAAAAGACTTCGGTGGCGCCGCAAGCGGCGATTATCGGCAACACTTCGGCTGATTCTTCCAAAGCCAAAACCGATTATCAAAAAATGCGTTTTGGTTTGACCAGCGCGCTTTTGAGCGACGGCTATTATGCTTATGACGCCGGTTCTTACAGCCATGCGGAAAGATGGTGGTATGATGAATATGATGTAAACTTGGGCGAGGCGCTCAGTCCGGCCGTATCCCAATCCGGCAACACCGCGTACACCAAAGATGTTTGGAAACGGGAATTTACCAATGGCATTGCCGTGGTAAATTCTTTGGCTGAAAAAAAGGAAGTGGACTTGGGCGGAGAGTTTGAAAAAATTATTGGCACGCAAGACCCGAAGACCAATGACGGCGGTATCGTCAGTAAAATAAATGTCGCGGCCAAAGATGGATTATTGCTTTTAAAAACTTATCAAACCGTAAAGGATTTGGTTTTCGTTAATGGTTCATTCGTCAGGTTTTTTGATATGCTGGGCAATCGTGTGCGCAACGGATTTTTCGCCTATGACGAACGTTATGCCGGTGGCGCGCGTGTATTATTCGCCAACGTTGATGGGGTTGAGGGCGATGAGACTATTGTCGCGTCCGGCGCGAAGTTGGAAATTTTCAATAGTAAAGGCGAACATCTTTTTAATGATTATCCTTACGGCGCCAATTACAAAGGCGACATACGGATTTCCATTGGGCGATTATTCAAGGACCAAATTCAAGACCAAATATTAGTTTCTCCGAGCTTCGGCGGTTCCGTCATTATGTATAATTATTATGGCGCGGCCATGCAAGCCGGTTATTCGCCGTTCGCTAAGTCATACGTCGGCGGGTTGTCTATCGCCGCCGCTCAGTTAAACGGCGACAACAACGACGGCAATGTGATTGTCGGCGTGGGCAAAGGCAAAAAAGCCGAGGTATTGATTTATGACAATCGCTTGAATAAACTCATTTCCAGATTTTATCCTTATGATAAAACGTTCAAGGGCGGAATTTTTGTTTCCGCCGGCGACGTTAATGGCGACGGTAAAGATGAAATAATTGTCGGCGCTTTGTCCAGCACAAAAATTCCGGTCCGCGTATTCAACGCGTCCGGAAAAAAATTGTCCGAGTTTACTTTGACCGGAGTGTTTGGTGCGTCCGGCGGTAATATGGTCGGCACCGTGGATATAAACTTTGACGGCAAAACCGATATCGCGGTGATAAACCCGTAGGTGTCATGTGTCATCCCCGCGCAAATAAAGTGCGGGCCGGCCTGCCGGCAGGCAGGGATCCAGAAAGATTGCAAACAGTGAGATTTTTTCAATATGGCTAATTTTAGCCATATTTTAGTATTGACAAAACCTCCATTTTGTGCTATACTTATTTGTTAGTTTGGAGTTCTTTGACAACTTAAAAATTTCCGGGCAAGTGCCGAAACCCATTATGTGGGCGGAAAATAATGTTGTTGAAACTTCATACTACCGAATGAGGCGTGGAGCCGAAGTTCCATCTCGCTCGTATGCAATTTTGCATCGAGCAAAGCCGAAATTTACAATTTCGTAAATTCGGTTCACGCCAACCCCGGGCTTGGTATGGGGAGGAGAATGAAAATGAGGATTTATGATAAAAGTGGCGCGACCAGAGTAAGGGATTCATATTCTTCAGTCGAAAACGAGGCTGAAGAATCGTATTTTTGGGCCATTATAAATGGCCTGATGCCGAACGGGGTGGGAAGGGGTATCTGGCCGATCTTGGCAGGATATCCTAATGTCGACATGGAGTTGGACGACAATGGAAATGGATACGGAAACTTCTCAAAAATCCGTATCCACCAAAGTTCTGTCTATAGTCGTATAGACAACCAGAGAACAGAGGATTTCAAAGAAAGTGAGATTAAGTGGTCCACTAGGAGTGGACATACCGTAGAAATACGGTATTTCGAAAATAATGACCCAAATACTCCTGAATGGAGTATTATTGTAGAAATCGGGGATGAAGATTCATCCCGGTTTTATCCTGAGTTAATAGAAAGTCTTGGGGATATAACCAAGAGTTTTACCTTCTAGTTTGTTTTTTCTTGTTCTTTCGAGCCGATACGCATTTTGCGGGTCGGCTCTTTTTTATTTTCACAATCCCGTAATCAAACAAACCACCGCACCGTCAAATTTCCGCCCGCATTGGACGGATTTTTTTAATCCCGCGACCGAGAGCGCACTATTAGGCGAGATATCAATATTTTCTGTTTGCTTCACCGCGCTCATAGCTTCTAAAATTTCATTATTATCGGCAATCCAACCGGCGCCATTAGTTTCGTCTAAAATTTGTAAAATATTTTTTTTACGATGGCCGATTTTGTCCACGATGGCCGAGGCGAGCGATGGCGTTACATTTTCATCAATTTTAGCATCTTCATCATTTTCATCATCAACAAACGGATGACAATCCGTCGTTTGCACGATATGAATTTGCGGATTGATGCTTAATTTTTTAAAGCCGAGATACAGGCCTTCGGCCGTGGTACCGCTGGAGGTCGGAATAAACACCGCTGATAAATTCTTTATTTCCGCGAGCTCTTGGGCGAGTGATTCATATCCAATCAGCGCCGAATCATCCGTGGATTGGCGCAGGTTTTTTATTTTATCGGAATTTTTTTCCACCATCATGGCCTCCTGCTTTGGCGTCGCTGTTTGTTTGATAATTATTTCCACAGCGTTATTCCTCGCGTCTTCCAAGCGCATTAATTTTCCTTTGAGAATTTTTTCTCCGGTATAAACCGTGAGCGAAATTTTTTCATTGTGATTTGTATTATGTTCGCAAACCGCTATGACCGCGGCTAGAGCCGCGTTGCCCGAAGAAGAAATGACAAATTCACGAAAACCTTCATTAAAATATTTTTGTATCATGAGGGGGATGGAGCGTCCTTTGTGCGAGCCCAGCGGATGCAAATCCTCGCGCTTGAGATAAAGCGGGTTGGCGATGCCGGTTAATTCGGCTAATTTTGGCGCTGGGTCTTGCGGGGTAGTCATATGGTCTTGCCAAATAAGTATTATTAATGTATAATGGCCTCGTTCAGAAAATCTAATCAAATTACTATGAATATCACTTGTCCTGAGTGTAAAAACAGTGTTGACCTGACATCATATCCGGAAATTTCCGGTGGTACGGTCATTGAGTGCAATCATTGCGGTATCACTTTGGAAGTGAAAGAAGCCGGCGATGACCTCATGGCCGAAGTTATTGATGAGGGGAAATAATCGCCTCAATCATTCCACGAAAACCGTGGCTGCCCAAAAAGACAATAGCGTCTTCGTGGTCGGCCGCGGTTTTTAAATACTCTGTCAACTTTTCGTCCTCGTCAATTTTTCTCGTTTGCGGATTTGTTTTGACGACTACTTCAAACAACTTAGCGTCATCCATGACTTCGTCGGGGTTCTCCCCGATTTTTATTTTTGTCAGTCGCGGGATGATTACTTCATCCGCGTCCGCAAATGCATGATCGTAACTCGGCGCGGCAGTTATTTGGCGATTGCCGGTGTTGGGTTCAAACACGGCAATAATTTTTCCCGTATAAATTTCACGCAAAGTGGCCAGTACGGATTTGGCTTTGACTGGCGAGTGGGCGATATCATCAAACACCGGCGCGCCGTTCACGGTTTGTCCGCGTTTTTCCAGACGGCGTTTAATGCCTTGAAAAGATTTTATCGCTTCAATAATTATATTTGCGTCTATTCCGATTTCGCGCGCCATGGCAAATGCTCCGCAAATATTTTCCGTCATGTAGCGCCCAAGCATGGGCGAATATATTTTGTACTCGTTCCCTTGATGCGTGATTGTAAATTGAATACCATTTTTGTCAGTGATGATATCCGAATACTTATAATCAACATTATTCTTTGTTCCGTAAGTGACAATTTTTTTATCACCAACGTTTTGCGTTACGCGTTTCAGATTTTCATTATCACCGCAGGCCACAATCAATCCGTTTTCCGGAATCATGGCCAAGAGTTTAATAAAAGCGTCATAATATAATTCCTCGGCTGGATACATGTCAAAATGGTCCCATTCCAGTCCGGTCAAAAGCAAATGCGTTGGTTTGTATGAAAAAAATTTCGCTTCGGGATTTTCTTTGCCGGTTTTGTATTCGTCGCCCTCAAGTACGCTCCACGCCTTCGCCGAGGCTTCGGCGTGCAAGCTCTCGGTTAAATCGTCAGCCGCGTAGGGTAAGCTTTGGCACAAGCCCCCAAACATATAGGCAGGATTATAATTCGCGTGAATCAAAATGTAGGCGAGCAGGGATGTGGTGGAAGTTTTGCCATAGGTTCCGGCGCAAACAATGGAATTTTGTTTGACCAAATTTTGGGCGATAAGTTGAGGATAAGAAACATGAGGAATATTATTTGTTTGCACAAATTGCCATTCGGGATTTTCTGAACTCGCCACATTGCCGACCACCACCAAATCAGGCGTACCCATTTTTTCCGGATGCCAGCCGGCGTAAAAATCAATTTGATTTTGTTCCAAATGCGTGGACACGGGCGGATAAAAACCCGCATCCGAGCCGGTCACTTTGTATCCTTTCTTTTTCCAGAGGATGGCCAAGGCACTCATGCCGACACCGCAAATTCCGATAAAGTGGATGTGTTTCATAATATTTTTTTCAATTCATCAATATCATCGCGCCAGCGTTCGCCATCAAACCACTCAAATCCCTTGAATTGAGTTTTGTAAACCGCGGCCGGATTTTGCGCGCTGCCCAAGCAAACATATTTCTTATTATTTTCTTTGGCCCAGACGATCGCCTTGGTCATCATGCCGATGCCGAGATTGGGAATCTCGTTAACTAAATCATAAAATGGATATCCATAATGCAGCCAGTCATTGTTTTGATAGGCGATACAGTAGCCAACTTTATTATTTTCAATAGAATATTCCAGAAGTAAATTTGAATTGCTTTCTTTGCTCGTCAGCAGTTCTTTAATTTTATTAGCCGAAAAAGTTCCGGCGCCGAACTTCTGAGTGTAAAAATCAAAACCGAGCTTATGAATGCGCCAATCATAATTTGGGTGCGGTAAATCAATCGCGATCATTTTTACATTTTCCACTTTTCGCAGTATGCGGCGGTTTTCACTCGATAATTCAAATTTATCCAAATCAATCCGCACGCTTCGGGTTTGCGTCATTTGACCTTTTCCCAGACGAGTAAAGACAAAACCGCGCTCGTAAAGCGCGTTGATATTTTGTTCGGAAAAATCCGTTATAGTTTTTTCGTCCCAGGATAAATATCCGTCCATACCCAGCATATTAATGCAGCGAAAGCCAAACGCCAATAATTACAAAAAATAAATGCACCAGCCAAAACCGCATTACAATTTTTTCTTCATTCCAACCGCGAAATTCAAAATGATGATGCAATGGCGCCATTTTGAAAAAACGTTTTCCGAAAAATCGCCGACTAATTACTTGGATGATAACCGAAATCGCTTCAATATAAAAAATAAAACCAAACAACGGAATTAGCAAAGTTTTGTTGATGGCGATAGCGTTAACCGCGAGCAGGGTGCCAAGCCCGAGCGAGCCGACATCGCCCATCTGAAATCTGGCCGGTTTGATATTGAAATAGGTGTAGGCGATGAGAGCGCCGACCACAGTGGCGTTGAGCAGTGTAAACGCGGCGCGTCCGTCAGTCCAACTGACAGCTGTCAATCCGAAAAACGTAATCAGAAGCGACCCGCCGGCCAGGCCGTCCAAACCGTCGGCAATATTGACTGCGTTGGCTGTGAACATTACCAAAAAAATTATAATTGGTATAATCCACCAGCCGAGCATAATTTCCCCGTCAAAAGGTAAATTGATCGTCTGCCAATGGCTGCCAAGTTTAAAATATATCCACCAAGCCACGACTGCGCCGGCAAGGAATTGTAAAATCAATTTTTCGTGGACTTGAATGCCCTTGCCCGGATGAGAACCGAGCATGCCGGTCAGCTCGCGGAACGCGGCCCAAGGCAAGGAAAGAAAATAATAAATACGCCAAAAAATATTGTGGTGAACTTTTACTAAAGTCCATGTCTGCGCTATGGAACGTCGGCGCCGGCGATGGCGTCCAAAAATATTCATTAGATCATCGGCCGCGCCGAGCAAGGCGGAAATTCCCATGGCGCCGATCGGCACATAAGTATAGGTGCGCTCCCAATTGAAAAGCAAGGTAATAACTGTCACCACGATAATCACCAAAAGTCCGCCCATGATCGGTGTGCCGACTTTTTGCGCGCGCTCGCCTTGCAAAGTGAAATCATAATCAGCCCGGCGGGTCACTTTGTATTTGTACAAAATTTTGGTGAGAATCGGCGCGAGCACAAACGCTCCCACGGCCGAGCAAATCAAATACAAAAGCGCTTGGTCCAAAAGTTGCGGTGAAAACGGGTTGCATGACATCATAATTATAATTTAATCCTTCTTACTTCAAACACTTTGGCATTTTTCGCTTCAAGATATGTTTCGTTGGTGTCATTTAATTTTCCCAATTCTTCCCAGGTCTGGTCCAACAGCGAGCGTTCCGGCGTGAGTATTTCAATTTCACCGTGCGAAACGCCGTGCCCGTATTGGCCTTCAACTGACCAGGCTCGCGCGTGTATGTAGGAAATTTTCCCCGCGTCAATGCCTTCCACAATTAATATGTGATTGCGTTTATTTTGCGGACCGGTTTCCAGCATGGTTAAGATATCCCCAGGCTTCAGTTGGGCATAATCAAACGGTTTGCGTCCGTCAGAAATTAATTCGGAAAATTTATTATTAGCCAATACGCGCACGGATAAATTTTCGGCCGGCCTGAGTTTTGCAATAATCCGGCGAATCCACGTCCCGACCGGCCAAGAGAACGCGCGCGAAAAAATATCAATGTTTCTTGTTTCGCGGAAATACGCGCGCAGTACGTGCGCGGCAAAACCCGAACAATCAATCCCGAGGTCGTTGTCAATTAAAAATTTTCGCACTTGTGCTGTTATTTCGTTTGCGTCTTTGCTTTCGCCGCATAATTTACATCGTCCGTCAAAATCAAAAAAATCATAATGATACTGGATAGATAATATTTTCGCCTCTTCAACAATTTCCGTGGGCGTGCCTTTACCGATTAGGGCGCGCAACTGTCCGCGTCCGCGTCGGCGAGCATTATTAAAATACGGACAGCGGATGTTTGACAGTCCTTTAAAAGGCAGGTTGAAATAATCGTTTATGAGTTTTTCCGCTTTTGGAGATAACATATTATTTTTTCTTTCAAAATCGGGGGCAATAAATTCAATTTTTTAATGTCGGAAATTTTTACCCATTTTAAGGCGTAGTGGTTCCCGTGCGCGTTGCGTTCTCTCTCCGGTCCGCCCAAAATCGCGCGACCGTTTATCGGCTTGGCAAAAAAGTAAATTTCGTCTTTGGTACCGGAAAACTTTATCGGCGGGATAGTTTTGTCAATTTTGCAATTCAGTCCGGTTTCTTCCTTTATTTCACGTATCGCCGTGGCTTCCACGCCTTCATTTTTTTCCAGAGTTCCTCCCGGCATCACCCAATAATTATAACCCAAGCGGTGGCGCTTGATTAAGAGGATTTTATTATCTTTTAAGATAATCATACCTGCGCGCGGCGCGCTAAATTTCAAACCCTGATGAGCCATACTCGCGAAAATCGCCAGCTCATTTCCGTGCTCATTGAGTTTATCATGCTCGGTCATCACCGCGCGATTTGTCTGCAGGCGCAAGAGGTCTGTGCCGGGTTTGGTATTTTGATATCGGATGTAGCGCCAGGCCACCGGTTTGTGGGCAATCGGGTCGCGCATATCCGGAATTTGCTCGGTCACCCGTTGAATTATTTGCGCGCCGTTATTAATGGCAATTAAATTATTTTTGGCGTCCTTTATACCAAGCAAAGCGAGTAAATGCACGGCAAAAACAGTCGCCCCTTTTTCATCAGTCTGTTCTTGCAGGATTGATTCAAAAGTGGTGGAAGCTGGTTGCCTGGCGTTAATCTCAATTAAATATATTCGTCTGGTTTTGGTGCAGACCGCCGCATCAATACCAAATAATCCGCGCCAACCGTCTTGGGCCAATCTCGCTCCGATGGCGCGCGCCATCTTGGCGTATTCATTTTTTTGTTGAGCTGACAAAATTTGATTGGGCATAGCCCAATCATTGCCAATAGTCGCGAATTGATTGTCGGTAAAAGGTTTGAGTCCCGTGATTTGGTAAGAAATATTACCGATCAAAACTTTATTGCCAATGACGATGTTGTTACTGGTGATAATCGGCCCCTTGATGTACTCGGCTTGCCGTGCTTCGCGCAATGGAAATTTTTTCTTGAGTTCGTTTAATTTTTTTGCCGAATCAATCAGTATGGTGCCGGTGCCGGTATGCGCCCGATTAAATTGCAGGATAAATTTTTTCCCTCGCCACTTAATTTCATTCAGGATTTTTGTTTCGGTTTTGGGCAGGTATTTCGTAAGCGGGCCGAGCCAGGCGGTTTGTGAGATCTTTTCTTCCACGCGGTTCGCCAGTCCGGACGGCGGATTTATTAATGTCCAATTATTTTCATGGCATACCGCCTCTATTTGCGGAGTGGGCTTGAACACCATGACCAAGTCATTTTTTTTGATATATTTTTTTGCTTCCGGAGATTTTAACAACTCCAGAGTATCCATAGTTTCCGCGCCACTCACCAAGATGATTTGGCGGGGGAATTTATTACGCAGTTTGGAGGCGAAATCTGATTTATTGGTCAGAATAAAAAATTTATTCAGCCCTAGATGCAGGCAGGCTTCAGCCCGCTCAACATCACGGCAAACATAAAAAATTCGCCGTGATTTCAGCGCTTTTTTCAGCATATTTTTTGTCTCGTTTGCCAGAGCCATATTTATGCGTTATAATGTGTAATTATAGCGAATATATTGAAAAAAGGCAAATATGTTGGAATTGGTAAAAGAACTCAAAAAATACGGCGACGTCAAGTGTGGTAAAGAACTAAAAAAATTTACCACGTTTCGTATTGGCGGTTTGGCCGAGTTCGTCGTGGAAGTGGCGGAGACCGATAAGCTAATTGCCTTGCTTAATTATCTCTCGGGCGAGGGGATTGATTATTTTATCCTCGGCGGCGGTTCCAATATCCTGATGCCCGATGAAGGTTTTTCCGGCGTGGTTATTCGCGTTAAGACCAATCATATAAAAGTTGGTAAAACAAAAATTATTGCCGACGCCGGCGTGCTTCTCGGCGCGGTGGTCGGCGAAGCGTCCAAAAATTCGCTCACCGGATTGGAATGGGCCGTGGGCATCCCCGGCACGGTCGGCGGAGCGGTGCGCGGTAATGCCGGCGCCATGGGTTTGGATACGGGGAAAAATATTGAAGCAGTTGTTGTTTGGAAAGATGGCGAAGTTTTAACTTTTACAAATAGTGATTGCGGTTTTTCCTATCGTTCCAGTGTTTTCAAGCGCGAAGGCGGCGTGGTGTTGTCGTCCACGTTTATTTTAGCGCCCGGCGAATCAGCGCAGATCGCCAAAAAAATTCAAGAATGTTTAACCGGACGTTTGGGTAAGTTTCCATCCGAGCCGTCAGCCGGAAGTTTTTTTCAAAATATCAAAAAATGGTCCGGTGAATTACCAGAGGGCTTGCCCCAAATTCATCGCGAGCGCGGTGTGGTCCCGGCCGGTTGGTTGATTGAACAATGTGGGCTTAAGGGATACCGCATCGGCGACGCCGGTATTTCGGAAATTCATGGTAATTTTATTGTTAATTACGGCAATGCCTCGGCCCGAGACGTGCAAAAATTGGTTGATGAGGTCAAAGAAAAAGTGTATAATAAATATGGAGTGGATTTAATACCAGAGGTGGAAATTATTCATTAGTTATTAATTTTTTACATATGAACATACAAATGACCGGGAGGGGAATGGAATTGACAGACGCAATCAAGGATTATATTGAAAAGAAAATAGGTACCTTGGATAAATTTTACGATAAAATCCTAAAAGCGGATGTGAAAGTGGGTAAAGAATCAGATCATCACTTAAAGGGCGAGATATTTATTTGCGAATGCAAATTGGATGTGCCGGGCGTGGATTTGTTCGCCTCCAAGAATGAAAAGAATTTATACAAGGCGATTGATAAAGTCCGCGATTATCTGGAGGGCGAATTGAAAAAGCACAAAATCCTGCAAAGAGAAAAAATCAAAAAAGATAAGCGTCAAGTCCGCGCCGAAAAAGAATACAAACCGTAAAATCATGAAAACATTTTTATTGTATCTGCGCCGTTTGGTTATCGGGCCGATCACGGCCTCATTTATTATTTCCGCCGGTTGGATGTGGTATCACTATACGCATCATCCGCACGCGAAATTTATTTGGATGACCATCGCGGTAGCTGCGGCCATTCTTGTCGCCAACAAAATTTTTAAGGAATTATACCGCTGGCTGATTATTAAATTTGAACGCCATTATTTTTGGCGCACGGATTTTTATTATTTTTTGGATGAATTATTTTTTCTTTGCTCATTATATTTTATAGTCTTCTTCAGCCGCAACGAATTATTGAGCTTGGGAATTTTTGCCGTCGTCTCCTTGGCGGTGTTCATCCGGTTGGATGATTTTCTCGGCCGTCATCCCGATGATGACTGGCGCACGGCCGGCCGGGCGATTTTTGTTTTAGGCTGTGTAATATTTTTTGTGGATGCATTTTTCCAATATTTTTCCTACGCCAATTACATTTTGGATTCCAACATAAAGTTTTACAACATCGTTTTGTTCCGTTCCATCGCTATGTCAACCCTATGGATGGCCGGGTTCGCTCTCGCCAGTATGTTGTATGTGTCCATTGCCGGCCGATTCCGCCATGCGTTTTTGGTTTTTTGGCTGGCCGCGTATATTTTTGCCTTATTTATCGGCGTGGCCAATGTTGGCGTGCTGTCTCAATCCAGTTTGTATCTGAGCCCGGAAGTGGTGGCGCACGCGGGCGGCGGCGGAATGAAAGTTTATTTATGGCCCGGCGTCATTTTGGTGGCGGCTTTTCTCGCTGTGAGTACGATTTTTATTTTAGTCATTGGTCGTTTTGTCAAAAAGCACAATAACATTGATCGTCGCGTTTGGTATTTTTATGATTTTGGCATTATCTTGCTTGCCTTAATGGCGTTGTTTACTGTCGCTTCGCTCCGTAGCACGCCCGAGGCGAAAATTTTGGCGGCTTTTGTCAATGAATGGCGCGGGGCCAATCCCACTGCCACGCTCAATCCGGTTGTGCAAAACAAGTTGGAAAAATTTGGCATCACCCCGAATCTGAACGAGTTTTATATCAACGAACGGGATAATGTATATTCCACCACCACCAAACTGTTGCCAAATAAATTTGATAAAAAGAAGCCCAATATCGTAATTGTATTTTTGGAATCGTTTTCTTCGCGCCTGACCAGTGTTTACAATCCGGATTTAAAAGGGTTAACGCCCGGATTGGAAGCCATGGCCTCGGCCACCGGCACCACGATTTTTCACAAAGTCTATAACGGTTCCACCCCGACCATCACCGGACTTCTGGCCGAGCTTTGTTCGTTTTTACCGCCGACCGGCCACAATGAAATTCAAAATGAAAAACATTTGCAAAAACACCACCTCTATTGTTTACCCAAAGCCCTTTCGGACAATGGCTATGAATCAAATTTATATATCACGGCCGTGGACAAAGAATTTGCCAACAAGGATTCCATTCTCGGCAGTATGGGCGTGAAAGAATCATGGGGCACGTTTGAATTATCCAAAAAGATTTCCGGCGCGCCACTGGCTTGGGGTTATTCCGACCACCAAATGTTTCCGGAGTTATATAATGAGATGAAAGTTAAACGCGCGGAAAATGCCGAACCGTTTTTACTAATGCTTTCCACTGTGGACACGCATCCACCGTTTAATTTGGCCAAAGATGTGGTGAGTTATGGCGATGGAAGCAACAATTTATTCAATTCTTATCACACCACTGACGACGCCTTTGCCAAATTTTGGAATGAATTTGTCAAAAGCGATTTTGCCACAGACACCATTGTCGTGGCCATCGCCGACCACGCGGTTTTTCCCACGGCTTATGACAAAGATACTTTGCCGAATCTCGCCGGCAAAATGACCTTTTATGACGAGCTCGCGTTTATGACTTATATTCCGGACAGTATTTTACCCAAGGAGGTCAACACTCTC
The DNA here is from genome assembly GCA_041651015.1 of Patescibacteria group bacterium. Classification (GTDB taxonomy): domain Bacteria; phylum Patescibacteriota; class Patescibacteriia; order Magasanikbacterales; family GWA2-37-8; genus JAPLWQ01. Next base: position 138,426 of record JBAZKA010000001.1, read on the forward strand.
GCCTCGTCCTTGGACCTCGCGCCCACGCTTTTACAAATTTTGGGGATTAACACCGCCAATACTTTTGAAGGCCGTTCCATATTTGATGACCGCGCCAAATATCCCAACTTGCTCGGTATGCACGAGTTTGGTCTTTGGATTGACCAGACATCATTTACCACCACATCGGCGCAAATTGATTATGCTCCGCCCATGGATTTGAATTGCACGGAAGAAATTATCGGCGCCAGTTCCACCGCCCCGCTTACTTTATGCGAATACAAAAACTATTACGAGTGGAAGCGTTTGATGTTGGAAGAGGGGAGACTGTGGTATATGGAAAAATAATTTGGCTCTACGAGTAATCAGTGAGGCCTTATTTTTAAGCTGTAATTAGCGCATTATTTGATTGTGGATAAATAATGATATTGACAAAATCGTATTTATGTGCTATATTGTTTATACAAAGGCGATATGCCCATGCACTATGGGTATTAGCACGCATGTCAACTAAAAAATCCCTTCTTGAACGAAGAGATTTTTTAGTATATAATATTTCGCGTGGACTTGGGCCCGTAGTGTTAACGGTAGCATACCGCCTTTGACATGCGTGTGGTGCCGGTCCGAATCCGGTCGGGTCCACGGCCAAAGACAATCATTACAAATGGTTGTCTTTTGCTTGTAAATTATATTTTTTTCACCTGTTTTATTTCATCGGGTTTTTCCAATAAAATTCCTTTGTGAAGTTTGTAAAGCAGGGGAATGGCGCCGCATTTGGCGCAAACGCCCCAACCGCATTTACCGCCGTTGTCCAAAGATAATTTTTTGCAGAGAGATATTTCCCGTTCAAATATTTCTTTTTTAATTACATTTTTCTTGAGTCCTGTTTTACAAGTTATTTTTTTGGTCGGCATATTTTATCTTCCTACACCGGCATTATTAAGGCAATTATCATAAAGCGCGTTCACGGTATTACGCCTCTCCTGACCGGGTTTGTTCGCGTCATTTCGCGGGTCGCCTTTGGCTTGATCAAAACAATTTTGGCGGATATGCATTGGCCGCCAGCCAAACCACATGAATAATCCGATGAGTACCACCACGGCAATGGCGAGTGCGGCCATGAATTTTTTGTTGGTCAACATATGAATGAGTTAAGTGTTTAATATTTATTCCATTATATATACAACTGAAGCGGGGAATATATTTTACTTACTATACAACAAATCCATGTCAATTTCTATATTCTCCAAATTTTGTTTGATAACATTTTTTGAATTTTCAACCGCCTTGACGATTTATCTTATAAAACATTTTTTCCAAATAACAGGCGATGCCCATTTGGCTTGCGTCAAAATGCGGCATGGGCAAATTTGTCGGGTCAACCCACACCCACTCGGCGCACTTGTTTGGTTCCATGATTTTTAGTTCGCCGCTAAATTCCTTAACCAATAAAATAACTGAGATGTAATGAAGCCCCTCGTTGCGGAAAGTTTCTAAATTATTCGTCACCGCAATCACTTTCGGGTTTGTTATATCAAGGTCGGTTTCTTCTTTAATTTCCCTTATTGCGCTTTCTTCAAATGTTTCGCCCAACTCCAAATGCCCGCCGGGAATTGAATAATACGGCGCATGAGAATTAATTCTTTTACCGATTAAAATTTTTCCTTCACGGTTTACGACAATCACACCTGTTCCGACCCTCGGTCTGTTTTTTTCTTCGGACATATTTTTACGAATTTGCGATATAGGCGGTTATCTATTGACCATACCGCGAAATAATGATTCGCGCAAGATTAGCGCAAGATTCGCGCAAGGATTTTGTATTTTTCAAGACAAGAAAATTTATTTAATTATTTTTTTAACCTCGTCAATCGCGAATGACCAATAGTCATTCCTATTGGGCGTGTATTTTTCCGGATTAACTTTCAGATCATCTTCAAGATCATTTACGGCGATAAATTTTATCGCTTGAACTTCTACGTCTTGTAATTTCAAATTCGCAATGTCGCCGTCATATCGCAAAAAATATACATAATAAAATTCATTGTTAATTATCTCGTTATATATATCGCCCCATTTTACGATCTTCGCCAAATGTAGTTCGTCTGGCGTTATATCTAGTCCGATTTCCTCTCTGGCTTCGCGCGATCCGGCTACGGCCGGGTCTTCACCGGCGCCGACATGTCCGGCGGCGGAAATATCCCACATATTTGGAAACAGTGGTTTATCTTTGGCGCGAAGTTGCAACATAATTTCACCATGAGAATTATATATCCAGATATGTGCGGCTCGGTGCCACAATCCCGCGCGATGCGCCTCGCTTTTCATTTTTCTTTCGCCGGTTAGATTGTTTTGTTCATCACAAATATCAATGAGTTCGTCGGGCATAAAATTATTTTATATTTTCAATTTCTTTTCCCCTCATGCCTATTTCTTTGATAAAAATATTTTTCGCAGTTTTTGTATAAAAGACATTGTCGTTCATCCTGAAAACCAAAAGTTTTCCCGGCGGCAGTTTGTACGCTTTGGCGTCGCTGTAAAACTGTTTCTTAAAAGCGTCTGAAAGTTGGTCCGCGTCAATCAAGATTCGCTTGTTAAGATTTTTAGGTTTTTTAAATTTGTGCGATTGAACAATTTCAATGATCTTTTTAATGTCGGCTGATTTGTAACCCAGCGAACAAAGAATATTATTTATTATCCTCGGCGCCAACTCAATGTGTAGTTTCATACCCCGCAATTTCATTTTTTTATCCATGGTACGTTGGCAATTTTTTGGCACGTCAGCCCAGCCGACATCGTGGAGAATGGCGGATGGAATTAAAAGTTCGGCGCACCCTTTTTCGTTTTTTAGAATTAATTCCGTCGCCTTAATGACGCCCTCGGTGTGAATGACGAAATCTTTATTCAACCCCTTGCGCAAGTATTTTTGCGCCTCATCCCAAATTTTTTTATATTTGGATTTCATAAAATTATTTCTTAACTTCCTCATTAATCCAATCCGCGAATCCCTTGTTTGCCTCGGCGTTAATTTTTATTATACATGGCGTTTCGTAGGGATGAAGTTTGGTAATTTCCGATTTTACCTTGCTCCAATTCACGGATTTAGTTTTTATAATTGAGACTATTTCTTTTGAATTAACAATTTTGTTTTTCCAGCGATAGGTACTGTGAACGGGAAACAGATTGGCGCAAGCGATTAAGCGTCTACTCAACAACGCCCTGATAATTTTTTTGGCGGTTTTTAGGTTTGGATGCGTGGCGTATATAATAATGGGGTTCATAAAAATTTAATTTTTTTTCTTATTTTTCCACAATAAAGAATTTTTCTTCGGGAATGGCGTAAACAGGCAAATCCTCCCCGTGCTTTTTCAGTCGCTCCAATTTATCAGATTTTTCTTCTTTATAATGGCAGATGGACTTTATTGGCAAGATTCCGAGGCCGTCGCCAATGTTATCCTTGCTGTTTGAATAATAATATTTAGACAGAACATACACGCCAGCCGAGGACGCAGCCACAATTTTACCCCTCCACAATTCATCCAAATTTTTCATTTTGTTTAAAATTATTTTGAGCGTGTCCGTATCACCACCGCGTAAATAAATCACGTCCGCTTGTTTGATTTGTTCGGCAAAATTATTTAGTTCGTCGTCAGCCATTGTAACATTCAAATTCTTTTGCCGAGAAGCGGAAGAAAAATTGATTTTGTCTTGCTCGAGCATGGCCGGCCATTTTTCTTTTGTCCTGGCAAAATAAACACATAATATTGTTGCTTTGTTGTTCAAATCACTTGTTATTCCGATGAAAAATTGTTTGTTGTCCGATGTTGGCCTGCTGGTTTCGCCTCCGTGCAAAATATATTTTGTCATAAAAAGTTGCGATTTTCAATATTTTACATTATACCCCCTCATCCCGCCTCGCGCAACTCAACATTTCTTGTTATCTCCCCTAAAATTGACACTTTTCGTACATTGTAGTATGTTTCAACTGTGATAAATTGTCACCGAGCTCATTCAACAATCCAACAGGATGGAGGAAAAAATGTTAATAATATGCATCGTGGCATTGATTGCGGGAGTCATTACTTATAAAGTGTGCGCGCAGTCGTATCGCGAAGATGGACTGAGTAATCCGCGGGAAACAGATACGCCATTGGTCGTAATGTTCTTCGTGTGCGTCGGTACTGCTGCGGCTACCGTTTTGTGTTATGGACTGTCCAACTCTGTTTCTAAGGCTGAAAATCAGCATGAAGTGCGGCAAAAAACCATTATTACCCTCGCAGAATCCAACGAAGTGTCGGGCTCATTCTATTTGGCCTCGGGCAGTATCGGCGGTGAGATGTATTATGAATATTATTATCTAACGCCTGATGGCGGTAAGATGTACGAAAAAATTCGTGCCGATCAAGTGGTTGTATTTGAAGACGATCGCATGGATGCATATCTTGCGGTGATAAAGAATTCCGTCGGTTGTCCGGGAGACAAATCGGGTTGGCTGTATTGCATTGCTTCCGATAAAGATAATACTATCGGCAATGCGATACATGTGCCGCGTGGCACGATAAAAAATGCCGGTAAATTTGGGGTGGATTTAAAACGGTAGAAATTTTTAGCGCGCTGTTCTATTTTCGACTCGAGGTCCCGTTCACGGCGGGGCCTCTTATTTTTCTTGTTATCTCCCGCAAAAAATGGTAAAATAAACACAGCTCAAACGCTGGTTTTTTTGGTATAACGTCGCGACAAGAGATTCCTCGGCTCCGCTCGGAATGACAAGAGTCGCGCTACTTTATAACTTTCAAACTTTATAACTTTATAAACTTCGTTATGTTCCTCAACCCCCTCATCGCCAAAGACAAAAAAGCATTACAAAAAAAATCTAAACCAAAACAAAACGGAGCGGGTGAATACCTTGATTTGCGCGGGACAGCGCTCACGCCGTTCAAAGGTGTGAACCTCGCGCAAATGGACCATCTGGCCAAGCTGGTCCGCGGTTTGATTTTTGCCACCGTGGAAAACGCCCAGTCCGGCCATCCGGGCGGTTCATCTTCCAAAGTTGAACAATTTTTGGCTTTAACTCTCGGCGGAACACTGGCTTTTGATCCGGCCGACCCCAAACATCCGGGGCGCGACCGAGTTATTTGGAGCGCCGGACATTGCACACCCCTTTTGTATGGCGGGCAAGCATTATTATACGAAGCTTTGCGTCGGACCGGCCGGCAATTTTCCGAAGCCGTGGTGAATTGTGTTTTACCCGAACAGCTCTTGAGTTTCCGCCGGATGAATGGCTTATCCGGGCACGCGGAAAGTATTTATCCGTTTTGTGATTACTGCACCGGCCCGTCCGGACATGGTTTTAGCGCGGCTGGCGGTTTGGCAATTTCGCATCACGCCTCGGGTTTGCCAACCAAAGTTTGGGTGATGATGGGCGATGCCGAGAGCGAGGAAGGCATGACTTATGAAGCGCGCAATGTGGTGGCAGCCTCGGGCGCGGAAAATTTAATTGTTTCCTTGGATTACAATCATTTTGGTATTGACGGTCCGGTGGAAGAAGCCATGAGCGCGCCGTATTTGAATTACTGGCTGGGTTTTGATTGGAATGTGGTTGAAGTTGACGGGCACAATGTGAATGAACTTTTGTACGCCTATGCACTCGCGGGAAAGGGTTTTGGCAATGCCAAGCCGACCGTGGTTATCGCGCATACACTCAAAGGCAAAGATTATGGCAAATTGGAAAATTCATGTGCGTCGCACGGTTCGCCGACTTCACACGAGGAATATGTGAAATTAATGCAAACGCTCGGTTTTGAAGTGTCAAACGAAAAAGGTTTTGGCGGAGTGGACATTGAAATTATTTTAGACCATTTGACCGATGAGGATGGTGAATATATTGAATCGCGATTTACCGCCAGCGCGAAAAATATTGAACCCGAATCAGAACTCGTGGCGCGAATAAAAGAGAAAATTTCCGCCCAAGGCGGATCCGCCTCTGGCGGAAAAAAATATCCATTAATCAATCCGCGCGAAATAAAACGTCCGGCCAAACTTCCGGCCGAATTAATTTTCAAAAGCGGAGAGCGGGTCAGTTTGCGCCACGCCTCTGAGCTTTGGTTTGAATGGCTGATGAAGCAAACCGCGTTTTTTTACGCCGGAGCCGGGGATTTGAGTAAATCTGTTTTGACCGGTTCAGCGGAAAAAGTTTACGGAATTATCAACGAAAAAAATCCGTTTGGCCGGGGGATTCGTTTTGGCATTGCCGAGTCCAATATGGCCATGATGAGCATGGCAATGACTCAAGATATTTTGCCCGGCGGATTTCGTCCAATTTCGGTTTTTGGCACATATGGAGTTTTTGCCCCGCTTTATGGCGAGCAAATGCATCTGGCGCTCATCAATAATTTTGTTAATCCCAAAGCCTCGGGATTTTTTGTGGCGCTGGCCACGCACGATGGGCCGGAAACCGGCGAAGACGGGCCGACGCATCAGGGCATGTTTTGGTCGTCGCTGTTCAAAGCCTATCCGGGCGTGAAAGTTTACAAACCCGCGGACGCGAATGAAGTGATTGAGATTTTATTTTCCGCTTTAGAAATAGGCGAGCCGATTGTCCTGGCGCTACCGCGCGGGGACGCCAAAGTCTTGGCGAGAGATGAAAATAATTTAGCGGCTGCGTCAGCCAATGGCGCGTATGTGTATAAAAATTATTCGGGTAACGGAAAACAAAAACGAGCGGTCGTGGCTTCGGGCGCTGTGGTGGTGGAAAATTTAATTTTTGCTTTGCCCGAAATAGAAAAACAACTTGACGTGAAAATTATCATCGCTACTTCGCCACAAAAATATTTTGAATTGATGAAATCCAATCCGAGCGAGGCTGATAAAATTATTTCCAATGAAGAAAAAAAGACGGCCATAACTTTGCACAACGGCTGGGTTGGCTGGCTGGATGAATTTTTGATGACGCCGGAAGTATTGAATCATCGCATTGGCGTGGAACGCTTTTTATCATCGGGCAAAGCTGGTGAGGTGGTTGACATGGCAGGGTTGGACGTCAAAAGTATCGCGGAAAAAATTCTTAGAATGAACTAATATGACATCGCAGGAACTCAATCAAATCTTAAAAACAAAAAACACTTACCGCGGTTTAACTCAATCCGAGGCGAGTTCACGTCTGGCGGAATTCGGCCGAAACGTCCGTCCGGCCAAGAAAAAGGTTCATCCATTCATCAAATTTTTGAAAACCTTTGCCGAACCAATGATGTTCATGATAGTCATGACCGGCATTGTCTATTTTTTTATCGGCGACAAGATTCAGGGTTTTGTTTTTTTCTTGTCCATTATTCCCATCGGACTGATGAGTTATTTTCAGGAACGCCGGACCGACCGGGCCGTGGCTGAATTGGACAAGGCCCTGCAAGAAACCTGTAAAGTTTTTCGCGACAAAAAAATCGTCACTATTGATGTAAAAGATATCACACGCGGGGATTTGATTTATCTCGCGGCCGGCGATAAAATTCCGGCCGATGGTTATATTTTGTCCGGCAACGGTATTATGATTGATGAATCAATTCTTACCGGTGAGTCAGCTTCAATTTCCAAAATAGCCATACCGGATGGCGTGGCATCCATGACCGATGAATACAAATTATTTCAAGGCACGCTCGTCACTCAGGGCAGCGCGGAATTTTTGGCGGTTTATACCGGTGCGGAGACTGAGTATAATCGTCTGGGCGCGCTCTTGGAAAAAATTGATAAAGATAAAACTCCTTTACAAAAAAAGATTGCGAAACTAATTAAGGGCGTGGCTACGATCGCTATCATTACCGCGTTTTCCGTGGCAATTTTACTGACAATGAAATACGGAGTAAAAGACGGCTTGCTTGGCGGGTTAACCATGGGCATGTCGCTCATCCCCGAAGAATTTCCCATCGTGTTTAGTGTGTTTTTGATTATGGGCGTTTGGCGCATGTCGCGCAAAAATGCGCTCGCGCGCGAAATGGCCATGGTGGAAACTTTGGGCTCGGCCACGGTGATTTGTACGGACAAAACCGGCACTTTGACCGAAGGCCGGTTATCGCTTGTCAAAGTTTTTTATAAAGGAAAAATTTTTGAAATTAAAAAAGATGAAATCATTAATGAATTTGCACCGCTGATTTATCAAGGCGTGCTGGCTTTGGAGAGAATTGCCAGCGACCCCTTGGAAACAGAAACGCAAAGATACGCGCAAAAATTCGGACTGAACTTAGACGAATATTTTAATCAATATGATTTGATTAAAGACGGTTCATTTGATGCGCGCACCAAAATGGTTCATCACATTTGGCGCGATAAATCCCATGGACAAATTTTGCAATATACGGTCGGCGCGCCGGAATTTGTGATTGAAGCGTGCGTCATGACGGCTGAAGCAAAAAAATCCGCGCTAAAAATTTATGAGGATATGGCGGCCGATGGCCTGCGCATTATTGCCGTGGCCACAGCGTCGAGCGCCGAACATTCGGAAATAAGTTTACACGGTTTGGATTTTGTCGGATTACTCGCCATGAGCGACCCGCCTCGCGCCAGAGTGGACGAAGCAGTGCGTATGTGCCAGGAAGCCGGCATCCGAGTCATGATGATTACCGGCGACAATAAATTAACAGCGCATTCCATCGCCGAGCAAATTGGTATAAAGCACAATGATGAAGTTTTGAGCGGTGACGAATTGGCAAAATTATCTTCCTCGGCGCTTTGCCAAGCGGTCAAGGTGCATGATATTTTTGCGCGCATTCGTCCTGAACAAAAATATTTAATCGTGGAAGCGCTCAAACAAAATGGGGAAGTGGTAGCCATGACCGGCGACGGCGTCAATGACGCTCCGGCTTTGAAAAAAGCGGACATTGGTATTGCCATGGGTCTCAAAGGCACGGAAGTGGCTCGGGCCGCGGCCGGTATGATTTTGCTGGATGATAATTTTTATACCATTGCCCGCGCCGTCAAAGAAGGACGCAAGATTTATCGCAATATGCAACAGGCGTTTGCATTTTTGCTTACTTTTCACATGCCGATTGTTTTTATCGCCATTTTTCCATTATTGTTTGGCGAACCATTGATTTTTTTACCGATTCACATTATCTTTTTGGAATTGATTTGCGACCCGGTTTCCGTGCTCGGTTTTGAAAAAGAAAAAGCGCCGAGGGATGTAATGCGCGTACCGCCTCGTCCGGCCAAGGAATCACTGATTCCGCCCGCGCTCTGGGGCAATGTCTTAATGCGCGCCATCGCCATTACGATTTTATGTCTGGGATTTTATTGGTATTTTTCTCGTGTGCAAGGCGATGCGACGCTCGGCCGAGCCATGGCTTTTATCACCTTGATAATCTCGCAAGCGCTTATTGTTGTGTTTAGCCGTGATAGTTTTCAGATAAAAAATAATTATTTATTGACCGCCATTAGTATCGCCACGTTATTCGCGGCCGCGGTAATTTGTTTTGCGCCGTTTTTAAATAGTTTATTCCGTTTATCAGCCATTACTTTCAACACGTTTGCTTTGTCTTTTGGCGCTTGTTTCGCGGTGATGGGGTTGGCCGCGATCGCAGGCAGATTATTTTTCCGTAAGTGATATGAATTCATTTGAACAAATAATTTCCACCGAACCAAAATATCGCCGCGATCAAATTTGGCGAGCGCTTTTTGACCCTAAACTAAATAATTTTTCCGAGATTACCACTTTGCCCAAAGATTTGCGCGCGAAATTGGAAAAAATTCCTTGGTTGCCGGTGGAGCCGGCGCTGGTTCAAGCCAGCCGGCTTGATGACACTCAAAAAGCTTTATTGAGATTAGCTGACGATGAAACAATAGAAACAGTCTTGATGGGCCGGGCCAACAAGCGCGCCACGCGCGAGTCCGATAAACGCTATACGATTTGTGTGTCATCCCAAGTCGGTTGTGCCATGCGTTGCGCTTTTTGCGCCACCGGAGAGTTTGGTTTTCGCCGGAATTTATCAGCCGAGGAAATCATCGGACAATTTCGTTTTTGGCAAAAGTATTTACTGGAAAAGAATGGCGGCGGGGAAATTGAAAATATTGTTTTGATGGGCCAGGGCGAACCGCTGGTAAATTATGATGCGGTCAAAGACGCGCTTAATCTGATTTTGAAATACACCAAAGTGGGGGAGACGAAAATCACTTTATCCACGGCCGGCGTGGTGGCGGGAATGAATAAAATGATTGAAGACAAGGATTTCCCTGCGGTCAGGTTCGCCTTGTCCCTCCACTCGGCTATTCCCGAAGATAGAAAAAAATTAATGCCGTCCCAGCCGGAAAAGTTCTTTGAATTTTTTATTGATTGGTGCGAGAAGTATCACGAACGCTGGCCGAGCCGGACGCATTTTGTCGGCTTGGAATATGTATTTATCAACGGCGTGAATGACACGCCCGCGCACCTCAAAGCCTTGATCAAACTGGCGTCCAAAATCGGACGCGTCCGTTTGAATTTAATTCCGTTCAATGCCGCGGCCGGAAAATTCAGCGGCACGCCCATGGAAAAAATAAAAGAATGGCAAACACGTTTGATGGATTCCGGCTTTACCGTTACGGTGCGTTTGTCTCAAGGGTCGGACATCGCCGCCGCCTGCGGTCAATTACGAAATTTACAGAAGTTATGATTCTGCGCAAACAAAATCACGAAACATTTCCCGAAGTCAGATTTCTATCCGTGATTTTTTTGCTCGCCGGTTTGGCTATCGCGGCGAAATTATTTTATCTGCAGATTTTACAAAATAATTATTATTCCACGCTGGCCATGGATTCGCACGAGATTTATCAAAAACTCCATCCTTCGCGCGGACAAATATTTTTTACCGACGCGCGCACGAATGAAACCTATGCCGCAGCCATGAATCGCACTTATTATCAGATTTATGCCGTGCCTAAAGAAATTATTTTAAGCGATGTCGCTTCCACATCCAAAAAATTAAAAGAGATTTTAGCTTTACCCGAAGAACAGACCCTTGACTTTGAACAAAAACTTTCCAAGACCGGCGACCCGTACGAACCATTGGCCAAAAAAATTCCCGAAGAAAAATACCAAGCGATCACAGATGCCGGCCTCAAAGGAATTTACGGCACGACCGAAGTTTATCGGTATTATCCCGAAGAAACCAGCGGTTCGGCTGTACTGGGTTTTTGCGCGTTTGATCGTGATGGAAATTTGAAAGGCAATTACGGCCTGGAAGGATATTGGAACAAAAAATTATCCGGCACAAGTGGTTTTGTGATGGGCGAAGGCGGAGCGGGTGGAGGCTGGATATCGCTCGCGGGATTGACCACAGTGGAGGCCGAAAACGGCGCTGATATAATTTTAACCATTGACCGCGCCTTGCAGTACAAGGCGTGCAGCCGCCTGGCCGAAGGCATGCAAACATTCAATGCGAAAAGCGCGTCGCTTGTCATGATGGACCCATCAACCGGCGCGATTCTCGCCATGTGCAGTATGCCGAATTATGACGCCAATAATTATTCACAAGCTGAATCAGTCTCTGCTTACAACAACAACACGATTTTTTCCGCCTACGAGCCGGGTTCGGTCATGAAGCCGGTGATTATGTCAGCCGGCATTGATCTGGGATTGGTCAATCCAAATTCCACTTTTAACGATCCTTGCTCCAGAAAATTTGACATCTATACTATTCATAATGCCTTGAATAAATGTTATGGCGACAATGTGAGTATGACGCAAGTTTTGCAAAATTCCATCAATACGGGTATGATTTGGGTATCGGAAAAAATCGGACGCGAACGGATGCAAACCTATATGGGAAAATACGGTTTTGGCCAATTGTCCGGCGTTCCCTTGGATACCGAAGTGGCCGGCAATATTTCATCTTTGGAAAAAAAGTCGCCCATATTTTCCGCGCAAGCCTCGTTTGGCCAGGGCTTGACTGCGACACCAATACAACTCGCGCTGGCTTATTCGGCCATTGCCGCCGACGGCAAATTACCCAAGCCGTATTTAGTAAAAGAAATAGATTATCCCAACGGCAAGAAAGAAAAATACAGTCCCGAGACCGCGGCTCAAGTAATCTCACCGCGCACGGCGAAGCTCGTCACCGGCATGCTTACTTCGGTCGTGGAAAAAACCTATGTAACTTCGGTCAAGATGAACGACTATTACATTGCCGGCAAAACCGGCACCGCGCAAATTTCCGGCGTGGGCGGATATGTTGAAGAAACCAATCATACTTTTTGCGGGTTTGCTCCGGCCGAGAGTCCGAAATTTGTAATGGTGGTGAGATACGAAGCGCCTGAGCGCCAGTGGGCCGAATCCACAGCCGCAGTGGTTTTTAAAGATGTCGCCGACTTCGCTTTGGATTATTTCGGCGTAGCCAAAGATAAATAAAACTATATCAATTAATAATTTTTATGCTCAAATCCATCCTACATTGGACCCTTCGTCATTTATCAAAAAAAATTCTGAAAAAATATCGTCCCGATATCATCGGCATCACTGGCTCAATCGGCAAAACCTCAACCAAGGAGGCGGTGTCCGCGGTACTCAAGACAAAATTTCGTGTGCGTTCAAACGTAAAAAATTATAATAATGAAGTCGGTTTGCCCTTGACGATTATTGGCGTGGAAAAAACCGCGGGCAAGTCAATTTTTGGCTGGCTGGCAATATTTTTTAAAGCGATAGAACTTATTGCTTGCCGGGATAAAAATTATCCCGAGATGCTGGTTTTGGAAATGGGCGCGGACAAGCCCGGCGACATCGCATATCTGACCGATATTGCGCCGTGCAAAGTAGGTGTCCTCACATTCATTTCTCACGCGCACACGGAATTTTTTAAAACCATAAAAAAAATAGCCCAAGAAAAACGGGTGATTGTCTCGCATTTGAATGACGATAATTTCGCGGTGGTAAATTTTGATTGCGATTTGGTGATGGAAAATTCCAAGTCGCGCGCTGAAACAATTTCTTATGGTTTTAAAAATGGCGCGGATTTTCAGGCAACTGACGTGCGCGTGATTACCGATGAAGCGACCGGTTGGCCGTCGGGATTAAATTTCAAAGTAAATTATAAGGGTGTTTGTGTGCCGGTATTTTTGCCCGGCGCCGTGGCCGAACACTTGATTCCGTCCGCGCTTGCGGCCATGGCCGTCGGCCATATTTTCGGTATTAATCTGGTGGATGCGGTTTCGGCTTTGCGCGATTTACCGCCTCTGGCCGGACACATGAGGATTATTCCCGGCATTAAAAAAACTTTATTGATTGATGACACCTATAATTCATCACCCGAACCAACCAAATCCGCGCTCAAAACTCTGGCCAACATTCAAATTAAGGAAAACGCCGAACGTTACGCTGTGCTTGGCGATATGTTGGAGTTGGGCGATGAAACCGAAAACGCGCACCGAGAAATCGGTTTACGCATAGCTGAATCAGGTATACAAATACTTGTCACCGTGGGCGAGGCGAGTAAACACACGGCCGCGGCCGCGCGTGAAGCCGGCATGGCCGAACACTGTGTGATTTCATTTGCCGATAGCGCCAGCGCCGGAAAATATTTACAGGACGCGATAAAAGAAGGCGATGTAATTTTAATCAAAGGTTCGCAAGGAATCAGAATGGAAAAAATCGTCAAAGAATTAATGGACGAACCCTTGCGCGCCAAAGAACTTTTGGTCAGGCAAACAGGGGAGTGGGAGAACAAATAACGGTCATCATGCTTGACCTTTTGAAAAAAATACCGTATAATTTCCAAAAAATAACGAACAAATCATATTTGGCCCGTTCGTCTATCAGTTAGGACACGGCCCTCTCAAGGCTGAAAGACGGGTGCGATTCCCGTACGGGCTACAAAAATAAATGCCACCGAAAGGTGGTGTTTATTTTTGTATTTTGTCCAGGAATCGCACGAGTTACCAGAATTTGCATTATGTATTTTTAGTTATCAACATTCCGTTTGGGAAATACTATTCCGGTTATAAAATCTTAACCCCGCAAAAACAATTAAAGCCGCTAAAACGCCAGGTACAAATGCCATCGATGGTATTACCAAGAACATGAGAAGTGTCACGGCAAGCCCAATGACTATACTCCAAAACGAAGCACTTTCATCCTTTTTCTTAAAGAAGAGTCCAGACAATACCGATGGCAGTAAGATCATTAACATGGAAAAAGCGTTAACCATTGTCTGAACTATGTTAGGAACAGCCAAGGCAAATACTACTGCCAACACAGCGATCGTCGCGCCTGATATTCGCGCAATACGCAACAACTTCCTTTCATTCTTTTCAATATTTGGCGAAATGACGCAAATAATATCTTTTGAGACAGTCATTCCGGAAATAAGAAGCATGCTGTCCGCGGTAGATGTTATTGCGGCTAACAATCCCGCAATCGCAATACCTTTTAAACCCGGCATCAAAAAATATGATATTAGTTGAGGCATAGCCGCGTTTGAATCTATTTGCGGGAATAATAAATGCGCGGTGATACCCATGACGGTAAAGACTATAAAGAAAGGCAAAATGAGAAAGGCGGATATGGCTATTGAACGACGGGCTGCTTCAGGAGACTTAGCAGAGTATATTCTCATCCAAATATCGGTTTGCACCAAAGGGACCGGCGTGTAGAACAATAACAGACCGATAATGAAAGGCCATCCACCGATGGCTTCACCCATAAGATAAGATGATGACAAAGAAGAAAAATCGGGGAGATTGTGCCCGCCTAAGAAGACCGAACACGGTAAAATTATAATCAAAAGAGCCAGGATAAAAAACTGTATATTATCTGCGATTATATCCGTCCGCATTCCGCCGATGAAGGTATACGCTATTAATATAACCAATGCCAACGATAAAGAATAAATATACCCGATACCAGTTAACATGCTGCATATTGTAGACAACGCTATCAACTGAGCGGCTAGAAAGAAAAAGTAAACTAAAAGATTCACCGCCGCGCCGGCCAAACGACATCGGCGAGAAAAAATAGAACCAAGAAAGTCCGGAAGAGAATACATAGAATGCTTTTCGGCCAACACTCTAAGACGGGGAGCAAGAACCGCGACAAGTAGCAGTCCGGCCGTATTAAACAGACCAAGAAATAACGGGACAAGTCCTCCGATATAAGCCATTGAGGCAATTCCAAAAACCATCCCGGAACCAACACTAGTAGAGACGATGGAAAGAGTCAACATTGAGGTGCCGGTTGCACGATCGTTAGACCAATACGTTTTTAAACTTTTTGCACGTATCCAAAAAGATAAAGAACCTAATAGAGCAATGTATAGTGCGATGAAAAATAAATCTAGTGTAGATAAATAGATTTGCATATCGTTGTTCGTGGCAACTCCCAATTAGATTTTACAAAAACAATTATATCATTTCCGCATAGCGGTTGCAAGCGATAGTTCCGTATTTAATGACCCCATCCCGATGGTAGAATGAACAAAAAAACCGTCGTCCCAGGTGGGAGCAACGGTCGTCGATTAGAAAGAACGGTTATGCCGCTTCGGCCATGATGGCGTCGCGGCAGGTGTTGAGGACAAATTGGCGGGCAAGTCTGCTTTTTTGTGTTCCCATAGCGACCTCGGCGAACATGCGCCGGAGCGCGTCACTTTCCTCTCTCATGTTGATGCCAGAGAACATTTTGAACCAGTTGGAACCGCCGAGAATCTCGAATGCCTCCGCGTCAACCCTCGTTGATGTAAATGTTTGCAGAACATCTTCGGCGCCGAAGTTGCGGACGGCTTCCAGCAGTTCATCCTTGAACGCCCAGAGTAGGAGCGGTGCGCAGAATCCGCCCATGGTCGCGTTGGAGTTTTTCAGGATCGCGAGAAAATTTTTTTCCGTTTGAGTCATTGTTTTCTCCTTTATGCGGCCGCGCTCGGCCGGTTGAGTTCTTGCCATTCTTCCTCTTCAGCCGTTTGGCATAAATTCTTAACGCCTTCCCAAATTTTTCTTATCAGATCACTGTGCTGTGGCGATGCGTCACTTATATCGCATGCCGCATTGCTTAACACCCGTCTTATCTGATCGGAAAAACTATGTTCCACCAGCTCCCTGGTAAATGAGAAGACGATTTCACTCGCCGTGTCAACGTCAATTCGTTTTTGAAAGACATCTTTGACGGTGATGCGGAATGCGCCGTAGGCTGACTGGATCCACTCAGATGGGATTCCTCCAGTCACTGTGTATCTCATGCAGTTGAGGTGTCCCTCACTATCATGGCCACTCTCCACTCTGAATTCATAGGCTTCGGCGGCGGACGTCATCACGGCACCTCTATGATTGATCGTGGCGGCCAACGAGTGTTTGTTTGGGAAACGCAATCATTTGCGCGGCTGTTGAAGTGGTCATTTACGCGCCTGATTATCGCCTGTTTGGATTCATCCTCGATTTTTAATCCATTAATGAATTCAACCAGTGGCACGGCGCTATATTCAACCTCGCTTGCAATAGCGTTGCGCCCGGATATATTTATCCTTACCCTTGCCCATCTGGGCGTGTCGCTCGATTGACTAAAATCAAACACGACAAATGCTTGCATTTTGTCCTCCCATATTTGATCGGCAAGAAATTCCCGCCGATGAATTGAATTTTCAAGTAACAATTTTGTTGCCCTAAACATTGTATTATAAGTAACGGCAACTTTACAATCTATCATATTTTTACCAATCTGTCAACCCCCGTCTGTATGAAAAATCGTTTTTATCCCCAAGATAAGCCAAAATATGGCAGGGGGTATTGACAAAATCTTCAAAATATGCTATATTGACTTGTTCCTTATATATACATTATAATCAAAATAAATAATTAAGAATATAATTTTATGAAGAAATTCACCAAATTTTCAGCGATTTTCGCGGCCGTGCTGGTCGTGCCTCTTTTGATTGGCGTTAATACAGCTTCGGCGGCGATATATAGCACACCGACGCAAAAAACGCCGACGAGCGCACAAACCCTGACGACTTATCCGCGCAACACCTCATTTACTTGGACGGCTGTATCAGGTGCCGCCAAGTATCAACTGGAAGTGACTTGCGACATCTGCGTCAGTAAGACCAATAAATGGCAAGGCGCGAAAACCTATGTCGTTTCCGGTACTTCTTATAGCGTTAAATTGCCGGGCGACAACCAATATCGCTGGCGAGTTCGCGCGATTGATTCTTCAAATAATCTCGGGCCTTGGACCGGATATTCATATTTTAAATATCGCACCGGTTCCGCAAGCAACCCCACTGTGGCCACTCCGGTGATTTCTTATCCGGTGAATGGCAAGAGTTATGATTTGTCATACATTAAATATGATTGGTCTGACGTGGCTTCAGCCACCAAATATAATTACATCATTCAAAGATGGAATTCATCCAGCAAAGTCTGGACAACTGTTGACGAGTCAAACACCTCCGGCTCCACCAGCAATGTGAGTGTGTCTATGTCCGGATATGATGGCGGTCAATTCCGTTTTCGCGTGCAGGCCGTCACTTCTACCGGCAAGAGCGCGTGGTCTTCTTGGCGATATTTTTATAATAATTACGACGAGGACGACGAGGACGACGAGGACGATGATGACGATTCTGATGCCCCGTATATTTCCGCAATTAAAGTATCAGATGGTGGAGACGAGGGATACATTGACGTAAGCGACATCATTGCTATTACTTTTAACGAAGCCATTGATCCGGAATCCATCAATGATGATTTGGACGAAGGTGATTATGTCACCGGCGTATCATATTCCAGCACCGGCGGCGTCAGTGTTTCTTCGGCCGGCAAAGTGACGATTAAAAACATCGCCAGCTTTGACTTGGGTTCGGTCGCTACATCCCGTAACTTTACTGTTAAACTCGCTTTGAGTTCTTCGGGTAAAGTTTTAACCATCACTCTCACCAGTGGCAGCGACGTGGAAATTACCGACGAAGATTTTAGCAACGCCGTTCAAATTGGCGGTATGGTTGAAGACAAGGACGGAAATGAAATGGAATCCGATTCCAGCATCACTGATCCGACCGGAACATTCGGCGGAGAAAACGATGATGACGACAATGATGGCGATGTCCCGAGTATTACCGAACCGGATGCCAGTGAAACATTTAATGATGAATCTGTTTATATAAGTTGGACCGGTGTGAGCGATGCTGAATCATACCAGATCTATGTTGAATACAAATCCGGCACCTCTTGGTATCATGAAGGCACGTATTCCACCACCAATTTGCATTACACCAAAATCTTTGATTACGACAATAATTATCGCCTGAAAGTGCGCGCTGAATTATCGGATGGCGATTACTCTGATTACTCGGACATACGATATTTCACGGTTGATACTGATGGTGACGACAATGACGACAATGACGACAATGATACCGACACTCCTTATATTACTGCGATTAAAGCCGCCAACGGCGGCGATGAAGAGTATATTGATGTCGGCGACACCATCGCCATAACTTTTAACGAAGCCATTGATCCGGAATCCATCAATGATGATTTGGACGAAGGTGATTATGTCACCGGCGTATCATATTCCAGCACCGGCGGCGTCAGTGTTTCTTCGGCCGGCAAAGTGACGATTAAAAACATCGCCAGCTTTGACTTGGGTTCGGTCGCTACATCCCGTAACTTTACTGTTAAACTCGCTTTGAGTTCTTCGGGTAAAGTTTTAACCATCACTCTCACCAGTGGCAGCGACGTGGAAATTACCGACGAAGATTTTAGCAACGCCGTTCAAATTGGCGGTATGGTTGAAGACAAGGACGGAAATGAAATGGAATCCGATTCCAGCATCACTGATCCGACCGGAACATTCGGCGGAGAAAACGATGATTCCACTTCCGCTCCGGTCATTGCCAATCCTTATGATGGCGAAACATATACTTCCGACTCGGTTTATATGAGTTGGTCATCTGTTTCCGGCGTGGCTTCTTACCAAATGGAAATTCAATATAAATCCGGCTCGGTTTGGTATGACGAAGGCGATTATTACACTTCCAATCATTATTACACCAAAATATTTACCAGTGATAATGATTATCGTGTGCGCGTGCGCGGCGTGTATTCCGGCAGCACTTACACGGATTGGTCCAATTGGCACGAATTCACCGTGGACGAGGATGGCACTTATGATTCATCCACCCCGACCATCGTTGAACCGGATAACGATGAAACATTTACTTCTGAAACCGTATACATGGGTTGGACAAGTGTTTCCGGCGCCTCGTCTTATCAAGTAGACATTGATTACAAATCAGGCGGAAGCTGGTATGATGAGGTTGTCTATTCAACTTCCAACCTTTACTACATTAGAACGTTTGATGATGACAATGATTACCGTATCCATGTTCGCGCCCAATATTCCGGCGGATCCTACGGCAGTTGGTCCTCTTACAAGGAGTTCACCGTCAACGCCGACTAAGCAAAAAAACAAAAAACATTACCCGCCAATTAGGCGGGTTTTGTTTTGACTGGCTTGGCCTGAAGTGGTAAAATCATTTTATGATTCAAAACAGAATTGACGAGCTAAAAGACCTGTTAAATGAGATAGTTATTTTCGCGCCAAATTTCAAGCGCGATATTTTTCAAGATGCTTTGGAATTAGAATTGCCGCGTTTGGACAAACTCATTGCCACCCTGAAGAAAATTTTGATTTATCAAAAAAATGAAATTGAAAAAAAGATGCTGGCCAATCCGCATTACCTGACGGCTTTGCATAAAAACGTTTCCGAGAAGCGCCGCGCCGCCATTGAATCATCGGTTCAAAATGCGGTGAAGAAAGATCGTCTTAAAATAAATGAATTGATCAATAAAATAAAAAATATATGACCAAAGCGCCTGCCGCGGAAAAAATAAAAAACAAATCGGAAGTGGTGCCGGCGCGTCCGGACACTGAAAGTGTGGCGCGAAATCTTCATGAAGCCGGCCAAACACTGGAAACCGAGCAAACCGAACCGTTGCGCGAGGAAGTGGAAGCCGAGTCAGTGTCTGAAGCGGCGATTGAACGCGTGATGAATCAAGTCAGTCGCGCCAAATGGATAGAAAATTTTGTTGAATCCGGTGAATTAAAAGACGCAGAAGCGCGGATGTTGGGATCAATTGTCGCCGAGCGCGGTTGGCAAACGGTTTTTACTGAATTAAAACCCGGCGACAAAATTGTTAATTTCACGACTCCGGGCGGCGAGATGTCTATTAAAAATTTTAATACTTTGCTCGGCGAACAAGCTAATGATAATATTATCGCCGCGCGCAAACAGATCATCGCGGCCGCTATGAAAGATTGCGGTTTGGAACAGCTGATGCAAAGTTATAACAGCGGTTTGTTTAAAATGGCGGACGGCGTGGATTCCGGAAAATTAGAGGTGGCTTTGAACGAGGCCTCGGCGCAAGTGCGTGATCATATGAAAACCGCGATTGAAAATGAAATTAATAATAAAATAAACAATGACGTTGAAAAAGGAATGGATGAAAGCGAGGCGCGGAGCAAATTTGACAATATCAAAAATATTTTGGATAACCGCGGCGGATACCGAATTAGTTTCGGCGTTGCCGAAGTGCCGGCGGCAAAATTATCGGCTGATTTATCCCATATCGTGGACGCGGTCAGTATGTGCTCACAATCGGCGCAACGCGCTCGCCGTGGTGACGCCAAAAGCGGCCGATTCGGAGAAACCTACGAAGAAAACAATATTTATTCAGAGGCGGCCGAGATAAATTCAATCGGTGAGAAATTATTCGGCCAATCGGTCACGGATGAAAAAGGGAATGTTTATCGGATTTTTACCAAAGATATAAATAATAATCGTGTTTTGGATCGTGATCTTTTGCGGGCGGTGCGTAAAAATGAATTCAAACCGGACGACCAATCCCGGGACACGGTAAATTTGGTTCGTCAATATATTGAACGCGTAAATTTGATTGACGCGGTCATGCCGGTGACGGCCGAGGACGCGGCAAACGGCGAAGTCGCGGCGAACACGGCGCGGAGAAAACAATTTATTGAACGGGACGAAAACGGCGCGTGGAAAATTTCGGAAAATTTGACGGCTGAAGAAAGAGAAGAATTAAAAAATGATTTGCGCCATGATCAAAAAGACGCCAGATTTTTATCGCCGGAATTTTTTCACACCGAAGCCTTAAAAAAGAAAAAATGCGTTTATGTAAATATTGATGTCTTGGATTTGGGCGTGGATGCACTGTTGGGTTATGAAAATGATTTGCAAAATATTAACCGCGACCCGAGTAAACTTCATGAAATCTCTTCCCGCGCCAGCGATACGATCACCAAACGCATGCGCGATATTCGCGGTTTTGCTTTGGAAGTTTATAAAAAATATTTTGGCGATGAAGAGGTGGTTGGTTTGGTTGGCGGCGATGAATTGACTTTTGCCGTGGACAAAGACAAGGTTGACAAAGACACTTTGGAAAATTTTATGGTGGATTTGAAAAACGCCACCGGCGCGCGCGTCATTAAAACCGAGACTGCGATAGGCGCGGCGATGCGGCAGAGCGAAAATAGTTGGGACTCGGCCGTGTCTTCGGATGACAAGAAACAATTAATAGCCGAACATCAAGCCGCACTCAAACGAGCGGAAAAAGGCAGTCAAGTCTGCAAAGCCATAGAAAAAAAATTGCGCGCCGTGGAAATAACCTTGGAAAATAAAATTGGTTTAGCGCCGGCGGAAGTAAACGATGAATTACGCAGTTTGGAAATTGATCACCTCTTTGGTGCTGTGGCCTTGGAGCGCGACGATGGCGGTTTTCTTCTCTCCTATCGTTCCGAACGCAATAACGTGATACTGGGTGTGAAACATGAGGATGTTTTATCTCAAATTAATTCCGCCGTGGAAAAAATAAATAAAAAATACGGCCTCGTATAGATTTTATGAGCGAAACTGAAAATAAAAAATATGCTCCGCTGGCGGACAGAATGCGACCGCGTGATTTTGAAGAATTTTTTGGGCAAGAAGACATCGTTGGCGAAGGAAAACTTTTGCGCCGCTTGATTAATGCGGATGAGTTGTCATCAATTATTTTTTGGGGACCGCCGGGTACGGGCAAGACCACTCTCGCCAAAATAATTGCGCAAAAAACCAAGTCGCAGTTTATGGAAATCTCCGCCGTGATGAGTGGTAAAGATGAGTTGCGCAAGGCGGTGGCCGCGGCCGAGGAATTATTACTATCCGGCCGGCGTACTGTCTTGTTTATTGATGAAATTCATCGCTGGAACAAAGCTCAACAAGACGCGCTTTTGCCCTATGTGGAAAAGGGGACGGTGATTCTTATCGGCGCGACTACCGAGAATCCCTCGTTTGAAATTATTGGCGCCTTAATGTCGCGTTCGCGAGTTTTTGTCTTAAAATTATTGGATGAAAAAAATATAGCCGATATAATCAAACAAGCTTTGGCTGACAAAGACAGGGGATTGGGTCATCTAAAGATTCAAATTTCCGATGATGATATTGCCTTGCTCGCGAGTTTGTCCGGCGGAGACGCGCGCGCGGCGCTCAACGGTTTGGAAGTTGCGGCTGTGTCATTGCGAGGAGCGACAAAGGAGCGACGCGGCAATCCCTCGGAAATTAAGATAACTGCAGAAAATATTAAAGAAGCCCTGCAAAAAACTCATTTGATTTTTGATAAACGAGGTGAGGAGTTTTATAATCTTATTTCCGCTCTGCATAAATCCATGCGCGGTTCGGACGCTGATGCGGCTCTGTATTGGACAGCTCGGATGTTGGAGGGTGGGGCCGACCCGCTTTATGTTGCTCGGCGCGTTTTGCGTTTCGCGAGTGAAGATATCGGTATGGCCAATGGCGAGGCCTTGATACAAGCCAATGCCGCTTATGACGCTTGCCACAAAATCGGCTATCCGGAATGCACGGTTCATTTGGCGCAAGCCGTGGTTTATTGCGCCAAATCAAAAAAATCCAATTTACTTTATACTGCGTATTCGGCCGCGGCCTCCGATGCCCGGGCCACCTCGCACTTGGGAGTGCCTTTACATTTGCGAAACGCCTCGACAAATTTTATGAAGGATATCGGTTATGGAAAAGATTACAAATATAATCCGAATTTTGACGGACCTGTGGAACAAGATTATTTGCCGGATGAATTAAAGGGAAAAAAATATTTATGAAAAAATTATTATTGCATACTTGTTGTGCCCCGTGTAGTATTGCGATAATTGACGAGCTGAAAGACAAGTATAATTTGTCAGTATTTTTTTTCAATCCGAACATTTATCCCGCGGATGAGTATCTCAAACGCAAGGCCGAAGTGGAAAAGGTTTGCGGAGAATGGGATATACCGATTATTGACGCGGACTATGAAAGCGATTTGTGGGATTCGGCTGTCATTGGTTTGGAAAATGAACCGGAAATGGGGAACAGATGCCCGGTTTGCATTGGCTTGCGTTTGCGCCGGACCGCCGAATATGCCTCGCAAAATGATTTTGATATATTCGCCACCAGTTTAACCAGCGGGCGTAATAAAAAAGCCGAGGTAATTCATCCGATCGGCTTAAAACTGGCTCAAGAATTTGGCGTCGATTTTTTGGATATTGACTGGAAGACCGGAGGCAGGCAAGAACGAGGAACGAAAATGATAACGGACAGGGGAATATATAGACAAAAATATTGCGGATGCAAGTATTCGCGAAATGTCAAATGACAAATATCCAATTTCCAATCAATCCGCCGACCGGCGGACAAAACCCAAATTTACGGTGTTTTGTTATTTGGATTTTGTCATTGATTTGACATTTGACATTGGAAATTTGACATTATAAAACTCAATGACTCGGCCGTTTTTTGTGTGTTCGATGTGTATTTTTACACATCGTTTGTTTTTTATTATTGTGGATAGCTTTTCTGGCCATTCAATCACGCAAATTGCATCCGGCTTGCCCAAATAATCCTCAATTCCAATGTCAATTAATTCCTGCTCGTCTTTCAGGCGGTATGTATCCACGTGAACCAATTTTATCGGCTTAACATCGTATACGTTCATCAGCGCAAAAGTCGGACTGGTGATTTTTTTCTTAACGCCAAAAAATTCGGCTATTCCTTTGACAAAAGTCGTCTTGCCGGCGCCGAGTTCGCCATAAAGCAAAACAATATCTCCGCCGTGAAGCGTAGCGGCGAATTCTTTGCCGGCTTTGATTGTCTGCGATTCGGTTTTGAGAAGCATATCAGATATTTTAACTTCAAAACGATAAAATATCAAGTGTTTGACAAAAACCCCGATATTCTCTAAAATTAACACAGCTCACAATTAAATTAAACCATAAAAAAGCATATTTATGCGTAATAAATTAGAATGGGCGGTAAAAATATTAATTCTTGCCACCTTTTTTGTACCGCTTATTGTTTTATCCGGCTCGTTTATTTTTCCTTTCATCGTACCAAAAATCGTTGTCTTCAGGTCGTTAATTGAGATTGCCCTCGGCTCGTACATCCTGCTTCTAATTATTAATTGGAAGGAATACAAACCGGATTTGTCGCCAATGACAATCGCGGTTTTGGCTTTTTATATTTTCAGCTTTGGCATGTCCACGGTCCTGGGCGTGGATCAATATCATAGTTTTTGGGACAATCATGAACGCATGCTTGGCTTATTTACCATTGTCCATTATGTAATATATTATTTTCTTTTATCCAAATTTTTTAAAAATTGGACTGAGTGGAAGTGGGTGATGCGTATTTTCTTGTTTGCCGGTTTCATCGTCATGTTTATTGCCGTGTTGCAAATCGGCAGTCCGAACATGCTGTTGAATCAAGGTTCAAGTCGTGTGGCCAGTACTTTGGGCAATCCGATTTATGTTGGCGGGTACGGTATGTTTTTGTCTTTCTTATCCGCGCTTTTAATATTAAAAGATAAAAATAAAATTTGGCGCGGCATTTATGCGGCGTTGTTTGTTTTTGCCATCTTAGGCATGTTTTTTAGCGGCACGCGCGGTGTCATGCTAGGACTGGTCGTCGGTACCGGTGTCACGCTTTTAATTTACGCGATTGCTTTGCGCGGCTATGCCAAAACAAGAATTGTAATCGGCTCGGCGATGGTGTTGTTGGTTGTGATAGTGGGTATTTTATATGTGAATCGTCAGACAACATTTGTGCAAAATATTCCGGCGGTTGGACGCGCTATCAACACATCTTTGTCTGACATAATGGCCAGCCCGCGTTGGGTGGCATGGGAAATTGCTTGGCAAAGTTTTCTGCAAAAACCGGTTTTTGGTTGGGGGCCAAACAATTATTTTTACGCTTTTAACGAACACTACAATCCAAAGTCGTTGAATTTCGGTTATGGAGAAACTTGGTTTGATAACGCGCATAATATCGTCATGAATACGCTGGCGGTTCAAGGCGGTGTCGGTATTATTACATATTTTGGTTTGTTCGCGGTAGGGATTTATGCGCTCATACGTGGCTATCGCCGTCGCGATGTGGATATTCACCTGTTGGCAATCGGTAGCGGATTTTTGGCAGCGCACTTTATCGCCAACGTCACTGTGTTTGAAAATATTACTTCATATTTGTATTTTATATTTTGGCTGGCGATGATCAACAAACTCGCCTCATATCGGAGTGAAGCGTCCGCCCAGACTGTCGTGGTCAAGAATCCTGATAGAAAAATCGGCTGGGTGGCAATTACCATTACGGTGTTTGTCGCTGTTGGTTCAATTTACGTGTTTAACATCAAACCGGCCAAAGCCAATATCGGCGCGCTCGCTACTATCAAAGCGCTTTCCAGCGACCCGGTACTGGGTTTGTCAAAAATGAACGAAGCCTTCGCCTATGTCTCGCCGCATATTGATGATATTCGCACTGATGTGAGCCGGACGGCCATGCAGTTGGTTTATAATTATGGTACGCAGATAGATCAAAATCTGATGAAAAATATTATTAACGCGGCCTATGATGCTATGAGCGCGAACGTTAAATTACATCCGCTGGACATTCGCAACCAAATTTTGATTTCGCAGATCGCCCAGTTGAAAGCCTATGCTGATCAAGATCAGTTGATGTATGGGGAAGCGGTAGGTTATTTGGAATCAGCCATTAAAATTTCTCCCAAGCGCCAGCAATTGTATTACACTCTAGCCATGATGTATGCTCAAGCCGGACAGTATGATACTGCTATCTCACTTTTAAAGGAGACGGTTGAGTTTAATTCCAACATTGGTGAAAGTTATTGGCGCATGGCTTACGTATATTTGATGGAAAATAAAAAAGATAAAGCCGACGAAATATTAGCGATAGGAGAGAAAAATAAGGCCACATTTTCAGATAGCGACAAGGCTACGATTAATCAGATTTACGCTTCCTTTGCTTCGTCCACAGTCGCTACGTCCACAAAATAATATAAATCTTATAATTATGAAAAAAGCGCTTATCACTGGCATTACCGGCCAAGACGGTTCATATTTGGCTGAATTCTTATTGTCAAAAGGGTATGAAGTGCATGGATTGGTTCGTCGGTCAAGTACATTTAACACGTCTCGAATCGACCACCTATACCAAGATCCGCATATAAACGGGGTGAGATTATTTGTCCATTACGGTGATTTAACAGACGGAAGCAATATTGCACGCTTGCTGGAAAAGATCATGCCGGATGAAATATATAATTTAGGCGCTCAAAGTCACGTTAGAATCAGTTTTGAAATTCCAGAATATACGGCCAATGCCGATGGATTGGGTGTGCTGAGATTGCTCGAAACGATTAGAGACGAAAAAATAAATGTTAAATTGTATCAAGCCGGGTCGTCTGAAATGTTCGGTAAGGTTTTAGAAACCCCACAACGAGAGACAACTCCATTTTATCCGAGAAGTCCTTATGCTTGCGCAAAAGTTTTTGCGCATAATATTTGTGTAAATTACAGAGAGTCATACGGCATGTTTATTTGCAATGGTATATTGTTCAATCACGAATCGCCTCGTCGTGGTAAAAATTTTGTTACTAAAAAAATTACTCTGGCGTTCGCTAACATGAAATTAGGCAAGCAGGATAAATTATATTTGGGAAATTTGGATGCTAAGCGCGATTGGGGTTATGCGAAGGAGTATGTGGAAGCAATGTGGTTAATGCTTCAACAAGACAAACCCGATGATTATGTAATCGCCACGGGCGAGACACATAGCGTGCGGGAGTTTATTGAATTGGTGGCCGAACTTACGGGATACAAAATCAGATGGGAAGGGTCTGGATTAATGGAAAAGGGAATTGATGTTAAAACCGGAAAAGTAATTATTGAACTTGATCCCGGATATTTCAGACCGGCGGAAGTTGATTTATTATTGGGTGACGCTTTGAAAGCAAAGAAATTATTAAATTGGGAGCCTAAAACAAAATTCAAAGAGCTGGTAAAGTTAATGTTAGAAGCGGATTTTTGCGATATGAATTTGAACCCCAAAGATTATATAAATAGTTGAAATATGGATAAGAATTCAAAAATTTATGTGGCCGGTCATGCCGGTATGGTTGGTTCAGCGTTAGTTAGGGCCCTCATTGCCAATGGTTACAACAATATAGTGTTCAGAACCCATAAAGAGTTGGATTTGACCGATCAGCGGGCGGTGGTAGATTTTTTTACCGCGGAAAAACCCGAATATGTTTTTTTGGCTGCGGCTAAAGTGGGCGGAATTATGTCTAATAATACATATCCGGCAAATTTTATTTATGAAAATATAATGATAGGTTCAAATGTAATCCATCAGTCGTATTTGAACAATGTTAAAAAATTATTGTTTTTAGGATCGTCGTGTATTTATCCGAAGTTCAGTCCCCAACCGATCAAAGAGGAGCATTTACTCACAGGTTTGATTGAGCCCACGAACGAACCATATGCCTTGGCTAAAATATCCGGAATTAAGATGTGCCAAAGTTATAATAGACAATATGGTACAAATTTTATCGCGGTTATGCCGACAAGTTTGTATGGTCTTAATGATAATTTTGATTTGAACAATTCACATATTATTCCCGCTTTAATTAGAAAATTTCACGAAGCAAAAGTAAAAGGCAACAGTCAAGTAACAGCTTGGGGAACCGGTAGCCCGCGCAGAGAATTTTTATTTGTTGATGACATGGCCGACGGTTGTATTTTTTTGATGAATAATTTTAATCCGACTAAAGAACAGAATGAAAAAGGTGAAATTTTTGTAAACCTTGGACTTGGGGATGATTTAGAAATTAAAACATTGACCGAGATGATAAAAGATGTGGTTGGTTATAAAGGAGAAATTATTTGGGATACAACAAAACCTGACGGTGCTCCAAGAAAATTGTTAGACGTGGATCGGATGGAAAAAATGGGGTGGAGATATAAAACTAATTTAAAAACAGGATTGAGTATTGTGTATGAATGGTACTTGGCAAATGTAGATAAAATAGCATCTGCCCAGGCCGTTTGACACCCAATGACACCTCGTGATATACTTTAATGGTAATATTCTGAAAGTAATTTATAAATATGCCAGAAATTAAGGCAAACGAAGTTTATACTCCGGTTGAAATCGAACAACTATTAAAAGTAAGTAAGAGTACGGTAAAAAGGATGCTCAAGGGTGGTTTAATTAAAGCAAATAAGATTGGGAAACAGTACAGGATTTTAGGGCATGAATTACTAAAAATTTTGTCGCCGGAAATTGACGCGAAAGCCACAATTTTGTATCAGAAAGTCAAAAAATCAACTTCGGAGAAAACCAAAAATTGGTAGTTTTTTGTTTATGGAAATAATAATTAGACCAAAAAATAAATGGTGGCAACTTAACTGGCGTGAAATTTGGTTTTTCCGCGATTTGTTTTATTTTTTGTCTTGGCGTGATATAAAAGTTAAATATAAACAAACCATCATCGGTGCGTTATGGGCAGTATTTCAACCATTTACCACCATGGTGGTGTTTACTATTTTTTTTGGTAAATTCGCTAAAATGCCATCAGACGGCGTACCATATCCTATTTTCGTTTATGCGGGATTAGTTTTTTGGACATTATTTTCTTCAAGTCTGTCGCATGTTAGTAATACATTTATGGAGAATGAACGAATAATCACCAAAGTATATTTCCCGAGAATTATTCTTCCAGCTTCGTCTATTATTACTAACGTTGTTGATTGTTTGATTGCAAGCTTGATATTATTTGGGATGATGATTTATTATCATTTTGACATATCAATTTTGGGACTGACGATTTTCCCGGTTTTAATTACTATGACCGTATTTTCCACGTTGGGAATCGGATTATTTTTTAGCGCTCTGAACGTTAAATATCGCGATGTGCGTTTTGTACTTCCTTTTTTTATTCAGATATTATTGTTTGTTACCCCGGTCATTTATCCTGTAAGCATTGTTAGCGAAAAATATAGATGGATACTTGGCCTGAATCCCATGTCCGGTGTTATAGAAACAGCAAGGGTTGTTATTTTGGGCGTTGGCCAAGTTAATTGGCAGCTCCTATCAATGTCCGTTGCCAGTATGGCGGTGTATTGTATATTAGGTTATTTATATTTCAAAAAAGTAGAAAGATATTTTGCGGATGTTATATGAGTTCAATCATTGAAGTAAAAAATTTAAGTAAAAAATATACTATTGGCGATCGTCAAGGTTATGTTGCGTTACGAGACGTCATGATGAATATAATAAAATCGCCATTAAGTTGGTTTGGTAATAAAGTTAAATTAGCCGTTACTCACAACAAATATAATGAATTCTGGGCATTAAAAAATGTAAGTTTTTCAGTGGAAAAAGGCGAAGTGCTTGGAATTATAGGTAGAAATGGCGCTGGTAAAAGCACTCTTCTGAAAATATTATCCCAAATCACACCCCCAACCGGCGGAGAAGTAAGATTGGGTGGACGCGTGGGAAGTCTTCTTGAAGTCGGAACAGGTTTTCACCCCGAATTGACGGGTCGAGAAAATATATATTTGAACGGTGCGATTCTTGGTATGAAAAAAAAAGAAATTAAAGCAAAGTTCAATGAAATTGTGAAATTTGCCGAAATAGAAAAGTTTCTTGACACACCGGTTAAAAGATATTCTTCCGGAATGTATGTTCGTTTGGCTTTTGCGGTAGCGGCTCATTTGGAACCGGAGGTTTTAATTATTGATGAAGTTTTGGCGGTCGGTGATGCTGATTTTCAAAGAAAATGTTTAGGTAAGATGAGCGACATTACAAAAAAAGACGGACGAACGGTTTTGTTTGTAAGCCACAATTTAGACGCGGTAGAAAGGTTGTGTTCCAGAACGATGTTGATCAACGATGGCGAAGTGGTCTCTATCGGTGAGACAAAAGAAATAATTGCATTATACAAATCAAAAGTTAGTAGTTTAACAGTAAAAGAGATGATATTGCCGCCGCGAGATAATACTATTGTTGTTTTTGAGAAGATCAGTATGAATACTGATGATGCGGTAGATGTTTCGGACGGTTTTGAAATCGGTCAAAAAATTAGAATCAAATTAGAATTTAATATCAAAGAAAGCGCAAAAGATATCGAGATTTCATTTAAATTGAGGAACTCGCATGAGGTAGACATTATGTTTTCCAGTCTGTCCGATAGCTGTGGCTTTAAATTTTATGAGTTTCAACCGGGCAAATATTCCGCGGAAATAGAGATACCCAACAATTTTTTAATGCCCGGACTATACCACATAGATCTCTTTGCAACACGTCCCGGTTTCGCAGGTATAGATGCACAGAAAGACGTTATTTGTTTCCGTGTTTTTTCTAGGAATACAATCAAAGAAATTAATTACGGAATGGGTTGCGTTGTAAGTAATGCTACTTGGAGCGTAACTCCGCTTGGTAGAAAAACATCGTAAGATGATATGATAAATATTATGGATGATCAAAATAATTCCAAACCCAAAATACTGTTTATTTTAGATAAGTGGTGCGCGGGAAATATTAATTTTGGAGTTTCTGCATGGGAAACAAATTTTTGGCAATCATTAGACACTGTCGGTCTGGCTGAGTTTGATCTTTTTCATTTTGATGAATATTTTCGCGTAAACGGGAAAAAAGGAGATGAAGCGGTTTTGAAAAAAATCGACGAATTTAAGCCACAATTAATTTGTTTGGTTCTTTATAGAATGCCCGGATCGGCAAATAATGTGCCGACATTTGAGACGTTGGAAAAAATAAAAAATGTAAGAAAAATTCCGATGTTTACGATTTGGGGTGATCTGGAGATTATTGATCAGGTAAAAATTTCAGAAAGCATTGATAGGTTTGTTGATTTTCATATTTTTACCGCCTTAAGTTCAGTATTTAATAGTTTGCGTTTCAAGGATAAATACGCATATTTTTGGGTGCCGAAAGATCCCCGTTATTTTTTTAACGATAACCGAAATAGAGATATTGATATCAGTTATGTTGGTTCCCCTAAACCGGATAGACTGAATAGGTTGAATTGGCTTGTGAAAAACGGAATAGACGTAAAGTTCACCGGCGGTGAAAGGGAAGTCCATTTATCAACTGAAGCCTACAGTGATTTGTTTAGACGGTCAAAAATATCGCTGAGCTTTTCCAGGTCACGCTATCATGTTATCAACGCCAGGCCTTTTGAAGTGACTTTGTGCGGCTCGCTTTTATTGGAACAAGAGAGTATTGAAACTGTAAAACTTTTCACACCCTTTATTGATTATGTTCCTTTTTCCTCAAACAAGGATTTGCTGGAAAAATGTCAATACTACATAAACCATGACGATGCTCGAAATTTGATTGCTAATTCTGGTCACAATAAATCCGTTCAGTTTTATTCGGCGCGTAGATTTTGGGATATTGTTTTTAAAAAAGCCGGTCTTTTTACATGCGCAAATGGCGAAACCAATGAAAAGGAATATATCTGTTGCGGTAGTGACAATGCGATACTAGATAATTGGGGGAAGACGACTCTTGTGTTAAAAGATGATTATGTGAAATTAGTACCAAAAAAATGGCGGTTTAAGTATAAAATTTTAGAATTTATAGCGTCAAAAAAAGCGTTGTATCGTATATATGGTAATGTAAGCTATATCTTTGATGGTTATGCTTTTCGTTTTAAACTCGCACTCATGATTTATAAGTTTATCAAACGCGTTTGTCCTGCTAATTCAGTCGCTCGCTTGGATAAATTAAAAAAATATTTTTATATATGAAAAATCTTCGAGAGTTGGTAATTACAACTTGTTTTAAATCTCGCGAAGGTCACATACCTAGTGCCCTGTCGATATTGGATATATTGTGGGTCTTATATAATAAGGTTGCGAAAAATTTCCCTGATAACCCTGTAAATCCGGATAGAGATATAATCATCGTTAGCAAGGGTCACGCCTCATTGGGGTTGTACGCAATTTTGTCCGATAGGGGGTTTTTCCCTGTAGAACTGTTATCTGAGTTTGGTAAATATAATAGTATTTTAGGCGGGCATCCTGATTGCAATAAAGTACCGGGCGTTGAGGCATCAACGGGTTCCTTGGGACACGGTTTACCAATAGCGGTTGGTTTCGCTCTAGGTTATAAAATTAAGAAAACAGATAATAGAGTTTTTGCCATTATCGGCGACGGCGAATCAAACGAAGGCTCAATTTGGGAGGCCATCTTACTTGCCGCTCATCATAAACTGGATAATCTTTGTTGTATCGTGGATAACAATCATTCAACCGACAGAGCATTGCCAATGGGGGATATGGTAAAGAAATTTGAATCATTTGGCTGGGATGCTGTTGCGATTGACGGGCATAACCACAATGAAATTTTAAATGCATTGTTGAAAAGGACGTCTGGCAAACCGTTGGCGGTTATCGCTAATACCATAAAGGGATACGGCTGTAAAATTATTGAGAATGATCCTGCCTGGCATCACAAAATTCCAAGCGACGCTGAATATGAAATATTAATAAATAATTTATATTAATATATGCGAAAACAGTTAGTGGCAACCGTGGAAAGAATTTTAAATAGCGACGACAAGGCGGTGTTGCTTTTGGGCGATATTGGAGTTTTTGGTTTTAGGAATGTAATACAAAATTTACCAGACAGGGCATACAACATTGGTATTTTAGAACAATCCACCATTGGATTGGCCGCCGGTTTAGCGAAATCTGGTTTTATCCCCATTATTCATACAATTGCTCCGTTCTTAATTGAACGAAGTTTAGAACAATTAAAATTGGATTTTGGCTATCAAGCTCTGGGCGGAAACTTTATCAGTGTGGGAGCGTCTTACGATTATGCAGCTTTAGGCTGCACTCATCATTGCCCCGGTGATGTTGGCGAGTTAAAAAATATTCCCGGAATGGAAATTGTATTGCCTGGCACAAAAGACGAATTTGATAGATTATTTTCCGCAGCGTATGATAATGGTCATCCGACATATTTTCGTTTGAGTGAAGACGCGAACAATGAATCATATCTTACTGAATTTGGCAAGGCTGTTGTCGTCAAGAAAGGTAAATTAGCGACTGTGATTGCCGTTGGTACAATGCTGCAAAACGTTGTTGATGCCGCTGTCGATTTGGACGTGACAATATTGTACTACAATACCGTATCGCCATTTGACTCAGCGGCATTATTGGAAAATTTTTCATCAAAAATATTATTATGCGAACCGTATTACGAGGGTGGCTTGGTCGGCGATATTTTAAAAGCGGTTTGTCCGAATCATTGCGTTATTGATCAACTTGGCGTGCCTCATAATTTTTTGAGAACTTATGGCACGGCCAATGAGCATAGTCGTTTACTGGGATTTACCCCGGACGCTATTAGAAATAGAATTAATAAATTAATTTCCGCGTGACGAAATCGTTATGTCTAATATTTTAGAAATTATTTACGACGATGTAAAGAATATCATTTTGGAAAATGATTTTACTGACATCGCGAAAAAAGATTTTTTGATTACCGGGGCATCGGGTTTGTTGGGAACGTACTTTTTGGCATGTATAAAATTGTTGCGCGATAATGACGACGATAAGAATTTCGGAAATATTTTTGCTGTTATGCTGAATGATCCACCGGATTATTTGGCGGATCTATACAAAGACGTATTAATCATCAAGGGTGATCTGTCAGATTATAATTTTTGCCAAAGTTTACCATCCGCTGACTACATAATTCATGCCGCCGGTTATGGACAGCCGGGCAGGTTTATGGAAGATCAGGTAAAAACATTAAAAATTAACACCCTCGCCACTTTTTCTCTCCTGGAGAAAATAAAAAATAATGGAAATTTTTTATTTTTAAGCACAAGTGAATTATATAGCGGTTTGCGCAAAGACTCGTATAATGAAACTGATATTGGCAACACTAATACAGATCATTTTAGATCATGTTATATTGAAGGAAAGCGCTGTGGAGAGGCAATTTGCAACGCCCACAGACTAAAAGGTGTGTCTGCAAAATCTGCAAGGTTGGCGTTAGCCTACGGTCCAGGTACGAGAGTACATGATAAAAGAGTTTTGAACTCGTTTATTGAAAAAGCAATTATTAACAGTAAAATTGATCTGCTTGATCAAGGTGAGGCCAAAAGAACATACTGCTATGTGTCTGATGCGGTTGAAATTATGTTAAATATATTATTGCGAGGTAAAGAAAGCATATATAACGTTGGCGGTATTTCTCAAACAACTATTCGTGATTTGGCAATTAACATTGGCGAACAACTGTCAGTGCCCGTGGTATTTCCTGAAGAAACAGGTACAAGTGTGAATGGGGCCCCCGATGATGTAAAATTAAATTTAGACAGAGTCGCCAATGAGTTCGGAAAGAAAAAGTTTGTTTCTCTAAAAGAAGGATTGGCTAAAACAATTGAGTGGCAAAAAAATATTTATAATCTTGTGAAATAATTGTATTTACATTTTTATAATTATTTGGGGATAAACGCGAACATAAATTAATTAATAAGTTGTAAATTTAATTAGATAATATAATATGGACAAAGATAATAATATCATGAGCGTGTCAGTGCAGGATTTAGAAAAGATGTGGGGCGAAAACCTGAGCCCATATCTGGTAAAAAAAGTATCCGAGTATGATCTTAAATATGCAATTTTAAATGATGTTGAAAGAGACAATTGTCTAAAACGTATCGTCAGCACTTTGTTGGACAAAGATTTGGTTTTTTCTGGCGAGCATCGCCATGAGCAGTGGAACAAAGGATGGGGTGAGAATCTGGACAATTTTATTGGCAGTAAAGATGAAAAAAATGTTGTGCCAAAATACTTTGGAAAGTATGACGTTTTGCGTTTAAAGCAAAAATTTATTAAGCCACTTTCAGATAAATTTGAAGTAAACAGCCTGTATATAATTCAAGATTGGCTTTTTGATAAGTATTTTCGGAATATAAATAATATTTACGAATTCGGTTGCGGTACGGGTCATAACTTGATGCGTGTGCGGGAAGTAAACCCGACAGCAAATCTTTGGGGGTTGGATTGGGCGGATTCCTCACAAAAAATAATTGATGCCATGAGGGCTGACGGAGTTGATGCAAATATATATTCTCATAATTTTGATTTCTTTAAACCAGATTACGATTTCAAGATAGAAAAAGATTCCGCCATATATACAGTAGCCGCCCTGGAACAAATTGGGGACAAGCACGGCGAGTTTATTAATTATTTACGTCAAAATAAACCGCAATTATGTGTGCACGTTGAACCGATTGGGGAACTGCTTGATCAAGATAATTTACTTGATTACTTATCTGTTGAATACTTTAAGAAAAGAAATTATCTTAATGGCTATTTGGATAAACTGAAAGAAATGGAGTCAAATGGGGAAATAAAAATACTGTGTGCTAAAAGAAGCTATATCGGCAGTATGTTTATTGATGGTTATTCAGTGATAGTTTGGCATTTTGTTTAATTTTGTAGTGGAATTTGATGGTCTTGAGTAATCAGAAATATGTTATTGCTGAAATTAAGGGGAGGCTTGGGGAATCAGTTGTTCCAATACGCGGCCGGAAGGGCGCTATCTCTACGATATGGAATAAAAATGACAATGGATATTTCCGACTGTCATAATACTTATCGGAATAGTCCGGAGAATCCCTCAACCTATGCTTTGGGAGCGTTTAATATCGCTAAAAATGTTGCCGATGTAAATGGTACGCACGGAATTTCTTTGCCGTTATATTTTTTAAGTAAAATAGTTAGAAAATTTTTAGGCGAAGAAACATACTACAATATCCCGTTCCTAAGTTGCCGATATTTGGATGGCTATTGGCAGAGTGAGAAATATTTTTGTGATTTCCGCCTTGCCATTCAGAATGAAATTAAATTGAAAAATGAAGAAAGTGAATGTTATAAAAATATTCTCTCTGAAATCGGTTCAATCCAAAGTCCCATTTCGTTACACATTCGGCGCGGCGACTATGAACACGATCCGATAATAAAAAAGATTCTCAGTTGTTGTACAATGTCGTACTATGATCAGGCGATAAAATTTGTCACTCGCGATTTAACCGGAGTGAAATTTTTTATTTTTTCAGACGATATTAATTGGGTAAAAGAAAATTTCAAAATTAATTTTCCAGTATTTTATGTGACCGGTAATAATATTACAAATTATGAGGAAATGATTTTAATGAGTAAATGCAAACACAACATCATCGCCAACAGCAGTTTTAGCTGGTGGGGGGCTTGGCTGAACGAAAACCCCGGCAAGATTGTTGTTGCTCCAAAAAAATGGTTTAACAATCCCAAGGCGGATCAAAAAGATATTATTCCTGAATCGTGGATAAAAATATAATATGCCCAAAGTTAGCATAATAATAATTACCTACAATCGCGCGAAATATTTACCGCGTGCCATAGACAGTGTTTTGGCGCAGAAATTTTATGATTGGGAGCTGATAATTATTGATGATAATTCGGCGGATGACACTAATGAAATTGTCAGCCAGTATGTAAAGATAAATCAAACAATTAAGTTTATTAGAAATGAATCTAACGTAGGAATTGTAAAATGCCGTAATCAGGCCTTGTCCATGTGCAAAGGCAAATACGTGGCCATTTTGGACAGCGACGACTTGTGGACGGATGAAAATAAACTGCTCAAACAATTAAATTTTTTTAAACAGAATCCGGACCATGTTTTGTGCGGGACCATGGCCGGAGTGATTGGTGAAGATGGAGCGCCAACCGGAAAAATTATTTACAAAACCGATGACTCGGAAATCAGAGAAAAACTGCTATTTAGCAATCAGTTTGTACATTCTTCGGTTGTGTATTTGCGGGATGTGGCCAACAAGGCGGGCGGTTATGGCAATTTTGGCGTGGGCGAGGACTATGATTTATTTTTTCGCCTCGGCCTCAAGGGTAAAATTGCCAATTTGCCGGAACTAATGGTAAATTACCGCCGACACGCAGACGGTATCACCTGGACCAATAAATTATTCTCCGCGCGGGAGCATCTGCGGATAATCAGACAATACCGAGGTAAGTATCCGTACTATTGCTTGGCGGTTATAAAGGCGCGTTTGCGAATTATTATATCGCGAATACAATGAAAATTCTTTATCTTATTACGAAATCTGAAGCCGGTGGGGCGCAAACCCATGTGGCTGATTTGTGCCGTTATTTTAAAAATTGCGGAAATGAAGTTACGGTAATGAGCGCCGGCGACGGCTGGCTAAAAAATGAATGTGATAAATTGGGCGTGGTTTTTATCGCTAATAAATATTTTTCCAACAGTCCGAACCCATTTAGAATATTTTATGCC
Organism: Patescibacteria group bacterium; assembly: GCA_041651015.1. Classification (GTDB taxonomy): domain Bacteria; phylum Patescibacteriota; class Patescibacteriia; order Magasanikbacterales; family GWA2-37-8; genus JAPLWQ01. The sequence continues at coordinate 176,084 of JBAZKA010000001.1, forward strand.
ATTAGAGAAATTAAAAGATGCGTGAAAAATTTTCAGCCGGATATTGTCCACTGTCATAGTTCGGCCGCGGCCTTTTTGGGGCGTCTGGCTGTGCGCGGTAAAGTTCGGACAATATACACGGCTCACGGTTGGGGTTTTAACATTGGAATGAATCCGTTTGTCCGCGTCGGAGTATTGATTGCCGAGAAGCTGGCCGCCAAATATACTGACACGTATATTTGCGTGGCCGAGTTTGTAAAAAAATTAGGATTAAAATATAATTTAGCGCCAGCCAAAAAGTTTAAAGTAATATATAACGGCGTTAGTGTCCGGCAAACCGCCAGTAATATTAGTTCGGTTGAATTAAAATTAATTTTTGTCGGGCGCCTGGCCGAGCCCAAAAGACCGGAGTTGATAATTGAGGCCATTAGCCGATTACCCTCTGAGATAAAATGCCGGATCATATTTACAATTGTCGGCGATGGTCCAAAAAGAAAGTCTCTGGAAGATTTGTCTAAAGAAAAAAAAGTTACCGTCCATTTCACGGGCGCCCTGCCCAAAGAATCCGCGCTTGGTGAATTGTCTCGCGGTGATATATTTGTTTTTATTTCCGCTTGGGAGGGTTTTCCTTATACGATTTTGGAAGCCATGTCCTACGGCTTACCGGTTATTGCTTCAAATGTTGGAGGGGTGTCCGAGGCAATTGATTCAACTTGCGGAATTTTGGTAAATAATGATGTTGGACAAATCCGCGAAGCTATATTAAAATTATGCCATGATAAAGGACGAAGATTGAGAATGGGTGATAACGCGCGGAAAATTGTTGAACAAAAATTTTCTTTGGAAAAAATGCTTAAAGAAATTGAGCATATTTACAAAAATATATGAAATTAATATACTTCGGTGCAGGTTTTGTCGGGGCGTGTAGCGCGGCCGTGATGGCCGATAGCGGGCATGATGTTTTGGTATATGATATTGACAAGATCAAAATCCAGATGCTTGGCTCTGGCGATCGCGATACGATAGAAAAATGTTTGTTTGAAAAAGGATTGGGCGATATGCTCGTCCGCAATACGAAAAGAATTGTTTTTTCAAATCAAATTGACGATGTGGCCGGGGCAGTCAACGAGGCTGATGCGATATTCATGTGCTTGCCCACGCCGGACAAGGGTACTGATGGTGGAAGTGATTTATCATTTTATGAAAACGCAGCCGCTGATTTGAGCAAGATACTCAAGACGCGCAACGATTCCACCCAATCAAAATACGTGGTCATTGTGAACAAAAGCACGGTGCCGATTAATATGGCTGAGCGAGCATCAGAGATCTTTAATTTCGCCGGTGTAATTAATTTAGGCGTTGTTTCCAATCCGGAATTTCTAGTGGAAGGCAAAGCGGTTGATGGCTCGCTTAAACCTGACCGCATCGTCATCGGTGGTAAAAGTGAACGCGATTTCGCTGTGATGAGAAATGTTTATCAACGATTTATTACTTCGCCGACTGTAAAATATATTGAAGTAAATCCCCGCGAAGCCGCGGCGGGGAAATTACTGGCGAATTATTATTTGTTTTCTCGTCTGATAAGCACCTACGAAGTGATGGGCCGAGTGGCAGAGTCGTTTGAAGGGATAGAATTTGAGAAATTGCGCGATATAGTTTCCTCGGATGACCGGATCGGTAAATGGGGATTTTATGACAGCGTTTATAGCGGTGGCAGTTGTTTTATCAAAGATTCCAAATCGTTAAAGAAACAGTTGACTGAAACCGGCGCCAATGTTGAACATGTGAAACGAATGCTGGAGGGTAATGATTTCCAACTGAATAATTTTTACGCGCGCGCCAAGCGTGATGCCGGATTTAATTTCGCAGATCGTAAGGTTACTATTATGGGCGCGGCTTTTAAACGCGATACCAATGATATTAGAAACAGTCCGGCCATTAAAATTATAGAATTATTGTTGAGTGACAAAGTTAAAGAAATTCGTATTTATGATCCGGCTGCCATGCCCATGTTCCAGAAACTTTTTGACACAGCTAAAGACGAACGTTTCAAAATAATTAAATATTTTAACACTGAAGAAGAAGCTTTGTCCTCTAGCGATGCCTGTATGATTTTGACTGACTGGCCAAAATTTCGGACACTCGGTGAAACAATTAAAAAATCGTGCCCTGCGCCGTATCTGATACTGGACGGGCGCCGAATGCTCGCCGGCCAGTTTGATGAGTTAAGCGCTTTGGGGTATGATATCATCGCGGTCGGTTCGCCGTTTTACAAAGGTAATAAGAAATAATATGGCAAAATATTTAATAACGGGTGGCGCTGGTTTTATTGGCGCAAATCTGATTAAAAATTTATTGGATAATGGGCACGAGGTGGTGGTAGTAGATAATTTCGCCGGCGGAAAAAAATCCGATCGGATTATTAAGGGGGCAAAATATTTTAATGAAGATGTGCGCCATCTAAACAAACTCGTAAAAATTTGCGCTAAAGGTTTTGATGGCATATTCCACCTGGCCGCGTTGCCTCGGGTGAGTTATTCAGTGGAACATCCGGATGAAACGCACGATGTTAACGTCACCGGAACTTTAAATATTTTAATTGCGGCACAAAAAAATAAAATCCGCCGAGTGATATTTAGTTCCTCGGCAGCTGTTTACGGCGAAATAGAGACTGACAAACTGGTGGAAACAATGACTCCGGCGCCGGTTAGTCCCTACGGTTATCATAAACTGATGTCTGAACAATATTGTAAATTATATAGTTTGATGTATGGTGTGCAAACTGTTTGTTTGCGATATTTCAACGTTTACGGGCCGCATTTTGACCCAGCTGGCGCCTACGCCCTGGTCGTGGGAAAATTTATCGATCAACGTAAAAATAATAAATCGTTAACTATTTGCGGTGACGGCGAATATTATCGTGATTATGTCAATGTCGCGGATGTAGTTAATGCCAACATATTGGCGATGAAGTCTACGGATTTGGGCAGCGGCGAAATTATAAACATCGGTACTGGTCAAAGCCGTTCTGTCAATGAACTGGCTAAAGTCATCGGTGGTCATACTGAAACTATTGCCGCGAGGAAGGGCGACCCGCGACGTTCCGAAGCTAATATTGATCGCGCGACCTTGATGCTTAAATGGGCGCCAAAAGTAAAATTTGAAGATGGCCTGAAAGAGTTAAAAGAATTACACGGATTAAAATAATAATTAAAAAAACACCTCGTCCGCCAGCTGGCGGACGAGGTGTTTTAATTTTAGATTTAAGCTGTGACCACGCTGACAAACTTGGTCATTTTCATCGCGCCGTCAAAACGCTTGCGTTTACGGTCGCTGAATTTTACTTTGCCGTTCGCGAGAGAAAACAGAGAATCATCGGTGCCGCGTCCGACATTTTTGCCCGGATGAATTCTGGTGCCGCGCTGTTTGACGATAATCATTCCCGGTTTGATAATTTGGCCATCGTGAACTTTTACGCCCAGACGCTTTGCTTCTGAATCGCGTCCGAGCCGTGTAGAACCGCCGGCTTTCTTATGTGACATATATTAAGTTAGAAAGATTATAAAGTTGAAAGTTTATAAAGACATTTTTTGACCTTCCAACCATTAGGCGCTTTATGTATTCATCGCTACAACAATGAATGCTTCGCCAGATGATTATTAAAAAATGACTCAATAAAACGTAAATATTATATACAAACATTGTACATTTGTCAATAGGCTAAAATTCTGATAAAATTAGCTCAATATGCATATATTTTTGGCTTCAGCGGCGTTGTCTCTAATTTTAACGCTAATCGTCCGCAAAATCGCATTAAAATTGAATATAGTGGATGTCCCGGATAATGGTAGAAAAAAGCACACAGGGGTTATCCCATTGCTTGGTGGTATAGCCATTTTTCTCGCTTTTTGGACCGTGGTTTTTTTTGTCCTGAATTATACCGGTGTGGCCCGCAAACATTTGTCCGATGCCAGCTTAATCGGCATCTTTTTTGGCAGTGTTATTTTGGTTGTTGTCGGCGCGCTTGATGATAAATATAATCTACCGCCGATTGTCCGTCTGGGCGCGACTGTGATAGCGGCGTTTTGCGTTATTGCCGGCGGTGGCGAGTTATATTCCATCACTAACCCGTTCGGCGGTTACATTACGCTTGACGCTTGGCGCATTGGCGATATTCTAGTGCTGGCCGCAGCCCTGATATTTTTTTGGATTATGGGCATGACCTATACAGTTAAAATTTTGGATGGTCTGGATGGCCTGGCTACCGGCGTAGTAATGATCGGCGCTCTAATGATACATTTTTTGACGGCTAAAGGATATTTTTATCAGGCCGATATGTCGGCGGTTTCATTGGTTTTGGCCGGAGTATGCGCCGGATTTCTAATTTTAAATTTTTATCCGGCCAAAATATTTCTGGGTGAATCAGGCGGATTATTTCTTGGCTTTATTCTCGGCGCCCTGGCCATTGTCGCCGGCGGTAAGATTGCCACCGCGCTTCTCGTGATGGCTGTGCCGGTTTTAGATTTGGTCCGGGTTATTTATTTGCGCCTAAAAAACAAACAATCAATTTTTGCCGGCGATCGGCGTCATTTACATTTTGTGTTGGTGGACATGGGGGTGGGACAGCGTTCAGCGGTATTGATATATTATTTTTTAGCTTTTGCGTTTGGTATATCCACTTTGTATTTACGCAGTTCGCAAAAATTACTCGCTTTGGGAATACTGACTGTCGGCATGATATTTTTTGAAATTTGGTTGGCTACTCGCGTTGTACCTATAAAAAAATAAATTATGTTTTGGCAAAAAGATAAATATAATTTTAAGGCTTGGCATCTTGTCGCTTTTGGCGCTATTATTGCGGTGTTCGTTATTTTGAAAATATTCTTGGTTTTTTATACCCCAAGCGGCCAAGTAATTATTAACGAAAAAGAAATAAAGGTTTTGGTGGCTAATACTTCCGAACGCTGGTTCAAGGGTTTAAGCGGCCGAGATACTCTGGGCGAATATGGCGGGATGTGGTTTTCTTTTTTATCCAAGGATTATTATACGATGGTAATGAGAGATATGAAGTTCCCCTTGGATATAATCTGGTTGGAAGATGGCATCATTGTGGATATGGCGCCCAATGTTCAACCCGAAGCCGGTACTGAGGAGGCCTCTCTGACCAAATATCGCCCGCGGTTGCCCGCAAACGAGGTTTTAGAAATGACGGCCGGCGCCATTGAACAATATGGCCTAAAAATAGGGGATAAGCTTAATTTTAGCCGTTAAGTACTAAACCGCTTGACAAAAGTCCATTTTTTAGTTATTCTATTGATACTCTAAATTTACATTAGTTTAAATGTCTTATGTTTGCAGTAATTGAAACGGGTGGTAAGCAATATTTGGTCAAAACCGGTTTAGCGCTCAAAATTGAAAAATTAGGAGCGGCCGAAGGAGAAAAAGTTGTCTTTGATAAAGTTTTACTGACAGCCAATGATGATGGTGGAAATGTAAAACTCGGCAGTCCGTTTATTGAGGGTGCCGCGATTGAAGCCACTCTGGATAAACAGGGCCGCGCCAAGAAAGTCCGCGTGGAAAAATACAAACGAAAAGTCCGCTATCACAAAGTTCACGGACACAGACAAGCTTTCAGTCAAGTCAAAATCGGATAAAACAAAACCCCGCTCAAATGAGCGGGGTTTTCTTACAAATTAAAACCCCACACTTTCGCATGGGGTTATTATCGGCAGATAAATGAACAGGATCAGTTCTCTACAACGGGCATGGGCTGGTTGAGTGGGAGATCAATTTGGGTTGGCCAGTCATTGTCCTTGGCTGTTATGGTGGCGTAATATACGCAGTTTTCCAGGATGGCATCAATATAGTTTTCCGGCGGATTAGCCCATCGATAGGTATAACAGTCTGGTTCGAGTTTGAAACTGATGGTCGGCGTCTTCGTATCATTGTGAATTTTTACGCGAATCTTCTCGATTGGAATGGATGATAAGACATAAGTATCCTCGTCCATTTTCCATGCGAACCTGACTATCATTTCCGTTTTGGAGGAAGAATTGAAGCTACCACTGAAAATGAAAAAACCGCCGGTGGTATTAGTCGATGTTGCGCTATTAGATATCATCTTGCGCAGAAGATGTTCACCAGTCATGAATTTTGGCACAGTAATTGGCGCATCAACGCCACAGCCAGCTATTATGACCGCTGCCAACATCGTTACAAAAAGATTCCTCATCACCTTCCTCCTTGTTTGCCCATTTCATTGGGACTTGCTTGATATTTCAAAGAATATATATTACCCTATCACGTTGTTAGTGTTTTGTCAACTAGACTTCTTTTCTATTTTTCAACGCGCTCCCAAGTGTAATTTCATCAGCATACTGCAGGTCCGAACCCATGGGCAGGCCCCGCGCCAGACGCGTGGTTTTTATTTTAGGCCATTTTGTTTTTATTTCCCGTTCTAAATACATGGCTGTTGTTTCTCCAGGCAGGTCGGGGTTGAGCGCGAGAATTACTTCAGTTATTTTGTTCTCGCTCAAGCGCTTCCATAATTCTTTGATTTTCAAATCACTTAATTCCGTTTCCGCGGACATGTCTATTAAACCGCGAAGTACATGATATGTCCCGTGATATTCATTGGTTTTTTCTATGGCGGCAATGTCCGGCGGTTCGGTCACCACGCAAACCATAGTATGGTCGCGTTTGGCGTTGGCGCAAATGTGGCAGGGTGAGGTGTCGGTAAAATTCCAGCACACTTCACAACTTTTAACTTTTTTTAAAAGTTCTTCCAACGCCCCGCGTAAGTCATTGACTTCTTTTTTACCGCTCGCCAGCCAGTGAAAAACAAAACGCTCGGCCGTTTTTTGCCCGACCGAGGGAAGTTTTTTTAGTGCGTCAATTAATTTTTCAATTGGCGCGGCGTACATAATCATTAATTCGTATAATTCGCATGCATTAGTATATTTGCATCGCTCTATTTCATCCCGGGCAAATCAAATCCACCCATTTCTTGCATTTTGGCCGCGACAATTCTCTGCATTTTATTTTGCGCGTCAGTGTGTGCGTCTTTGATTGCGTCCTGCAATTTATTTTTTTTATCGGGTGAGAGCAGTTCATTATCAATTTCAATGGCTTTCATTTTGAGTGAGCCATCCACAATGATCACAACTTTACCGCCGGCTGCTTGGCCCGTGGAGGTTTCATTGCCGAGTGCGCCTTGGAGTTTCTTGCCTTGTTCACGCAAATCTTTGAACTGTTTGAGTTTTGAGAATACCGATGACATACGTAATAACTATTATAAATAAATGGCGCCCCGTAGACACAGTGTCCTTGACACTGCTTGCGAGTCCACCTGTCGTTCTGTCATTTTGCGCTGTGCGCAATTGGGCAGAACAACGGAAGTGAATGGTTATCGCTGTCTTCGGGGCATTTTTATTATATCATTATTGAGAAAATAATCAATCTTTACATTTGTGGCACGGTCGGCGCCGCGTTGGGTTTGTTCATAAAATCCGACTTCGGACGCAATTTGACCGGAGCGCTGGGCGTCTGTTCATAACTGGACGAACTACGTGTTTGATTATCCAAATTTTTGAATGAAGTAGTCGCTTCATTAAAAAACATTTTTACCATTCCAGTCGGACCATTACGATGTTTGGCAATGTGCAATTCGGCCAAATACTTTTCATCCGGCGGGATGTCTTCAATCCGGTAATTTCTATCCGCGGATTTACGATAGATGAACATCACCACATCAGCATCTTGTTCAATGGAGCCCGATTCGCGCAAGTGGGAAAGTTTCGGGATGGCCGGCTTGCTTTGCTCCACCACACGGGAGAGCTGGGAAAGCGCAATGACCGGCACATTTAATTCACGAGCAATACCTTTGAGACCGCGGGTAATTTCCGAAACTTCCTGCACACGATTTTCTTGACCGCCGGTACTGCGCGATTCCATAAGTTGCAAATAGTCAATCACAATCAGACCCAGGCCGTGCTCGGCCTGGAGACGACGCGCCTTGGTGCGCAATTGCAAAATGTTAATGCTCGGCGAGTCGTCAATAAATATCGGAGCCTCGGACAGTGTGCCGATAGCATGGCCGATGCGCGGAAAATCATCGGATTCTGGACGGTCGGAAAGTTTGCCGCTGCGTAATTTCCACAAATCAATGTTGGCTTCAGCGCAAAGCAAACGGTCTACTAATTGTTCCTTGCTCATTTCCAGCGAAAACATGCCGACCGGAACTTTTAATCTTGTGCCGATATGTCGGACAAAATCCAAGGCTAAAGAAGTTTTACCCACGGATGGACGAGCGGCCAAGATAATTAAATCAGATTTTTGGAAACCGGTTAGAAGATCATCCAATTGACGAATACCGCTGGCTAGCCCGCGAAGTTGCCCGCGATTTTTATGCAGTTCATCAATGCGATCAAACGCGTCAGCCAGCACTCCACGGATAGGTGAAAATGTCTGTTTAAAATAATTTTGCGACACTCCAAATAAATGTTTTTGCGCCTCATCTAAAATAGTATCCAGTTCGCCCTCTTCCAAATAACCCAAACGACTAATTTCCGAAGCAGCCGTGAGCAATCGCCGGCGCGTGGCTTTGCGATGGACGATTTGTGCGTAATTCACCACATTGGAGGCGGTCGGTACAGTATCAGTGAGTGAAACTAAATACGTTTTACCGCCGATATTTTCCAATAAGCCTTTCTCATTCAAGCGATTGCTCAAAGTTAAAAGATCCACCGGTTCATTGCGGGTGTAAAGTTCCACCATTGTCTCAAAAATTCGGCCGTGTCCGGTTTTGTAAAAATCTTCGGGCGAGACAATGTCCGCCACTTTTAGGATTGCTTCTTTGTCTATCAAAAGCGAACCAAGTAAAGACATCTCGGCATCCAAACTTTGCGGCGGGACCCTATCAAGTTGATTATCACTCATACATGATTTTGTTCTCCTTTGTTATAGTTCCCATATTCTAACCTGGCGTAAAGCCAAAAGCAAGGCGATTGCAGTGGAGAAACTGTGGGTAGTTTGTGGTCAATAGATAGGCTTGTATTTTTTGCTATTTTCTCGTCTTTTAAGTATAATTATTACAGTTTATCATTCAATCTATGAACCGCAGGCGCTTTAGCATTACTGTTGCGGCCGGCCTCATCATGTTTTTAAACATGCGATTTTGGCATTTGTCATGGTTGGGCATTATGGCGTCTGTCGCTTATTTGATTGTAGTGTCAGATGGAATGAGCCGAGGTCTTATCCACAGATTCGGTTTTGAAAATAATTGGCGCGTTAAATTACTTGGCGCCCTGGCTGGAATTTTTACACTCGGTTCAACTTGCGGGGTATTTCTGGTGTTATGGCAATTGGAATCAATTCAAATTTTTTTGGCGATGATTTTGACCGGGCTGGCCGCAGAATATTTGTCCGGTCCAAAACTGCAGTACCAGCGTGAGTTGGAAACAGGGGAGCCACTCGTGGAAATAATTAACGGCAAATATTACGTGGTTGCGTTTATTCTTTTGATAATTTTCGGTTTTATTACTTTGGCGCGTTCAGCCGGCGGTATATCCGCCCTGACTCCGTGGGAAATTATTTCCGGCCGGTATATTTATATTTTCTATTTGGCTGTTCTCGTTCTCGGCGGTCTTATTTTTTCCAAGTTAAAAACAACGGCCTTGGCCGGCATGTTGATTTTAATTTCAATAATGATGTTTTCGTATTTGCCGTTATCACATAAATTATTTTGGGGAGCGGATGGCTGGCGCCACCTAGCGTCCATTGAACAGGTTGTGTCGGGCGGCAGAGTCGTCGTGACAAATTTTGCGGATTCGCCAAATTGGGTGGAAAGAATAAATCCCGGCATATTTTCTTACAGTCAATTTTGGTCGCTCATCGCGGCCGGCGCGAAAATTTTTGATGCGGATTTGATACGGCTGATGGCTTGGTTCCAGCCGATACTGGCCGGAATATTTTTTCCGATTCTTTTTTACGAGCTCGCGCTTACATTGGGATTTGGCCGGCGTCAGTCGTTGGTTTTTTGCTGGTTGGGATTATTGCCATTTGCTATTCAGGCGGCCGGCGGATTTTCTCTGCCCGTTAATTTAGGATTTTTGTTTTTCTTGCTTTTTATCAATTTACTTTTACGGAGATTAAAAAATCCGGACGCGAGGCAGTTGCCAATTCTGATTGGCGCGTTGGCACTTTCATTATTCGGCTATGCCTTATTTGTCGTGTTGTTCGGCGTGCTTTGGCTGGCGGTGGAAATAATTTTGCGTTTTAAAAACAAAATTGAAAACAAAAAAACATTTTTCATAGTTATTAGTGCCGCCGGTTTTGCCTTAATCATACCCTTGTTGGAGCTTGTCGCCGGCTATGCTAAGTTCAACGGCTGGCCGGAGATGTTGTCGGGTGTAAAAAGTTTTATCGGAAATTTCAGCGGTTATTATCTGGCGTCAGGACCGCGCCCGCATACAATTGATACCGGCAATGTATTTTTTAATCAAATACCATCATACGCTTTTGTGCCCAACGGTTTTACCGAATGGCGCTGGTGGATTGTTGTCGTCATGGTATTGATGATTATTGGCGCGATATTTGGCGCGATTAAATTATTGCGGGATGCAGATTGGGCAAAAAAGCTAATTGCTTTGTTTGGCCTGGGAATTTTTATTGGCTATATTATCTCCCGATATTTTTTGGCCGGAGAAAATTTGCTTAGCCGACGGCTGGATGCCGTGGTGGCTGTTATAATTTTGATATTTTTATTTACTGCAATTGAAAAGTTTTTTACCAAAAATCTATTTGTTTCCATTTTAATTATTTTTTTCGGCAGTATCGCTATTACCGCTTCATATTCGCTCGGACCATATTCACGGGCAGTCAGCGTTGACGAATATGAGGCGGCTAAATTCGTCTGGTCGCAGACATCAGGCGAGTCAAAATATTGTGTGGTGGGGGACACGTATCCGCTTTTGGCATTGGAAGCGATCTCGCAGAAAAAAATAATCGGCGGCGGTTTTCCCATTGACCAGAATTTTGGTCAGAGCGAGCTCGTAAAAATTTATGAAGAAATAATATATAGTAGCCATATTATTGACTTGTCACAGTATCGGTCTAAAGTATTAGAATTGACGGGCGCAGACGATTGTTATTTAATCATTTATGGTGCGGGTGAAATTGTAAATAAGCCTGCTGTCACAATCGGCGATGTTGTTGTTTATAATTATTAATATATATTTATGTCTGATTGCATTTTTTGCAAAATTATTGCCGGTGAAATTCCATGCCACAAAGTTTACGAAGATGAAAACGTTTTGGCTTTTTTGGACGCGTTTCCTCATGCCAAAGGCCACACCGTAGTCGTGCCGAAAAAACACGTCAGCAGTATTTTTGATTTTGATCCCGATGACAGAACGAATTTTTCCGCCGGGCTTTCGGCCGCGGCGCGCCGAGTGAATGAAGCGATCAAGCCCGACGGGATGAATATTGGCGTAAATGATCGTCCGTCCGCCGGGCAAGTTGTCCCGCATGTTCATTGGCATATTTTCCCGCGTTTTGAAAATGATGGCGGAGGCTCGGTTCACTCAATTGTAAAAACCAAAGAAAAAATTGATGTGTCAGAGGTGGCGAAATTGTTTGTCTAGGTGTATAATAATTACATGGCAGAAGAGCAAACAAACAAAGAACAGCCAAAGATCGTTAGCGACCCTAACGTGAATTATTTTGCGTGCAGTAATTACCGAAATCAGGCGCGTAAGTTTGGCATCAAGCTGGATGACCGTCGCCGGCATATGTATGTGGTCGGTAAAACCGGCATGGGCAAGACCACGGTTTTGGAAAATATGGTCCTCAACGATATTTACGCCGGACACGGCGTCGGCTTGGTGGACCCGCATGGCGACTTTGCCGAAAAAATCATTAATTTTATTCCGCCTGAACGCATTAACGACGTGGTGTATTTCAATCCGGCGGATATGAACTATCCGATCGGTTTCAATATTTTAGAAACAGTCAACCCCGAGCACAAGCATTTGGTCGCATCCGGCTTGATGGGTGTATTCAAAAAAATCTGGCCTGATGTCTGGAGCGCCCGTATGGAATACATTTTAAATAATACCATTCTCGCTCTCTTGGATTTTCCGGATACGACCCTGCTTGGTATCAATCGTTTGCTTGCGGATGATGATTATCGCAGTCGGGTCGTAAAAAATCTGCAGGATCCCGTGGTGCGCGCGTTTTGGGAAACGGAATTTGCCTCCTACAATGACCGCTACAAACAAGAAGCGGTCGCCCCAATCCAAAATAAAATCGGTCAATTTTTATCCGCGGCCGTTATTCGCAATATCGTGGCTCAGGTTAAATCGCGAATCAACATCCGCGAGATTATGGATTCCAAAAAAATATTCATCATGAATTTGTCCAAAGGGCGCATCGGCGAGGACAACTCGCGTTTGCTCGGCGGTATGCTTATCACCAAAATTCAACTTTCGGCCATGGAGCGCGTGGATATCGTTGAGAAAGACCGCAAAGATTTTTTTCTTTATGTTGATGAATTCCAAAATTTCGCCACTGAAAGTTTTGCCAACATTTTATCCGAGGCGAGAAAATATCGCCTGGACCTGATTATGGCGCATCAGTACATGGAGCAATTAGATGAAACCGTTTTGGCCGCCGTTATCGGCAACGTCGGCACCTTGGCCACTTATCGCGTCGGTTCCACGGACGCGGAAGTTCTGGTCAAAGAATTCGCGCCGATTTTTACTGAAGAGGATTTGGTAAATTTACCCAAGTACAATATTTATTTGAAACTGATGATTGATGGCGTGGCGTCGCGTCCTTTTTCCGCGGTGACGCTTCCGCCAATTGGTTCGCCGACCGGCAGCGCCGAACGGGTTATCCGCGTCACGCGCGAACGCTATGGCACGCCGAGGGAAAAAATTGAAGAAAAAATCAAGCGTTGGAGCGGCTTGGAAATGGGCGGTTTGGATGAGGAGGAAGAAAATAAAATTGAATCGGATAAAATTTTGTCCGCGCCGATTAAAACCGATGCCCCGAAAAAATTAGGCGACTTTGTAAAACGAGAGCCGGAACAAAAACCGGTCCCGCATACCGAAGTTCGCAAACCGGTCCAATCCAGGCCCCAGCAAAAATTTTCCCACAACAACAATCATCCGAAAGAAAAGGAGCGACGCGCGGCCGCGCCCGGCTGGACCCCGCGTCCGATCAGCGCGATTTTGTCTGATGAGAAATCCGAAGAGGCGCCGACTGTTCCGGTTATCAAATTAAACGAATTGCACACCACGCCCGCTCCGGCGCCGGTTCAAAAACCAGCAATCAGTCAACCGACGACATTCAAATCCGGTCAGGTGGTAAAGTTAGATTAAAGAGGGATTGACCCGGCAGAGCTCTTTAGAGATTCTACCGGGTTGACAAAAACGGTTTTTTGTGCTATACTATTTTTGTAAATTTTGGGGTAGACGCCATGCGTAGTTTCCCAAACAGGTCGAGTTAATTCAAAATTAACCAAACAACATTTTGGGAAATAAGACTGTAGTATTATGGCGTTCGATAATGATCGTCCCATGTACGACGTAGATCTTACCTGCGCGCGCTGCGGAGCCCACATTTCCAAGCTCCCGTTTCAGCCGTCCGGAGACCGAAAGGTTTTCTGCAACGACTGCAATCGCACTTATTGGCAGAACAAGCGTGGTGATGATCGCGGTGGTTTCGGTGGCGGCGCTCCGCGCGCTCCGAGACAGATGTACGATGTGGATGTAAACTGTTCGGATTGCGGCAAACACATTGATAAATTGCCGTTTGTTCCGTCCGGTGATAAAGCCGTTTTGTGCACTGATTGCTTACGAGCAAAACGAGCCGCTTAATAAGCGATTCAAAACGCTCCGCTAACGCGGGGCGTTTTTAGTTTGCGAATTGAATAATATTCTGATATACTTTCAACAATAATCCATTCATCACAATATTATGAACAAGAATATAACCATTATCACAGTTGCGCTTATCTTTACGGCGATTATAATCGGCGTTGGTTGTTATGTTAAATTACATCAAAAAAATAACGGCGAGATCATTGACGATTCACCCGCAATAAATACTATGCAGGGCATAAGCACCTCGACCATGACCGGCGTCCAATCTGAAAAAACAGGGTGGTTGTCGTTGGCTGACTCGTTTTATGAGTTTAGTTTTTTATATCCAAAGAATTGGTCAGTAAGCAAATATGTTGATAACAACTATGATTCTCGGATAGACGCAGGACAAAAAGCGTATACGTACTGGCTGTTTGATGAGAATGGAAATAAGGTGGCGATAATTTTTAATGAAGGCCAGTATGGCCATGGATGGCCAGAAGAAACAGACCCTGTTCGCAATGAATTTATTGGCGATTTAGGCCGAGCCGTGGCTATGGAAGGCCACGAACACGTTTCATATATTTTTTCTGAGTTTCCAAATTTTGAAAATAATTTACGCGTAGAATGTACAACGAGTTCGCAAGAAGTTCGGAATAGTGTTAGCGAAGTTGTAAAATCATTTGCCATAGAAAGTAGCGCATTCGCTTTAGATAAATGCCAACGTTTCGGAGAGGTCTACCAATTATCAGAGGATGTGAGGGGTCTAAAAAATTCAACCGATATCGTAAAATATATTGTTGATAATAATTTGTACGTTATTGCCTGTGATAGGTTGTGGCACGGAGATCGCAACTTACTGGCCTCCTCATCAATTACTGAATATGTTAAGGCAAAAAATGTTAATCCGAGTGCGCGATATAGAGAGGAAGGCTTTAATGAAGGGTTTAGATACGAAAGCGGTAAATATTTATACATATTTTTCTATTTAATTACAGATAGCGAATGGACTGAGACGGGTTATTATTTTGTTATTAACAAAGACACCGACGCTGTGCAAATTATTTATGATAAAAATGCCAATCTTTGGCCGTATGTAAAATCGCCTGACAATACAAAATTATTATATGTTAACAAGGACAATGGTGATTTATACGCCTATGATTGGCTGAATAGAGGAACAAAAAAATTATTAACAATTAATGACGATGAAACATTTTCTTGCGGTGAATATGGAGAGTTCATTAATATACCAACGATTATTCAGTGGGTAAATGATGGTGATTTGGAATTGAAAGTTTACAAGAAAACCGATGTTGTGGGTGCGGAAATTTGTCAAGATTTATCAAGGGAAGTAAATTTGAGTATTAAATAGATTCAACAAACAGTGCTCTTTAATAATTGAGAAGGAGGTTTACAAGTAATAGATAGATGCTGTTGAATGGGGTTGGAGACACAAATGGTCGGTTCAATCGACAAAAAAAGAAAAGGAGACAGAAAATGTCAAAAGTTTGCAAGCGCTTTGTTTTATTTGCGTTCATCTTATTTCTCTTTCCTTCGGTAGCCCTATCCGCATATAACGGACCGCCGTTGAAGATTCCGATGCCAAGTGGCGGAGGTATTGAAGTGACGACAGCAGTTAATGGGAGCGATACCCACGACGGCAACGATTATTATTCGTTAGATTTCAATGATCGTTTTGAAGGTGACAAAGTGCTTTCGGCCGCGGCCGGGGTTGTTGAGTTGGTTGTGAATTCCGGCTGTTCGCAGTGGGGTGTGACCTGCAAGGTACAGATTCGTCATTACAATGGCTACATAACACGATATTTGCATTTTGCTAATGAAAGTATCGTGGTAAACACAGGTGATCATGTGGTTCAGGGCCAAGTCCTTGGTGTTATAGGGACTACTGGCGATAGTAGTGGGACGCACCTGCATTTTGAGCTCAAGCATAAAAATAGTGATGGGAGTTACAGCGGTGCCCAAACCGATCCAGCTCTCTCGGGCGTCAATCTTGACGGAATTCTCATGACTGATTTCAGTGTGAGCGCCGGGCATGCGTATTATTCGACAAACTGCACGCCGTCAACGTTTACCTATGATATAAATGGATTTCACGGTTACACCTGTTACGGCCCGATGCTGAATACCGGTTGGCTCACCGACTGTATGGCCGAGAAGAATTCATTTGCTCGCGGATACAAGGTGCGTTCGCTGGTGGAAATCAACGACATAACAGCCGACCACAGATTCAAGGTTGAAACATGGCAGACAAACGTGAGCACGGCATATCCAAATTGGACATGGACCAGTTCGTGGGCTCGCGTGCCAAGCGGTTCAACTTGGGATCGTTCGTATTTCTATCCGGAATTTGCCAATGCCCCTGTCGGTAGTTGGGAATTCAGGATATTTGTGGATATGGTGGACGACGGCAAAGATGATTTCATTTTGATTGACGCTCTGCCGTTCACTGTTGCTGAGAATAACTATTATTACGACCTCAACATCTATCGTTCGGACGCGGCGCAATATATCTACCAAGGATATACTTGTCTCGGGCCGATTACCGGTGGATCGAGTACAAATTGGGTGTATTCGTGCAACGGCGCCAGCGTCACCTCATGGACAGATTCATCGCTTCTCGCGCCGATTAAATCGTTGTTTTCAACGAATAGCCGTGTTTACGCGCTGGTTCAGCTCCGTGATATACGCGTAAATCACAGATTCCAGGCCAAGATATATCGGGGCGGTACATTGGTGAAGACCGATACGTCGGCCTGGAATACAGTGAATGGCGTGTGGGAAAAAGCTTTTTATTTTCCGTATGTTGATGTCGGCACATCAACCGGCGTTTGGCGTATGAATATTTTTGTAGATACTGGAACCGGGTTTAAACAAGTAGACACTTTGAATTTTCTTGTGCGCGCCCCATCCACCCCCTTACCATTCCAGTATCGACGCGACAGCACGTCTTGCTATGGACCGATTACCGGTGGCGCGGAAACGAATTGGATTTACACCTGTACCAATCCGGCCACGATTTTTAATGTCGGCGACTATGTGCAAACAATGATGCACGTTTCGCAGGTCAGTAAAAATCACCGCTTCAAAGTTATGGCGTACAAAGACGGTGCTTATCAATGGCCGTGGGAAACGAGTTTGATTATCGTCACTCCATATACATGGAGCACTTCGTATTTTAGCCCGACTTTGACCAATGCTACCAAAGGCAATTGGGAGTTCCGAATGTATTTGCAGACCTGCACCGGAACTACCACAAGTACGTGTGCCAGTTACGAGTGGGTTGATACCGTAAAATTTACGGTCGTAGATTTTCCCGCCATCTAATCTTTTCTCTAATAAATTTCGCTCTTTGCAGGGTGCCTCTTTACGGGTGCCCTGTTTTTTCATCTTGATTTATCCCTCAAAATAAGATAAACTGTCCTTATATATGGCAAAAAAGAAAGGAAAAATTTTAGTCGCTATGTCCGGCGGGGTTGACTCCAGTGTGGCCGCGGCTTTGCTCGTGAACGCCGGTTATGATGTGACCGGTATGTTTGCGGTTAACTACGAATCAGAAGAAAATGATGCGGATATTGCGCTTGCAGGGCGTAGCGCAGCGGAGACCTGTTGGCGCGGTGATTACAATGACGCTTTACGCGTGGCCGCGAAATTGAAAATTCCGCTGTTGCGTTTGAATTTTGTCAAAGAATACAAAAAGCATGTTTTGGATTATATGTATGCGGAATACCGGGCCGGACGCACGCCGAATCCAGATGTGTTATGTAATAAATTTGTGAAATTCGGTGTCTGGCTCAAAAAAGCCAAAGAACTGGGTTTTGATAAAATCGCGACCGGACACTACGCCCGGCTTCGCCGGGAATGTCAAATTTCCAATGTCAAATTTCCAATCAAATCAAAAATCCAAAATCCAAAACCCGAAAATATTTGTATGGTTAAGGCAAAGGACGACAACAAAGACCAAACATATTTTTTACATCAATTGACTCAAACGCAATTAAAGCATGTATTATTTCCCATTGGAAAGTTCACCAAGCCAGAAGTCCGTGCTTTGGCCGATAAATTTAAATTGCCGACCGCGAAAAAGGAAGAAAGCATGGGTATTTGTTTTGTGGGCGAAGTGCCGATGAAAAAGTTTTTGATGAAAAAAATTAAAACAAAAAAAGGAAAAATTATTTTATCCTCGGGCGAAATTGTCGGCGAGCATGACGGCTTGGCGTTTTATACGATAGGGGAGAGAATCGGCATTGCCGGCCACAACGAAAAACCGCTATACGTGGTTGATAAGAATATTAAACAGAATAAGCTGGTAGTCGGGTATGATGCCGATCCGCTATTATTTAAAAAAGAAATTAAGATCACGGAGACTAATTGGATTGCTGGACGTGCGCCAAAATTTCCGTTAAAATGTGAAGTACGACTGAGACATCGCCAACCGTTACAAAAGTGTGTGATAAATAAGAATAAAGTTTTGTTTACGCAACCGCAACGCGCGGTCACGCCCGGGCAATTCGCGGTGTTTTACGCGAAGGGCGTTTGTTTGGGCGGGGGAGTGATAAGTTAAATAAAATATGAAAATCGGAATCATAGGTTCAATGCAGTTTACGGACAAGATGGTTGAATACCGCGACAAGTTGAATAAACTTGGTCATGACGCGTTTCTTACGGATTTACATAAAACGATGGTTGGTAAGTCGGACGAGGAGATTGAAAAAATTAAATTGCATCAGAAAAATAACATGGACGCCATCCGCGAATTTTGGCGAGCCATGCAAGGCGCGGATGCGGTTTTAGTTTTAAACTTTGATAAAAACGGGATAGCAAATTACATCGGCGGTAACACATTGATGGAAATTGGTTTTGCTCATGTGTTAAATCAGAAAATTTTTTTACTAAATCCCGTGCCGGATATGGCTTATTGCAAAACTGAAATTGAAGCGGTCAAGCCAATAATTTTAAATGGAGATTTAACAAAAATTGTGTAAATATGCCAGAAACAATCATCGGAATTCTCGGCGCGGCTATTATCTTACTCTGCTATATTTTGAACCAATCTCATGTTTGGAAAGACACGGATTTAAAATATGATTTATTGAATTTTATCGGCTCTGGTTTATTGGTTGTTTACGGCTTGATGATTCATGGTTACCCCTTCGTGGCTTTGAATGGTGTTTGGGCGATTGTTTCATTACGGGATGTATTTTTAAATTTTAAGAAAAAGTAAATTTATGTTGTCATGGTTTGTTGTATCTGCTGCGATTTTAAGTAGTTTAGTTCTCGTATTTATTCTTATTCTGTTGTTAAAATACAACAGTGTTTTGTCAAATTTATTTGCACTTTGTGTGCCGGCGTGTATTATTTGGTTGCCCGCGATAACTCAAAATACGCTCAAATTGCCGTCAATAGACACGCAACCCGTCTCCTATATTACATTGTACATTGTTTCGATGCTTGTAGCGTACATATCAATTATTATTCTTGGGGTGAACTGGATAAGGGGCATTGAATTAAGTGTTGGGGATAAACGAACCATTAAATTTGCCAAATATTTTGGACTTGCCGTATTGCAATTATTTTTGCCGGTGTCGCTTATTTTACTTGAAGCTATTAATAAAATATCAACTCACAGCGTTGATATTGACATCGGCCCACCTTGGACAATTATTCATTGTTCAATTATGTATCTGATAATTCCTTTGGGGTTTTCGATATATATTTTTTTTAGACACGCTATTAAAGAAAATGGTTTGATTTATGGTTATTTATCTGCTGCATTTGCTTTTGTTAATTTTTATTTTTGTATGTACATCTGGGCGATAGTGCATATAGTTTAAGATAATTATAGCCGCATATATCCATATATCTATGATCACCTCCAACGAACTCCGCCAAAAATATTTAGATTTTTTTGTTTCCAAAAATCACAAAATAATTCCGTCCGCTTCACTCGTGCCGGAAAATGATCCGACGGCTTTGTTTACCATGGCCGGCATGCACCCTCTCGTGCCGTATCTGCTCGGCCAACCGCATCCGTCCGGCAAACGTTTAGTTAATATCCAAAAATGCGTGCGCATGCAGGATATTGACGATGTGGGCGACAACCGCCATGACACATTTTTTGAAATGCTCGGCAATTGGTCGCTAGGCGACTCCGACGCGCAAAACGCGGTCGGAGCAGGATACTTTAAAAAAGAATCAATTCAATGGAGCTGGGAATTTTTGACTTCTGATACCTGGCTCGGTTTGGACAAACGAAAAATTTCCGTCACGGTGTTTGCCGGAGACGATGACGCGCCTCGCGATGAAGAATCAGCCGCGATTTGGAAGGATTGCGGAATGCCGGAAAATAAAATTGCCTACTTGCCGAAAGCGGATAACTGGTGGAATTCTCCGGGTACCACCGGCCCTTGCGGGCCGGACACGGAAATTTTTTGGTGGCGCGGAGAGACTGAATTTCCGCCCGAAGGCAGTAATTGCGCGACTGACCCGGATAACTGGCTGGAAATTTGGAATAATGTTTTCATGCAGTATGAAAAGACAGTCGATGGTAAGTTCGTACCGCTTCAACAAAAAAACGTGGACACGGGCATGGGGCTGGAGCGCACACTCATGACTTTGAACGGTTTGACCGACACATTTCAAGTGGACACTTTTTGGCCTCTCATCCAAATCATCCAAAATATTTCCGGACGCGAATACATTGAGTCGCCCGAAGTCACCAAATCAATGCGCATTGTGGCCGACCACATCCGCACCGCCACCATGATCATGGGGGATGACAAGAGAATCGCCCCAAGTAATGTTGACCAGGGATATATTGTCCGCCGTTTGATCCGCCGGGCTGTTCGCCATGGACGCGTCCTTGGGTTAAAAGAAAATTTTTGTTCGCGCGTGGCAGAAGCTGTGATTGATATTTTCAAAGATGTTTATCCTGAAGTTAATCGCAACCGCGCGTTTATCATGGATGAACTCGCCAAAGAAGAAAGCAAATTCAGAAATACGATTGAACAAGGTTTAAAAGAATTTGATAAATTATTGTCCGGATTCGCGATCGCCTTGGAAAAAACAGGGGAGAGGCTCACCGAAATTTCCGGCAAACAAGCGTTCAAACTTTTTGAATCATACGGCTTTCCACTGGAGATGACCTTGGAACTGGCCAATGAAAAAGGCATGACCGTGGATGTGGCGGGATTTGAACACGCGTTCAAAGCTCATCAGGATTTATCCCGCGCCGGCGCTGAACAAAAATTCAAAGGCGGTTTGGCGGACCAAGGCGAGATGTCCGTCAAATACCACACAGCCACGCATTTGCTTCACGCGTCCTTGCGCGCGGTTCTGGGCGACAAGGTGGAACAGCGTGGTAGCAATATCACAGCCGAGCGTTTGCGTTTTGATTTTTCCTATCCGGAAAAGATGACCGACGAACAAAAAGCGAGAGTGGAGGAATTGGTCAATTATGCCATCCAAAAAGATTATCATGTGGATTCAGCTGAAATGACCGTGGCCGAAGCCAAAGCCTTGGGCGCCATGGGTTTGTTTGAAGATAAATACGGCGCCAAAGTAAAAGTGTATTCTGTCGGCGACCCGAATGAAAAGCCCTCGGCTCATGAAAATTCTCTCACTTTCAGCAAAGAGATTTGCGGTGGCCCGCATGTGGCAAATACAGTCGTGCTCGGAACCTTCAAAATAATTAAAGAAGAAGCGGTTAGCGCCGGTGTGCGCCGGATAAAGGCGACGTTGTCATAATATGGTAAAAAAAATACTTTATTGGGCTTGGGGTATACGTTATCAGTTCATAAAATATTTTGTCATTGGCGTGACCTCGTTTGTGCTAGATATCGGTTCGCTCTATTTGCTCAAAGAATATTTACATTGGCGTCCGGTGGCCGCGATCATCGTCAATCAAATATTTATTTTAAATTTTGTGTTTATCATGAATAAATACTGGTCGTTCAAAGCCACTGGTATGACCAAAACACAAATTATAAAATTTTATACAGTCGCCGGATTCAATTATTTATTTTCCATCACTTGGATGTGGGTGGTGAATGACCATATTGGCGTCAATTATTTAATCACCAGAATTGCCAATATAATCTTGGCCGTATCGTGGAATTTTCTGCTTTATCGCTATTTTGTGTTTGCCGTGCCTGTGAACAAAATTAGTGAAAAGTTAGAAAGTTTATAAAGTTCATAAAGTAAATTGCCCAACGTTAGCCAAAAAATAGACCAACTTTACAAACTTTATAACTTTATGAACTTTTAACTCCATTGCTCTTGACATTATCGGCAATTTCCGATAAAATGTCAGCACAGTGGTAATTTTTAACAAACCAAATGTCCAATAACGACATTATTGAGATTGACGGCGCGGTAGCTGAATTGCTTCCGGCCGGCACATTTCGCGTCAGATTGGAAAGCGGACAAGAAGTAATCGCGCACCTCGCCGGCAAAATGCGGCTCAACAAAATTCGGTTGAGCATCGGCGACAAGGTGAAAGTGGCGATGACGCCGTATGATCTGACCAAAGGGAGGATAAACTTCCGATATTAAACAATTCAAATTTTCAAAAGACCAATCATTGCGGTGTAGCCGTTCGTCAAGAATGGCGTTGATATCGCGGCAATGATTGCTCTTTTTGCTTAATCAAATTTATTAATTGATGTTCAAGATATGAAGGTAAGAGCCTCAGCCAAAAAAATCTGTCAAAAGTGCAAAGTCGTCCGACGCAAAGGTCGGGTTTACGTCATTTGCTCAAACCCGAAGCATAAACAGCGTCAGGGTTAATTATAATTGAGAATATACTATGCGTATTGCCGGTATCACAATTCCAAAGGAAAAGAGAATCGTCGCGTCTTTGCCGTATATTTACGGTATCGGAGCGACTCAAGCGCGAAAAATTTTGGCCAAAGCGAAAATCAGCGAAGATGTTCGCACCAAAGATTTGACCGAAGCCGAACAAGATAAATTGCGCGCTATCGTGGAAAAAGAATATATCACCGAAGGCGATTTGCGCCGTGAAGTTGGCGCCAACATCAAACGCTTGAAAGATATCAAGTGCTATCGCGGTGTCCGCCACATGAAACACTTGCCCTCGCGCGGTCAACGCACCAAGACAAATTCCCGCACCCTGCGCGGCAACACCCGCAAAACCATGGGCAGCGGCCGCAAGGCATCAGGTCTCAAAACCTAATCGGTAAATGATTTAACTATGACAAATACACCAGAACAAAAAACTCCGGCCGCAGCGCCGGTCGTCAAAGCCAAGAAACGCAAAGCTGTAAAGCAAGTGTCTCGCGGTGATGCTTATATTCAAGCTTCCTACAACAACACCATTATCACAGTGACTGATCCGAACGGCAACACTTTGGGTTGGGCTTCTTCCGGTATGGCCGGATTCAAAGGCCCGAAGAAAGCCACTCCATACGCCGCTTCCATGGTGGTAAAAATGCTGTTGGACAAAATTGTTGATTACGGAGTGAAGGATGTGAATGTTTACGTGAAAGGCATTGGCGCCGGACGCGAAGGCGCCATCCGCGCTTTGCACACCAATGGTTTGAATGTTTTATCCATCAACGACGTGACACCGATTCCGCACAACGGATGCCGTCCGCCGAAACGCCGACGCGTTTAATTTATCCTGAATACTATGTCACTCAAAATAAATTCCAGATGCGCTCAATGCCGCCGAGCCGGTGAAAAACTGATGCTCAAAGGCGAAAAATGCCTCGGCCCGAAGTGTCCTTTTGTGAAACGCAATTATCCGCCGGGCATGCACGGACCGGACCAGAAACGCGCCAAGCTTTCGGGTTATGGCAAACAACTCAAAGAAAAACAAAAAGTAAAACGCGTTTACGGTTTGATTGAACGCCAATTCGCCAATTTGGTGGAAGAGGCGCAAGTCAAAGTCGGCGATACCTCCAAAATTTTGGTCAATCTACTGGAATCCCGTTTGGATAATGTGGTTTATCGCTGTGCTTTTGGCAAGAACCGCATGAACGCGCGTCAGCTGGTGTCGCACGGTCTTATCACTGTGAATGGCAAGAAAGTTGATGTCCCGTCTTTCCGTGTGAAAGCCGGCATGGTGGTGGCCATCAAGCCTGAAGCCAAATCCAAAAAAGCGTTTGAAAATTTTACCGAGAGATTAACCAAAGCCGAATATCCGTCATGGATCAGCGTGGATCCGGTCGCTTTCAGCGCCAAAATTCTCAACGCGCCGAGTTTGGACAACCCGAACTTCAGCTCGCAATCAATCATTGAGTTCTATTCACGCTAATCATTAATCCATAACATAATTGTATGGAAAATTTACTTCTGCCGTCAAAAATTGAGTTCTCCCAGGATGAGAAAAATCCTCACCAAGGACTTTTGACGATTTCTCCGTGTTATTACGGTTATGGTACGACTCTCGGCAACGCTATCCGCCGTGTATTGCTTTCGTCCCTCCCGGGCGCGGCCGTGGAAGCGTTCAAGATTCGCGGTGTGCAACATGAATTCACGACCATTGATGGCGTCAAAGAAGACGCGGTGGAAATTATGTTGAACATCAAACAATTAATCGTCAATGTGTTCACAGATGAACCGGTCGTCTTGTCCCTGTCCAAAAAAGGTCCGGGCGTGGTGACGGGCGCGGATTTTGAAAAGAATTCCAACGTGGAAATAATCAACAAAGACCAAGTGATTTGCAACTTAACAAACAATAAACCGTTTGAATTGGAAATTACCGTGGGCCGAGGCCGTGGTTTCAAGACCAGCGAACAAAAAGATCGCGCCGGTTATGACCTGGGCACTATCGTGATTGATTCCATTTATACTCCGATCAAAGATGTGGGTTATCATGTGGAATTCACCCGCGTGGGCGATGTCACCAACTATGAAAAATTGGTTTTAAATATTGAGACTGACGGCACTGTCACTCCGGAAGACGCCGTGCACCAAGCTGTGCAAATTCTGATGGACCATTTTTCTTTTGTGCTTGACGGCACCAAGAGCGAAGTCAAGAACAAGAAACACGTGGAAGAAGCCGTGGTTGAAGAAGAAGTAAAGGAAGAAAAAGAAGAGACGGCCGAAGAAGACGAAGCGCCGAAAGCCAAAAAGAAAACTACCAAAAAGAAAACTAAATAAATATGAGACACCAAAAAAAGAAAATTACGCTTGACCGGAAGGTCGCCTCGCGAAACGCGCTCATCGCCGGATTGGCCGAGAGTCTGATTTTACGCGAAAAAATCCGCACCACCAAAGCCAAAGCCCGCGCCGTGAAATCTTTCACGGAAAGATTGGTCACCGTGGCCAAGAAAAACACTTTGGCCGCCCGCCGCGATTTGATCGTGAAACTTTACACACCGAACGCGGTGAAAAAGTTGATGGAAGTTTTGGGCCCGCGCTATAAAGACCGCAACGGCGGTTACACCCGTTTGACTACTGTCTCGGGCGTGCGCAAGGGCGACGCGGCTGAAACCGCGATTGTGGAATTTATTAAATAATTTGAGGGCTATGCCAACTATAAAGAGAAAGAAAATCGAGATTGACGCCGCGGGCCAGACCCCGGGACGATTGGCCACGCGCATCGCCATGATTTTGATGGGCAAAGCCAAAGTCGGTTATCGCACCAATGTTGATTCGGGCGATAAAATTCTTGTCTCCAACGTCAAAGACATGAAATTTACCGGCAAAAAAATTGACCAAAAACTTTATCGTCATCATTCCATGCACCCGGGAGGTTTGAAAGAAATTCCGGCCAAGAAAATGATGGCGGAAAAGCCGGAAGATGTTTTGCGACACGCTGTTGCTTGCATGATTCCGAAGAACAAGCTTCGCACCCAACGAATGCTTCGCTTGAAGTTTAATTAATTTACCCTGTTAAATAATTTTAATTTTTAAATTAAAATTAAATTTTGCCAGATGGGGTAAGGATAAATTATTAATGTTAATAAAATAAAAATAAATTTTACACGATAACTTCGGCAAAATTTATTTAACAGGGTGAACTATGCCTACGAAAACAACAACCAAAACAACAGCCAAAGCCAAACCGGCGGTGAAAGCCCATCCGGCCAAAGCTCCGACCAAGAAAGTTGAAAAAATTGAAAAGGTGGAAAAATTAGAGAAAGTGGAAAAGAAAATGGAAAAAATTGAAGTGGTGGTGACGGAAAAATTCACTGACAAGAAAACTTCAGCCGGCGATACCAGCCGCGCGGTCGGCAGACGCAAACGCGCCTCGGCCCGCGTCCGCATCAGCCTGGGCAAAGGTGAGATCACAGTCAACGGCCAACCGCTCAAAAAATATTTTCCGTATTTTGCCATGCAAGAAGCGATAATTTTACCGCTTAAATCCATGGGCAAAGATAAAACCATGGATGTGTCCGTGAAAGTGCAAGGCGGTGGCAAAAAAGGCCAAGCTGACGCAATCAAACACGGCATTGCCCGCGCTCTCGTGGCTTGGAATGAAGAATTCAAGAAAACCTTGAAATCCCTCGGACTTTTGACTCGCGACGCGAGAATCAAAGAACGCAAGAAATTCGGTTTAAAACGCGCCCGCCGAGCACCGCAATGGAGCAAACGTTAAGGACACGTGTCATGCTGAACTTGTTTCAGCATCCTATACCATTATACAAAAACACCTCTTTACAGGGGTGTTTTTTTGCGTTTACAGGGCGTAGCCGAAGGCGAAGCCTTGTCATCCCGAGCATAGTCGAGGGATCCCTGCCTGCCGGCAGGCAGGCCTTGTCGCGCGTCATTTTTTCACGTATAATTTATCCCAAGGGCGGGGGCTTTTTTATATAAAAATTTTTATGAAAATCAAGGAGGTACCCAAGGCCGAACGGCCGCGGGAAAAGTTTGCCAAACGCGGTGCCGTCGGTTTGACCGATCACGAACTTATGGCCATTTTGATACGCACCGGCATCAAAGGAAAAAATGTAGTTGTTCTAGCCAAACAAATTCTGAAAATTATCCAACAAATTGGCGTGGACAAAATTACTCTCGCTGATTTATTACAGATAAAAGGTTTGGGTCAAATAAAGGCCGGGCAAATCCTCGCCAGCCTTGAACTCGGCCGACGCTTGTTGCAAAATAAAAAAACCGAGCTCGTTTTATCCGCGCGGGATGTTTGGGACAAAATGGAAGACTTGCGCGACAGCAAAAAAGAACATTTTGTCGTTTTCTTTTTAGATACTCAGCATCAAATTATCAAACGGGAAATAATTTCCATCGGCACGCTCAATGAAAGTCTGATTCATCCGCGCGAAGTGTTTGAGCCGGCCGTGCGCTACCTCACGGCCCAAATAATCGTCGCCCATAATCATCCGTCCGGGAATCTCACACCTTCGCCCGAGGACATTGCCGTCACCAAACGTTTGGCCGAGGCCGGGGATTTGCTCGGGATTGAGCTTTTGGACCATGTGATTGTGACGAGCGAGGGGTTTGGGAGTGTGAAATAATAATATATTATGTTAAATAATTATACAGAAAAATTAAAATCAGCGTTAAAAAAACGAGTTTATATTTACATTGACGCGGCTAATTTTGAGCGTTCGGTTCAAGATATGTGGGTAAATTCAAAAGATATACCCAATGATTTAAAAAATAATTTAGCCGGAGAATTACGATATCGCATTGATTATCTAAAAGTTAAGGAATATTTTGCCGGCATATCTGATTCAAAAGAAATAAAATTTTACTCCGCTGATTTTGGCGATGAAAAACACGCCAAGTTTTTATGGTTTCTTAAGAAAGTTTTAAAATATAAGTTAGAAACAAAGCCGCTTAAGGAATATCTTGATCACACTCCTGAAGCACCGCATCGAAAAGCTAATTTTGATGTGGAATTAGCAGTTGATGCGACATATAATTTAGATAAATACGACACATTAGTTTTATTTTCCGGTGATTGTGATTTTGAATACCTGATTAAATTTTTAAAAGGTCATGGAAAGGTTGTTATCGTTTTTTCTCGCGCCGGTCATGTTGCCAAGGAGCTTCCACCAGCCAGCAGTTATTATTTTGATATAGTAGACTTTAGACAGGAATTGTTGAAAATAGAGCCTAAGACGCAAAAAATCCCGCTTTAGGCGGGATTCTGCAGTTGATTTCAAGTGATACTGCTATCACCTGTAATCCCAGTATACAAATTTTTGGCGGTTTTGTCAAGTTATCCACAGGCACGTGTCTGTTTGTCATTGCGAGGACCCGCCTTGGGCGGGTCCGTGGCAATCTATCGGTCGGCGCGCATTGTCTTTTCCTCTCTTTTAGCATATAATTGGAGTAGGGAATAGCCCTGTTATTTTGATATATAAGTTATGGCGAACAAAAATCTTACAAATGCAAAAAAAGCAAAGAATGACGAATTTTATACCCAGTTCGGCGATATTCAGAAAGAGATTCAAGCATATCTGGATTATAATTCCGATGCATTCCGTAAAAAGGTTGTATATTGCAATTGCGATGATCCGTTTGAAAGCAATTTCTTTCGATATTTCGTACTCAACTTCAACAAGCTTGGGTTAAAACAGCTTATCACCACCAGCTACAAGCCATCGCCCGTAGCCAACACGCAATTAGGATTGTTTGGTGATGATAAATCCCTCCCGATATCCAAAGGCCGTCCGAAGGTGACTGCCAATAAATTTATTATTAATGATGTACGCGACATTGACGGC
Organism: Patescibacteria group bacterium; assembly: GCA_041651015.1. GTDB lineage: Bacteria > Patescibacteriota > Patescibacteriia > Magasanikbacterales > GWA2-37-8 > JAPLWQ01. The sequence goes on from JBAZKA010000001.1 coordinate 204,606, forward strand.
GACGGCGAGTTTAATTTGAAGGACATTGCTCAACAATTAAAAGCCAACAAACATAACGAATGGACACCGCTTGAAGGCGATGGCGATTTTCGTAGCGAGGAATCTATAGAGTTACTGAAGCAATCTGATATTGTGGTGACTAACCCGCCATTTAGTTTATTTCGTGAGTACATAAAACAACTTGTTGGTTATGATAAAAAGTTTTTGATAATTGGCAACCTGAACGCAATTACCTACAAAGAAGTATTTCCGTTACTTAAAGAGAATAAAGTTTGGTTAGGTAATAATTGCAGAGTCAATGGCGGCGCAATGTTTTTTGAGATACCAGAAAATATTGCTAATTTGGAGCAAGTTCGTGAAATAAAAACAAATGAAAGCGGGAAGAAAGTTTATATCACCAGAGTGCAAGGTGTTCGTTGGTTTACTAATATTGACCATGGACGCCGTCACCAACCAATACCACTTATGACCAAGGCGGAGGTGATCAAATTTGTAACGAAAAAACCTTTTGAAAAATATGATAATTACGACGCGATAGAAATTTCGTTAGTTAAAAATATCCCAAGTGATTATGAAGGTGTGATGGGTGTGCCGATTAGTATTATGGATAAATATAGTCCGGAGCAGTTTATAATTTTAGGAACAAATGATAATGGTCTTGTTGATGATAAATATAAGAAAACACCAGGTCTAACAAGAGAATTTGTTGACGATTATTACAAAGCTGGCGGTACAGGGGCATATAAGGAAGGCAACCCAACAGCTGGTTATTACGAGAACAACATTGCAAAGATGGCATATAAAAGAATTTTTATAAAGCACAAGAAAGTCAAAAAATAAATTATGAAAAATAAATTTAAAGAATTTTATCGATATAAGGATAACGAAATAGAAAAAATCTGGAAGGAGTGTATTTTTGTTTTTGATACAAATATTCTTTTAGATCTTTATAGATATAGCAAATCAACCTCAGATAAATTTATCAAAATACTGAAAAAAATAACCCAAGAAGAAAGATTGTGGTTGCCTCACCAAGTAGGTTTAGAATTTAACAAAAAGAGAATAATTTTGATATCTGACCTGAAGAAATCATATTCTGACATAAAAGAAACTATTGAAAATTCGTTTAATGATGCTCAAAAGAAAATTGACGATAAATATCACAAAGAACATCCTTTTATAAATTTAAAAGAAATTGAATCAGAAATTGAAAAATGCAAAAAGATCATTTCAAAAACCATAGAAACGAATGAAAAAAGTCATCCCGATTGGTTCAATAAGGATGAAATTTTTGAAGCGATAACAGAAATATTTGAAAATAAAGTTGGAGATGAATATAAAAAAGAAGAACTTTCAAAAATATTTGAAGAAGGAAAGGAAAGATACGCAAACAAGATACCTCCTGGTTATGAAGATTTAAAAAATAAGGAAGATGGTAGAGAATACGGCGATCTGATTTTATGGTTTCAGATAATTGATATGGCGAAATCATCTAAGAAATCGATTGTTTTTATAACCCGAGATAATAAATCAGATTGGTGGTGGAAACAATCAGGAGATACTATCGGTCCTCGACACGAATTAAAATATGAGATAAATAAAAAGGCAGGTGTTGATTTCCATATGTACAGTTCCGAAAAATTTTTAGAGTATGCATCAGATTATTACAAAGAAACAGTTGACCAAAAATCAATCAAAGAGGTCAAGAGAATGAGCCGTCTTTTAGAAGAAAAAAATTATATAATGCATAAAATGATGAATTTAAAATGGTTTAAGACCCCTTTTGTTCACGAATTTATTATGCAACAGGAAATGCTTAATAAAGAGCTGGCTAATCTTGTTAGAGAGACGCACATAGATGAAGAGATTTTATTTGAATTTAGTAGAAATCAAGAAAGAGTTATGCATTTTATAGAACATATTTCAAATGAGGAAAGACCGCACCCTATGATGTTTGAGGAGTTGTCTATGCTCAAAGAAAAAATGCAAATAGGATTGTTAGACTTTATGAAATCAAGAGAGATGGATGAGCGTCAAAAAGAATACCTAATGAGATTTCTTGAAAGAATGAATGAATCCTATATGATGTTAATAAGGTGTGCAGATAAGGAAGGTGTTTTTGAAAAATATTATCATAGAAATAAAATAAATAATCATCGGTTGCAAAGATATTTAAGAGATGATGTAGAGTTAGAAAGTTAAATTATAAACAATAATATGAAAACCACACTAAAAACCAATATCACGGTCAAGGATATTTGCGACGGGTTTGTCTATAATGAATTGGAAGGTAAGGGCTTATTTGGTTTGTCCGGCAAGCTCACAATCCAGCCGGAGTATCAGCGTAATTATATTTATGCCTCGGACGGCGGAAAAAGAGAAATGGCCGTTATTGAATCAATCCTCAAAGGTTACCCAATCGGCTTGATATATTTTAATAAAGTTTCTGAAAACAATTTGGAAGTTTTGGACGGACAACAACGCATCACCAGCGTCGGGCGTTTCGTCACCGATAAATTTGCCATCAAAGATGAAAATGGCATGGAACAATATTTTGGCGGTATGGCCAAAGACAAGAAAGCCAAGATAATGGAAACAAAATTACTTATTTATGAATGTGAAGGAACGGAAAGTCAAATAAAAGAATGGTTTAAAACGATTAATATCGCCGGTGTTCCGCTCAATAATCAGGAGTTGCTTAATGCTGTGTATTCCGGGCCGTTTGTGACACTTGGCAAGGAGGAATTTAGTAATAGCCAAAATGCCAACATACAAAAATGGAGCGCGTATGTATCGGGTAGCGCGAACCGGCAAGATTTTTTGGAATGCGCGCTGGACTGGGTGAGCAAAGGCAATATCGGAGACTATATGAGCAGTCATCGATTTGATAAAAATATTACCGAGCTGAAAAAATATTTTAACAGCGTAGTTGACTGGGCATCAAGCGTGTTTACTGATGTGGAAAGTGAAATGCGCGTATTGGAGTGGGGGAGATTGTACGAAGAGTACCACAAAAAAGCGTATAATTCTGCGAAAGTTTCTGCCGACGTACAAAAGCTCTATGCAGATCCGTATATCAAAAATCGTAAAGGCATTTTTGAATATATCTTGGGCGGTTCTATAGACACAAAATTGCTTGAGGTTAGATTTTTTGATGACGCAACCAAAAAATTGGTATACAAAGAACAAACGACTAAAGCGGAAAAGAAAAGAGAATCTAACTGTCCGGATTGTGCTCTTGGGCATGAGGCAAATAAAGATAAAATTTGGAAACCAGACGAAATGGACGCCGACCATGTAACTGCGTGGAGCAAGGGAGGAAAAACAGCATCAAAAAATTGCCAGATGTTGTGTAAGACGCATAATCGAGCAAAGGGGAATCGATAATAAAAAAATTATCAAAGTAAAATTACTAAATTTTTAGGAGGATAAAAAATATGACAAAAGAAGAAGTATTAAAAAAAATTAAATATGGTTTAGAAATATCAAGCGAACTTCCTGATCTTGAATTTAAGACTGCGGCGAGCAGCATTCCAAACGATATTTGGAGAACTATCTCCGCTTTTGCGAATCGAAGAGGTGGGGGACTTGTTGTGTTCGGAGTTAACCAACAGGAAAACAAGATAACCGGTTGTTTTAATTTAGACCAGATGCAAACTAAACTTACGGAATATTTTAATGATAAGATGAGTTTTGTTTTGCGACCGGAATATCACGTGATTGAAGACGGAGGGAAAAATATTTTAGCCGTTGTTATTCCGGAATGCCCAAAGGATTATATGCCCTGCTATTTTAAACCGATCGGACTTCCAAACGGCGCATATATTCGTGAGGCAAATACCAGTAGGATGATTACCGATAATGAATTCAGAACATATGTCGCGACTTCAAAAGAATTTCAATTTGATTTGTCGGAAGCGGTGAATACCGATAAAGACGAAATTTCTACATCCAAAGTGACAAATCTGCTTGAACAAAGCGAATCTCAGGTGAAAAGAGGAGCGACACATATTATTGATGACACAGTACTTGAAAATTTAGGGATTATTTCCTCGTTTGATGGTGGGTATAAACCCACTATTGGAGGATATTTAATATTTGCTAAAATAATACCGCAAAACAAAAACCCCTACAATCGGTATACCGTTCGATGTATTCGTTATGCTGGAAGCGATCCGTCATCTAAAATTATTGATGCTGTGGACATAACGGGAACGCTTGATTCTCAAATTGATGATGCTTACAAATTTGTTTTAAAAAATATCGCTAAAGATGCTGTAATTATTGGTACTAAGCGCGTTGAACGCTATGAATATCCTGAAGAAGGCGTTCGAGAATTAATAGCAAACGCCATTATTCATCGCGACTATAAAATCATTGAAACATATACCCAAATACGAGTATTTAAAGATAGGATTGAAATAATTAATCCCGGATCTCTTCCACCCGGTGTTACAGTAGACAATATTAAAGAAGCGCAGTTCAGTCGCAATTCTATGATTGCCGCGAGACTTAAGGATATGCGCTATTTGGAAGAATATGGGCGCGGCATTGATATTGTTATAAAGAAAATGTCTGATTGGAATTTACCCGATCCGTTATTTAGAAATTCTGTGAATAGTTTTGAAGCAATTCTTTTGGGCAATACATACCGCGAGATTAATGATCGTCAAGCAAAAGTCATCGATGTTTTACTTATAAAAGGACGGCTTACTGTTCACGACTGCCAAAAAATATTAAAAGGAACGCCGAGGGCAACCATTAACAGCGATCTAAAAAAGTTAAGAGACCTTGGAATTTTGGTGCCAAATGGTGCCTCTGTCAATACATATTATACACTCTCTTTTTAGAGGCTTTTAGAGGCAATGTCGAAAAGTCGCATAAAATAGGCCTTCCAACAGGTAAAATCAGGTATAGACATTTAAAGGCAATTATTACGAGCTGTTTACAAAAAGTTGAAAAAACTCTATTTGAAATAAAGAAAAGTAGCATAAAGTGCTAATATGAAAGATTCAATTGAAGAAAATTTAGCGTTTAAATTAACGGCGTATCTCGGTTTGCTAGGTGCGTGGTTATATTTAGTAAATCATTATCTTTCGTTCATTCCCTTGGGACCCAAATCGTTCATTCCATGGTGTGTGATTGTGCTTAGCTACGTACTATTTTATCCAATTGTTCAATTGACAATGATGCTCGTGTACACATCACTTTATCAAGTGCAAGTAGAGAAAGAGAAAATAGAGGAGATTAAATCAAAATACGAAAGACACGCGAAAGAATTTTTTAATTGGTGGTCAATAGCGATATTACTAGCGCCTGCTTTCATAATAATTTCGTTTTTTCCGGATAAGTACTGGTATCTTATAATTATATTCTCAATATTATGCGTGTTTATTATATGGTTTGTATGTTTTAAAAATATATTCGCGCTCAAAGACAGTATAAAATATTTTCAGTTTTTTTGGAAAAGATTATTAATATATACTTGTTTTTTTGCGGCACTCGTTTTTGCTCTATATAATTCAAGATAAATAAAATGTCCTACACCGTCGCCAAAAACACATCATTCCTCACCGCCGCGTCCATCGGACAAAAGCTGATTTCTTTTGTTTATTTTACGATTGTCGCCCGGCTCATCGGAGTAGAGAACACGGGCCAATATTTTTTCGCTTTGACTTATCAAAGCATATTCGCCGTGGTGGCGGATTTCGGCTCGGCCGCGGTCCTGACGCGCGAGATGGCGAAGTTTCCGGAAAAAATCCAATCAATATTTTCCACCGCCCTGGGCAACAAACTTTTGTTCGGTTCAGTCGCGTATATTTTGGTGGCCGTGTCTGTCAATGTGCTCGGCTATGCCCCTGATGTAAAGAATCTGATTTATCTCGCGGGCGCGACCATGTTTTTTGATAACTTCCACTCGTTGTTTTATGCCGTGTTCCGCGCCAACCGCAATTTGAAATATGAATCTTTCGGCATTGTCGGTTCGCAATTTTTGACTTTGATCGTGGGCTCAGTCGCCCTTATCAATCACTGGTCCCTGATTTGGCTCATCGCTGCCTACACCATCCCGAGCGTTTTGAATGTTTTGTATTCGGGATTTTTTGTTTTGCGTACCACGGCCGTCCGTCTCAAATTATCTTTTGAAAAATCCATGTGGCGCGAGTTTTTGATTATGGCCTGGCCGTTTGCTTGCGCCGGCATTATCGGCCGGTTGTATTCGTATAGCGACAGTTTGCTCATGTCCAAAATGCTCACCGGACGGGAACTGGGCGCGTGGAGCGTGCCGTACAAAATCACTTTTGCTTTTCAGTTTGTCGCCTTGTCCTTGTCCGCGAGCGTTTATCCGGTTTTTAGCGCGCTTTGGACCACGGACAAACCGGCCCTCGCGAAATTATTTGAAAAATCCTGGCGCTATTTGTTTAGTATTGTCTTTCCACTTTCGGCCGGCATCTTTGCTATTGCCGCGCAATTTATCATGAAGGTTTATGGCGCGGATTACGCGGATTCAATTTTTCCTTTACGCGTGTTGTCCATCAGTTTGGTGTTCGGCTACTTGGCGATTATTTGCGCTTCCATGTTGAACGCCATCGGCCAGCAACGCAAACAAACCTTGCTTATGTCCATCGCCCTGGTCGCGAGTGTTGCCAGTAATCTAGTTTTGCTTCCGCGCTATGGTATAAACGGCGCGGCCTTTTCCGCGTTATTCAGTAATTTTCTGATGTGGGGAATCGCTTTCGTGTTTGTAAAAAAATACACAAACGTGGATTGTAAAATCATTTTCAAATACGCTTTACAAACATTGGTGCCGGCTTTTATCATGGGCGCTTTGGTTTATTGGCTGTGCGCGCGGATGAGTTTTGTTATTGCCGCGCCCATTGGCGCTGTTGTCTATTTTGCTTTACTGTTTTTGACCGGCGGATTGAACAAAGAAATTATCAATGAAGTTAAGACAAAAATGCTATGAAAACATTAATCATCACCCTTGAGTATCCGCCTCAGATCGGCGGTATCGCTTCATACGCCTACAATCTGGCCAAACATTTACCGGCCGAGGAGACGTTTGTCTGGTCTCCAACTATGACGGGCGATGTTGATTTTGACGCGAAAAATCCGTGGAAAACATTTCGCGGTAAACCGTATTATGTTTTCTTTTGGCCTCGCTGGCTTCGTTGGTACCGGCAAATCAAAAAAATCGTGAAGCAAGAAAAGATTGAACGCCTGCTCATCCAGCATGCCTTGCCCGGGGGATACATCGGCTACATGATAAATAAATTACTCAAAGTGCCGTATCGCGTATTTTTTCATGGCTCGGATTTGGAAATTGGTTTAAAAAAGAAATTGAAAAAATTAACATTGGTTTGCGCCAAAGCCGAGAAAATAATTGTCAGCAGTGAGTTTTTGAAAACAAAAATATTGTCGCGTTGTGAAAATATCGCGCCCGTGATCGTGGTGCATCCGGCGCCGGGTGATCATTTCCTCACGCCGATCAAGCCCGAGGAAGTGGCCTCGGTGCGCCGTTCCTTGGCTTTGGACGGTAAGAATGTTATTATTTCGGTCGGACGCATTGCCGAGGGTAAAGGCTTCCCGCATCTGATGCGCTTGTTGCCAAAAATTGTGAAGCGCGTGCCTAATGCTGTTTTGCTTCTCATTGGCGACGGCCCGAAACGAAAAGCGCTTTTGGAATCCATCCAAGCAAATGGTTTGCAAAATTGCGTGCGCTATTTGGGCTTTATTCCCAATGAAGAATTGCCGAAATATTATCAGGCGGCGGATTTGTTTGCGCTCCTCACGCATCGTGATGAAAAATCCGAAGAAGGTTGGGGGACAGTATATATGGAAGCGGCCGCGTGCGGATTGCCGATTGTCGCGGGCAATGTGGGCGGAGTGGAGGAGGCGGTCAAACATTTGCAGACTGGAATTTTGGTGGATACGTATCAGGAGCTGGAAGTGATTGGCGCGGTTTGCGATTTACTTTTGAAAGATGACTACGCGCGCGCTATGGGCTCGGCCGGACGCGAACGTGTTTTGAATGAGTTTGCTTGGGATAAACAAGTGCAAAAGATAATGGAGTAGCCACGTCGTCACTCATGAAATAATTGACCCCTTCCTCCCTAGACTTCGCCCCGTCTGAAGACGGCTCGTCAGATGGTCGTCAGGAGTAAATTATTTCACTCGTTATCATTTAATAGACATTATGAGTTTAGTTAGTGTCATAATTCCAATATACAATCACGCCGAGGCGCTTGCGCAAAGCATGCGCACTCTTTTCGTGCAAACGCATCGGCCATTGGAAATCATCGCCATTAACGACGGCAGTACGGATAATGTGGAACCGGTGATTAAAAAAATTCATGATTATTGTCATTCCGACCGAGTCCCGAAGGGACGAGTGGAGGAATCCCTTGACGTTTACGCCGCGACAAGGGATTCTTCGGTCGCAACGCTCCCTCAGAATGACAAGCAACAAATTGCTTTCAAATACATCACTCAAACCAACCAAGGCGCGCCCGCGGCCCGCAATCGCGGTTTTGCCGAATCAGTCGGCGACTTTGTGATATTTTGGGACGCGGACACCATTGCCCGGCCCGATATGCTTGAGAAAATGCTTTTGGCTCTCACAAATAACCCGCAAGCATCATACGCTTACTCGGATTTTCAATTTGGCTGGAAAAAATTTACCGGACGGGAGTTTAATGCCGATGAATTAAGAAAAAATAATTTTATTGATGTTACCTCGCTCATCCGCCGGGCGGATTTTTGTGGGTTTGATACGACCATCAAACGATTCCAGGATTGGGATTTGTGGCTGACGCTTTTGAAAAAAAATAAAACCGGCGTCTATGTGCCGGAAATGCTTTATCAAAAATTGGTAGGCAAACGAAAGGGGATCAGCGGATGGTTACCGCGCATCGCGTTTAATCTGCCGTGGAAATCCGCGTCTGTTCGCCGGTATGAGACGGCGAAGAAGATTGTGGAGACGAAGCATGGGCTAAAATAATGGCAAGAAATATAAACCCGAACACATGAAATAGCGCGGGCGACGTGATATTTATTACGAGCAATGCCACGAGCGGCGCGCAGATAACATGCCCGTTAGGGCTTTTTATATGATAAAACGCGGTCATGATAAGCGCAAACCAAATGATGAGCCCAGTAGCGCCCATCTCGGCCAGAATTTCCAAATACCCCCAGTCAAAATGCGGGGTGGTGATTAATTCGTTGTACACCGGACTCCACACAGTCACTGTGTCGCCAAGGCCTGTGCCGAATATTGGCGCCGAAGAAATCTTTTCCAGAATTTTGGGCAAGAGCAACATGCGCGAGAGGGAACTCTCTTCAATATGCGGGGCGACGATACTGGTGGCGCGCAGTCCGAAATATTCCCAGCCCGGATTAGCTAAACCACCGACCAGAACATGCAAAAATGTGAACCAGCCGAATACGGAAAGCAAAATCACCGCCGAGTTGATCAGCCATCGGCGCCATAGTGTTTTAGTAAAAGCAAAGCACAAGCCGACGAGCAACGCCAAATAATATATGCGCGTCAGGTTGACGGACAATATCGCGGCCGCGGCCGGAAGCGCCATATCGTTCACAAATTCAATTTTTTGTTTGACGCGGGTAATGAAATACAAGGCCACCGGAACAAGCAAGAGTTGTTCGTTCAAAATCACGCGGAAAAAATTCGCGCCCGTGTCGGTAATTTTACCCCCGCAAACATCGCGGAACCAATGATAATAATTATCTTGCAAAACAAAAATTCCAAATCCGTACATGAGCGAAGTAAAAACCGTGATCAGTCCGCAACCGATCAGCGCGCCGGCAATCATATTGAAAACTTCGCGTTTGAATTTTTCATCGTGAAGCAAATCGCGCAAAGGAAAATAATACAGCAAAAATAAATAGGGGATGAAGTCGGAAATTATCAACGAAAGTACGTGATGGTTGTGATAGCCAACGAACGCAGAAATTCCGGCCCAGATAATAAGCGCGAAAATTAGAAGAGATTGCTTCGTCGGCCTTCGGCCTTCTCGCAATGACATAATGAAGTAGATTCCCACAGACGCAATCAGCAAAAGCGTGCGGAGCGACACCGAACCGACTGAAAGCATATTTCCGCTCCCGCAAAAAATTATTTCACCGGCCACGATGAGCCAACCCCGCCAATCTTTTTTAATCAGCCAGTACATCGCGAGCGCGAGAACCGCAACCGCGACAATTATGTTCACAATCGAACCCGCGACGAGCGGAGTGACTGGGGTAAAAAAATACGTAAAAACCCGCACGGCAAAATAACCGGCTAAGTATATAAAAAATTTTTTCGGTGAGAACATAATTATTCAAACCTCGTCAAATTGCGAGCGCCATTAATAAAGCTTTTGGCATCCATGGGCTTTTTGCCCTCGGGCTGAACTTCAATCGCCTCAATGGCGGAATTGGCCCCACAACCCACGTATAAATGCCCGTTTTGAGCCAAAATTTGCCCCTCAGAGAGGTTTTTCGGGTCAGCGGGTGTGATTACCGATAACTTCAGTCTTTTGCCCTCAAAAGTTGTCCACAGGCCCGGCCAAGGGGTCATGGCCCGGTATTGATTATAGATGTTTTGAGCGGGCTGGGAAAAGTCCACGTGGCCGTCATCGCGGGTGAAAATTTTGCAAAAAGTCGCCCCGTCGTGATTCTGTTCAACGGGAATAATTTCACCGGAAATGTATTTTGGCGTTTCGCGCAAAAATAATTCCGAGGCCACGATAGCCAAACGAGTAAATAATTCTTTTTGTGTTTCATCCGGAAGAATAGAAAGTTTTTGCATGGCGATGATCGGCCCGTGATCCATTTTTGCGTCCATGAGCATGAGCGTGACGCCGGTTTCAGTTTCGCCATTCATAATTGCAGTTTGAATAGGGGAGGCACCGCGCAGTTTAGGCAAAATTGAACCGTGCAAGTTCACGGTTTTGTGTTTGGGCAAATCCAACAATCTTTGTGGAATAATAAAACCATACTCGGCGACAACGCCAAGATCAGCTTCGCTTAAAATCGGCGCGTCAAATTCTTTGAGCGAGGCCGGCTGTAAAATTTCCACGCCAAGAGTTTCCGCGAAAGTTTTTACCGCGGATTTTTGCATTTCCTGTTTGCGTCCAATCGGCTGATCGGGCGACGTAATCACCGCGAGAATTTTGTAGCTCGCGTCGTTCGCAATCGCTTTCAGAACCGTGGCGGCAAATTCACCTGTGCCGTAAAAAACTATTTTAGTCATGATAATTAGCAATATTTTTTAAAAGCGACGTTTACAATATCTTTGAGCAACATAACGCAGGCGCGCTCGGAGCGCGCCGAGTTCGAAGCGCGTCCACCCAGGGCGGACGACGCTGTTTGCGAAAAGATATTGTAAATGGAGCGCGCCGAGTGCCAAGTCGTTTATTTTTTCTCAAAAGTATATAAATCTTTTGCCTTATCAATAAACAAAACTCCGCGCAAGTGGTCGGCCTCATGCTGGATGGCGCGGGCGAAAAAATCTTCAGCCACAAAATTTAACGGTTGGCCGTTTTCATTCCAGGCTTTCACTTTAATTTTTTTGTAGCGTTTAACTTTACCCCAAAGATTTGGCACGGACAAACATCCTTCCTCGCCCCAGGCCGTAGCCAAAGTAGCCTTGGTCCAAACCGGATTCACCAAAACCAAATCAATTTTTTTGTTTTCGGAAAATCGCTTATTGATCACGCACACGGCAATTGATTCGCCGATTTGTGGCGCGGCAATGCCCACGCCGTCGCTCGCGTATAAAGTATCAATTAAATTTTTTGTTAATTTTTTAAATTCCGGCGACGCCAAAAACTCCGGCTTGGCCAGCGGAGCGATTTTACGTAAAATAGGATTTGGGTCAATGACGATTTGGGTCACCATATATTTGGGGGCCTGTCGCCGAATGCCATTTCTGCTGCAAATTTTAAATTTCGGCCAAAATCGCCTTAAAATTTCTCGGCTTATCAATTCAGATAGGCCTCAAAATTTATGCGTCGATTTTGTCTCAAAATTTTCAATTTTCGCTACGAAAGCGCATTCGCCGACCGACCCTATGAAATTGATAAAATGTGATTCGGGTTGGGGTCAACCTTACAATCATCAGGAACAATCGCCGCTAGTTCTTTTAGCGATTTTTTGTAATTCGCGTAGTTGAACTTCAGCAAAATAACCTCGTGGTATAAATTGCGCATTCTCGGCGGATTGGCCGGGATATGACTGTAAATCATAACATCTTTTTTGTGTGTAGTCAAGCTGTTTAGGGCGCGAAAAAGCTGTTCAGCATTCTCGCTAGCTTTGTTCGCGGTGGCGCCGGCCACGATAATTCGCGCCAGATAATTGTGAGGCGGATAGCCGAAAATTTTTCTCTCGGCTATTTCCGATTCGTAAAATGATTTCGGGTCATAGACGCCCTGATAAACGCGATGTTCCGGATGTTGGGTTTGGATAAATAACTTTGCGTCCGGCGCGAGAGCCAATTGCGCGCGGCGAAGCTTGAGCCAAAGAAATTCCAAAGCGCGGTATTCGGCGGCCGCGAGCGCGGTGTCCGGATCGGCCATCACAAATATATCAATCTTTTTCCAATCCAATCTGGAATAAGCAAAATCCGTGCCCACAAAAATAATTTTTTCATCACTCGGAAAACTTTCCGGCAAATTCGCGGTTTCTTTGTCTATGGTAATAATTTTCGCCGAGGGAAATTTATTTTTTAGCGCCGTGGCCACGCCTTCAATGCCCAGTCCCATCAAACGATAATTCGCGCCCCCGCATTTGGGGCAATTGTCGGCAAAACGCACCGATGTTTTGCAGTACAAACATTTAAGTTCAATCCCGCGTTCATAATATGTTAAAGGGCGATGGCATTTATCACAGCGAAAAATATTTCCGCAATCAGCGCACACCATTCCGCCCGAAGTACCGCGCCGATTCAAATGAATAAAAGTTTGGCCTTTGTTTGCTTCAATTGCTTTGATAATTTCTTCAGCTAGGATGCCGGCTCCGCCGCCTCTTTTTTCCGCGAGCGCGTTGACAAATATCGGCGAAGGCTTGGTAATTTTTGTCAGTTCGCCGATTAAATCATAAATTTTGTGTTCGGCAAAATAATATGATTCAACAGACGGCGCAGACGCCACCAGAAATAATTCCGCGCTCGTGTGTTTGGTGAGAGCAAGGGCAGCGTCCCGCGTGTGATAGCGCGGGGCCATGTCCCAACTTTTATAATCAGGCGAGCCCTCGTCGTCCATAATAATGCGCGTCAAATTATGCCAGGGCAGAAACAGAGCTTTGCGCGTGCCAATGACAATAATATTTTTTGAGTTGCGCACCCGAATCCAGTTGTCAGAATATTGCTTATCACCGTCATCACCTTTTAGAATAATTATTTCGTTAGAAATATCCGCGGGTAATAATTCCTGAATTTTTTCCGGATCATTCACGTCCGGAGTCAGAATCAAAACTTGTCCATCGGCTTTGGCCAATTCCGATAAATATTTTTTCTTTTCATCTAAATTGTTGTATAGCCAAAGTTTTGGTTTTTGGGGTTTTCCCTCGCGTGTTTCCACGGCCAAAAGAGTTTCCGTCAAAGTTTTCAATTTGCGTTTTTGCATGGGCAAAAGCGCGCACTTTAAAATAAAGCCGAGCGAAGCCCGGTAGAAATCCGATAGTTCGGAGTAAAAATTTAACAGATTTTCCGTGATGAGCGGTTCAGCCAAAACAATTTCGGAAATCGGTTTTAATTTATTATCCTTGATATCGGAATTATCCGAGAGAGAATAGACAATGCCGAATTCGTCTTTACCGCGCAAAGGTATTTTTACCAGCTGGCCGACTCGGATTAAACTTTTTTGTTCCACGCTGATCAAATAATCCAAACCTTTGATTTTGTTTGGCAGGCGTCTAATCGGAATAACCAGCGCGTGCGTCATAGGTTTAAATAAATTCCGCGGTCAAATAGCCCACGCCAAACGGCGCTTCATACGCCAGCTCGCGGTAATCATAATGCATTTTTTGTAAAATGCCGAGCAAGATTAACAGTGAACGCAGACCGCATTCTGACGCGTTCTTTATCAGTTTTTCATCCAAATTTAGAATACCGGAAATATTACCGGCCATGAGGAGCTCGCGAATTTTTTTGTCAAACTCGGCGCCGGCTTTGTTGAATCCGGCCGGTGCGTCCGTGGACAAGGCGTGCGACATATCACCTGAAGCAATTACAGCTACACGGCGGTTGCTAAGTAAAATCTGTTCTTTAATTAACGCGCCAAAATCCAAATGCGTTTTGAAATCCAAGTCGCAAAAACCAAGTTGGACGATTTTCGCGCCGGTTAATTTACCGGCCAGCATGATGAGCGGCACTGATGAACCATGGTCCAAGCGTGGTTCGGAGATCAGAGTGGCGGGAAAATGTTTGCGTTTGGTCGCGTCGCGCAGGCGGTGCGTCATCTCAAAATCACCGTTAAACTCGCAACTTGTTTCCAAGTCGCCAAAGTCTTTAAAGTCAGCCGTGTATTTGACGCAAGAGTTAACAGTAAACACATCCGGGAAAAAACTTCCGTGCGGGGAAATTATCAAAATTACTTCGGGCTGGGCCGCATATAAATTTCTCTCCAATTCTTTGAAGGCGGAAGAAGTCTTGGATAATTTTTTAAGTTCAGTCTTGCCAATGGACGGAACAATAAGCGGGGGATGGGGAGTGAAAGCGCTAAAAACTAAAGACATAAAAAATTATTTTACGTTGGCGATTGAGGCGGTGGACGATGGGGAGATGGCCCAGAGAGCCAACTTGTTCGGCTCAACAAATCTGTTGGCTGAGCCATTGCCCATAGTGATGATTACATATTGTTCTTTGGTGGTTTTTGATTCAATCAACATAACAAGCACGGCGCCGGCTTCGTCCGTGTAACCGGTTTTAGAAGCGAGAATGCGATAAGTCTTTTTGGAATTTTGCATCAGGTCGTTGGTGTTTTTCAGGTTGTGAGTGACGATTTTGTTTTTATTCAAAACTTCTTTGAATGAATACGTGACGTCGCTCATCGCGTCTTTGATGGTGGAATTTTTGAGGGCGGTAATAAATATTTTTAACACGTCTCTTGGCGTGGAGATATTGTCGTCGTCCAATCCGGTGGTGTCCGTGATAGTTGTGTTGTCCGCGCCCCATTGTTCCAAACGGGTGTTGATTGCGCTAATAAAACTTTTTTCCGTCAATCCGCTGGATGCGCCCATCATGCGGGAGGCGTTGTTGACCGAAGCGACAAGCGAAGTGTAGAGCAAGTCCTTGTTCAGAATTTTTTCTCCGTTGATCAGCGACAAAGGGTTGTTGTAAGCGGTATGAAGTTTGGAATTATACGTGGTGGATTTTTTTAAATTAAAATCCTGGTTGAGAGCCTCATACGCGACTAATATTTTGGTGAGAGATGCAATGGATCTTTTGGTATCAATATTTTTTCCGGCTAAAATTCTACCGGTCGGATATTCAGCCACAAGGTAAGCCGGCAATTTTGTCTTGAATAAATCCTCAACAACCGACTCGCTGTCGCCGAGATATTCCGATGATGCCAAAGCGTTGCTGATATAGAGCGCTTCACCATCCGGAACGGTGAAAGCGGTCAAAGCGCTGATCTCCACCAGATTTGTTTTTTTATAGCCCATGGCCAAAAATGTCTGTTCGTCCGAGATGCGTCTTTTTTTACCGTTTTCCACCACATAGAGACGGTTCGTATCTTTGACTTTGAGCAGAGCGCCGTCCGTGAAAACAATTGGATTATTAGCAACGCTTAAATTTGCAATATCTTTTTTTGTCTTGTTGATGATACTTAAATTTGCAAAATTAGTTTTGAGCAAGGATGAATCCGTTATCGGGTATAAAATATCATTTTTGTGCAAATACAAACTATTGTTCAAGTCGGTAATTTTATAAATCTCGCCTTGAGGCGCGGTGGTGGACGCGTTGATGGCCGGGCCGAGCGTATAGCCGAATAAATCATTGTCCGAGACATCAACCACTTCTTGCGGATTGTAGCCAATTTTGCTCACTACGTCGGCTGAGGCAAATGGACGAATCATGTCATAATCCACCAAAAAATATCCACTCGGCGCTTTGAGCAAGGAATAATTGGAAAACGCGATGTTCGTGCCATTTTCGTAATTATTTAAATCGGTTTCAGATAAAGTGATGGCCATTTTTGGGTCAGCCCGACTTACTAAAACGGATTTGCTGGTAAACAGACGTTTCTTCCCGTTTTGAATCAACCAATAATTGGTGGACGAAGCATTGGTGACAACTGTGCCATTGGGATAAAGTCCGGCAAACCATGTATTCCACAAACGCCAAAAATTTTTATTGCCATGCAAGTGTGGTGTGTAAGTGTAAAGAAAGGCCGTGGCCCAGCTTTGCGGCACCACTTCCGTGTTGTCAATATAAACCGCGGCGCCTTTTTGTTTGATATATGATTTAGTGCTTTTGTTGTCATAATACCAGCGGATAATGCCGGCCGCGCCATCAACTTGTTTGGCAAAGCCTTTGTATTTGACGACTTTGGGGTCGCTCAAATAACAGCCATCGCAAACCGCAAAGCCCGTGGCCCAGTCAAGTTGTTTTTGTGTGGGCGATTCATCGGTCACCAAACTTTGTTCTTTTTGCAAAGTGACCAATAAAAATTTCGGACTGATGGTGTAGGCTTGCGCCGCGTCATAAATTATCTCGGCCGCGGATTTTATCGTGCCGCTCACATCTTCACATTTATAGTTTGCCAGATATGACCCCTTGTCTTGCAAAAATGTTTGAACATCATTTGCCGTCCAGCCGGCGCAATTTTGCATGTCTTCATCTGTGATAATCATGCTGGAATTAAATTCAGCCTCGGCCAAAGCATAGGAAAAAGGGGCGAATAATCCAAATATGGCAATTAGAGCAATGATCTTTTTCATAACAACGATAAAAATAATTCTTTTAGAATTCATATAAATATTGTAGCACAAATATTTATCCTTGACAAAGGCGTATATACACGCTATTGTTACTTGGTTGTGAGAATATTTAACGTAGATTTAGATAAATTGTGACCACGCTCTTTTTTGACGAAACCGAACCTTCGGGCACTAAAAAAACAAACGGAGGGGTAAAAATGCAAGATGAAGACGCTGACGGAATTGATGTGTCAAAAAAACCAACATCTCCACAGGCAGGGAGATGTACACACGACCTGTCTGCTGTCGTTAAAGTTTTAAAAGCGCGAGTTGAAGCCGCAAAAACCAGGCTCGGTATAAATAACCAGCCAGTAAAAAAACGAGGAGGAGAAGATGAATGAGTTACCAATGACACTCAAACAAATTAGTGACAAAGAAGCGCGCCAGAAAGCGGAGACCGACAAAAGTGTGCCGACAACTCCAGGTGATAACGATGGCGTTTTCACCAGCGTGCCGAAGAAGCCGGCAGCGGGTAAACCCGACAACGATCACATGCGGGATACAGTTGTCTTGGACCCGGGCAAGAAGGAGTAACCGGAACCACACCGGATTGCAAACGCCGAGGACAGATGTCCTCGGCGTGTTTTTATTTTATTATAATTTTTTCTTTTTCCATTTTTACTTTGACTTTTTTTCCTTCGGCCACATCGCCTTCAATAATTTTTAGCGAAAGCTGGTCCAAAAGTTCATTTTGGATGGCACGTTTTAAGGGTCGCGCGCCATAGGATGGGTCATAACCGACTTCAGCCAAATGTTTTTTTACGGCCGAGTCAATATCCAAAGTAATTTTTTTATCAGCCAGGCGTTTAATTACTTTGGTGAGTTGCAAATCCACAATTATTTCAATTTGCTTTTCAGTCAAAGTGTGGAAGACCACAATTTCGTCCAAACGATTCAAAAATTCCGGTTTGAAATATTCGTGCAAAGTTTCCATTATTTTTTCGCGGATTTTTTCATCGGGATTTTTCTTTTTGTTTTTGCTGTCTTCAAAACCAAACCCGCTGTCTTTCATATCTAAAATTGTTTGACTGCCGATATTGGAAGTGAGGATGATGACCGTATTTTTGAAATTCACCACCCGGCCTTTGGCATCAGTGATCCGTCCATCATCCAAAATTTGCAATAGAATGTTGAACACATCCGGATGCGCCTTTTCTATTTCATCAAACAAGATTACCGAATATGGTTTACGGCGGACGATCTCGGTCAGTTGACCGCCTTCGTCATAACCAACATAGCCCGGGGGAGAACCAATAATTTTGCTGGCGCTGTGTTTTTCCATGTATTCGCTCATGTCCACGCGGACCAGCGCTTCCTCGGTATCAAATAAAAATTCGGCTAAAGATTTGGCCAGTTCGGTTTTGCCTACGCCGGTCGGGCCAAGAAATATAAACGAGCCAATGGGTTTGTTGGGTTCGGCAATGCCGGCGCGGGAACGGCGGATGGCGTTGGCAATGGCCTTGATGGCTTCATCTTGGCCGACCACGCGTTTGCCGAGCTCGGTTTCCATCTGGCTGAATTTAGTTGATTCAGTTTCCAGCATTTTCATTACCGGAATTCCGGTCCAACGAGACACCACCGCAGCCACGTCCGCGTCCGTGATTTCCTCTTTCAAAATTCCGCGATTCTTTTGCAATTCGCGCAAAGTTTTTTCATCGTTGATCGCTTCTTTTTCCAAATTCGGAATCGTGCCATAGCGGATCTCAGCGACTTTTTGCAAGTCGCTTTTTCGTTCGGCAATTTCGGCTTCTTGCTTGGCTTTATCAATGGCCTTTTTACGGTCGTGTAATTTCGCGATAACGTCTTTTTCATTTTTCCATTTGGCTTCCAATTCCACGGATTTTTCTTTCAGGTCGGCCAATTCTTTTTCCAGTTTATTCAAATGTTCTTTGGCGTCATCGGTTTTTTCATTGATCAGCGCGCGTTTTTCAATTTCCAATTTTACCGTGGTGCGTTTCAAGCGGTCCAAGTCCTCGGGCATTGATTCAATTTCCATGCGCAAAGCCGAAGCGGCTTCGTCAATCAAATCAATGGCCTTATCCGGCAAAAATCTGTCCGAGATATAGCGTTCGGATAATTTGACGGCTGACAAAATCGCTGCGTCCGTGATGCGCACGCCATGATGCACTTCATATTTCTCTTTGATACCGCGGAGAATGGCGATGGTATCGTCCTCGCTCGGTTCATTGACCATGACCGGCTGAAAACGGCGTTCCAAGGCCGCGTCTTTTTCAATATATTTTTGGTATTCTTTGAGCGTGGTCGCGCCAATAGTGTGAAGTTCACCGCGCGCCAGCATGGGTTTGAGCATATTAGCCGCGTCCACCGCGCCCTCGGACGCGCCCGCGCCGACGATGGTGTGAAGCTCATCAATAAATAAAATAATTTTTCCCGCGGCTGCGTCAACTTCTTTGAGTACGGCTTTTAATCTTTCCTCAAATTCACCGCGGAATTTTGCGCCGGCGAGAATAGCGCCAATATCCAAACCAATGACTTCTTTATTTTTTATTGATTCCGGCACATCGCCGTTCACGATTCTTTGGGCCAATCCTTCCACGATGGCGGTCTTGCCCGTGCCGGGTTCTCCGATTAAGACCGGATTATTTTTTGTCCGGCGGGATAAAATTTGCATCACCCGGCGGATTTCATCATCGCGACCGATGACCGGATCAATTTTTTCTTTGCGCGCCAGTTCGGTTAAATTTTTTCCATATTTTTCCAAAGCATTATATTTGGCCTCGGGGTTGGGGGAGTCTACTTTTTGATTACCACGGATTGAAGCCAATGCCTTGAGCGCTTCTTCATTGTTGATTTTGTGATTACGGACGAGAATTTCACTAATGGGATTTTTGGTGGCAAACAAGGCTAAAAATATATGTTCCGCGCTAATGTATTCGTCGCCCATTTTTTTGGATTCGTTAAAGGCGGATTGCAGGACGTGCATGGCAGCCGGGGATATCATAACCTGTCCATTCGAGGACATATTACTCGAGCCAAATTGTTTGGGTAGTTGACTGACCAGCGTTTGCGCGTCGTTCAAAATTGCCGGTAAATTGACTTTAAGTTTATGTAAAACCGAGACAACAATATTTTCCTCGTCTTGCAAAAGCGCGAGAAATATGTGTGGCGGTTCCACTTGGGGCTGGCCGTTTTCCACTGCCAGTTGAAAGGCAATTTGTAGGATTTCCTGGGATTTTTGGGTAAATTGCTGTGGGTTGACCATATAAATGTATATTTATCACTCTATAAGTGAGAGTGATAATACTATATCACATTTAATTGAGGAGTCAAGAGGCTGACTTACTAACAGGCGGGGATTGACTAAATATCTATAATATGTCACAGTTTAATGACAAAGCGGTTCATTGTTATCTCAACAAAACGGCGTTAGCGTCGTTAACAAGGAGGCGTGCATGGAAGCTCTACGTACGGCGCGCCATCCAATTGGCGACGCGGGAAAAGGATTGCCGAAAGCGAAAGAAAAGATAACAGTGGTTGAGGTGCCCTTCTATGTTTACACGTTTGGATTTCGTGAGTGTATAAGTAAATTGGCGCTTGGTTTGATGGCGTTGTGCAGTAGTCAACCGGACCATCCAAATGTTTTCTTCATATACGGCGAGTTTACCGAGGAACAAGTCAACGCTGCTCTGGGATATCACTGTGTGTCGTGCAGAGTGATTGAAAGATAGTTGACACGAGACAATTTCGCCCCCCCCCACACCTGTCCTTTGCGGTTCTTCAATAGCGGCGCCTCGCACGTTTGTAAGTGCGGGGTTTTTTTATTTTTATTCTTGATTTATCTCGCATATTTTGCTAATATATATCAGTCAAAATGATTATGAATA
The DNA here is from genome assembly GCA_041651015.1 of Patescibacteria group bacterium. Lineage (GTDB taxonomy): Bacteria > Patescibacteriota > Patescibacteriia > Magasanikbacterales > GWA2-37-8 > JAPLWQ01. The sequence goes on from JBAZKA010000001.1 coordinate 225,434, forward strand.
CAAAAAATGTCCTTGGAATAAAAATCAGTAATGTTGAGTTGCACGAAGCAAACGAAATCGCTCGACAATTTTTGTATTCAACAAATCAACATAAAATTTTCACTCCCAATCCCGAGATGCTGGTCAAGGCGCATAAGGATGAATATTTCAAAACCGTATTAAACGCGGGTGATTTGAATTTATGTGATGGTTTTGGTTTGCGAGTATTCTCCGGCGTCCCGCGCATCCCGGGCGTCGATTTTATGTTGGAGCTTTGCGCCTTGGCGGAAAAAGAAAATAAAAGTATTTATTTGTTGGGGTCGGGGAGTGATGAAGTGATAAAACAATGCGCCGAGGCATTGAATAAAAAATTTGTTCATCTAAAGATTGTCGGGCTTGATAGGGGACCGATTATTACCGAAAATGACAAATTTCCAATGTCAAATTTCCAAAGTGCAGAGGATGGTGTTCTCCAAAAAATAAACGCCACTCATCCGGATATTCTATTTGTCGCCTTTGGCATGGGCAAACAAGAAAAATGGATTTATGAAAATCTGGCGAAAATGCTAGGCGTCAAAATAGCCATGGGCGTGGGCGGTTCGTTTGATTATATCGCCGGTACTGTGCCTCGCGCCCCTTTATTTTTGCGCAAAATTGGTTTAGAATGGATGTATAGATTATTTAGACAACCATGTCGTTTACGACGTATATTTAATGCTACGTTTAAATTTGTTTATCTTATTATATGTCATCGTTCGTAAAAACCCGCTTTGCCCCAAGTCCCACCGGCTATCTTCATATCGGAGGTTTGCGCACCGCGCTCTATGCCTACCTAGTCGCCAAACACAATGACGGAAAGTTTGTTTTACGTATTGAGGATACTGATCGCGAACGTTTTGTGGCCGATGGCACAATGAATATTTTAAAGTCATTGTATTGGGCGGGAATTATCCCGGATGAGGGCGTGATGTTTAATGCGAATCAAAATATTATTCAAACAGGCGATTGTGGCGGTTCGTATATTCAATCCGAGCGATTGGATATTTACAAAAAACACGCTGATGAATTAGTGGCTAACGGCCACGCATATTATTGTTTTTGCGATTCTGCGCGTTTGGATGAATTACGCCAATTTCAACAGTTAAATAAACTCCCGACCGGCTATGACGGCCATTGCCGGGATATTGATCCGGCTGAAGCCAAGAAACGGGTGCAAGCCGGTGAAAAGCACGTCATCCGCATGAAAATGCCCAAAGAAGGCGAAACAGTTTTTAACGATGAAATCAGAGGTGAAGTGCGGATCAAAAATGAACTGGTAGATGACCAGGTTATCGTGAAATCCGATGGTTTTCCCACATATCATTTGGCGGTGGTGGTTGATGATCACGAAATGGAAATCTCTCACATTATTCGCGGTGAAGAATGGTTATCCAGCGTGCCCAAACACTTGCAGTTGTATAAATATTTTGGTTGGGATGCGCCTCGGATGGCGCATTTGCCCCTGCTTTTGAATTCAGATAAATCCAAGTTGAGCAAGCGCCAAGGTGATGTGGCTGTGATGGATTATGTAAAAAAAGGTTATCTTAAAGAAGCGGTTATTAATTTTATTGCGTTTCTTGGTTGGAATCCGGGCACGGAAAAAGAAATATATTTCATGGATGAATTGATTAATGATTTTGATTTGAGCCATGTGGGAAAATCCGGCGCAGTATTTAATTTACAAAAATTGGACTGGTATAATAAAGAATATATAAAAAGCTTGCCACTTGTTGATTTGGTTGAAAGAGCTAAGCCGTTTTTTGCTGATCTGGGTATTCAATTAAACAAGAATGACGAAGAGCTCTCAAGAATTTTTGCGCTTGAGCGTGAACGTGTGACAACGTTGGCTGAATTACCGGAGGCTGTTAAATTTGTGTTTGAGTTGCCGAATTATGGCGCATCATTATTGATATGGAAAAAAAGCTCGGTGGAAGAATTAAAAAATATTTTTTCTAAATTATCTGAATTGTTAAATAGTATTGATGAAAAAGATTGGACCAAACAAAATCTGGAAATTAGAATAGGGGAGTGGATAAAGGAAAACAGCTATTCGGTGGGCTCGGTCATGTGGCCTTTGCGCGTGGCTTTGTCCGGCCAGGAAAATTCTCCGGGCCCGTTTGAGATCGCCGAAGTACTGGGTAAACAAGAATCAATGTCGCGAATAACAATCGCCATCAACAAATAATCAGTTCCGTGATATAATATAATCATGAAATTCAAAATTTTTATTTTGTTTTTTATAGTAATGGGTTTGGTTCTGTCCAATCCCAATTTTGCGTATTCGGAAAGTTCGGCCGTGGGCGGTAATAAAGAAGAGATTGACGATCTAAATAAAAAAATTGCCAACCAAAAAGCGAAAATTAAAGAAATGGAAGAGACCATGGCTAAATATCAAAAAAGTATTAATGCCACGAAATTGCAGGCCGTATCATTAAAAAATCAAATCAGCATCTTGAATAACCGGTTGGCTCAGACAGAATCCGAAGTGCAGATAACCGAAGGTAAAATCAATGAAGCTAAAATGGAAATTGAAGCCTTGGAATTAAGCATTACCGATAAAGAAGCCATAATCAAAAAACAACAAATCATTATCGCTAAAATGGTGCGGAATATTTCGGCCGATGATCAAAAAAATTATTTGGAAATAATGTTGACCAGCAACAGCTTCGCGGATTTTTATAATCAAGTTAAATATTTGCAAAGCGTGTATTCTGATTTGGGGCAATCGGTCAAAAATTTGCGCTTGGCCAAAGATGATTTGAATTTTAAAAAAGCGCAGGTTGAAGGCAGGAAAAAAGTTTACGAAGACCTAAAAACCGAATTAGACAATAAAAAAATGGATTTGCAGGAACAGAACGGCACGAAGAATACTCTTCTGGTGCAAACAAAATCATCCGAGGCGCGCTATCAAACCATGTTGAGTACTTTGCGCTCACAATATCAAGCGACGGAAAATGAAATCAGCGCTAATGAATCACTAATGCGTAAAAAATTGGCTGCTTTGGAAAAGAAAAATAATACCACCGAGGATACGGCCACCGGCGAATTAAGCTGGCCTGTGCCAAGCCATTACATTACCGCAGAATTCCACGATTCTTCCTATCCGTTTCGCAATGTGTTTGAACATAGTGGTATGGATATTCGAGCCTCACAAGGCACAGCGGTTCATGCCGCGGCCGCGGGTTATGTTGCCCGCGCCAAACGTTGTACTTTGGCCAGTTGCTATAGCTATGTTTTAATCGTTCATAATTCCGAGGTCTCCACGCTTTACGGCCATTTAAGTTCCATCAGTGTGGCAGACGATGGCTTTGTGGCTCGTGGTGATGTCATTGGTTATTCCGGAGGTACTCCCGGCACTGTTGGCGCTGGTCCGTTTGTCACCGGCCCACATTTGCATTTTGAGGTGCGCAAAAACGGCATTCCGGTCAATCCGGCGAGTTATTTGAATTAAAAAAATATATGATGTTAGTTAAAATAATCGCCGTATAGGCGATTATTTTTTTCCACTGTGAAATTTTCGATGAATCTCCCGAAGTTGGGGGTTCGTGACGTGCGTGTAAATTTGCGTGGTGACTATATTTTTATGTCCGAGCATTTCTTGCACTGAGCGCATGTCCGCGCCTTGTTCCAACAAATCAGTGGCAAAACTGTGGCGCAAAGTATGTGGCGTGGCTTCTACAGGCAGTCCTGCCATAGTCGCATATTTTTTTACCAATCGTTCAATTGAGCGCGGTGTTAAACGATGTTCATCGTCGTTTTTATCCGGCCGGTAATTAATAAATAGGGGAGGGCACATGTCATTTCTGGTCTTAAGGTATTTACCAAGCCAGCTTAAAGCTTGTTTAGAAAAATATACTGTCCGCGCTGAACCGCCCTTGCCATGAATGGTAATTTCCAAATCATTAATTTTATTTTCAACAATATTTCTAATATTGAAGAGGCGTATATTAAGCGACGTTAACTCTGAGACGCGTGTGCCGGTGGAGAATAGGACTTCCAGTATAGCCCGATCTCGCAGGCCTTCGGGCGTGGACAAATCAGGCATGCTCATCAGTTTTTCCACTTGTTCAAAATTAAGGAATTTAATTTTTTTGTCTTTGTCTGTAAGTTTGGGTAAAGAAATTTTATCTGCCGGTAGTGAAATGATATCTTTGGCTGCAAAATATGACACCAGATTGCGCAAAGCGATCAGATAATAGTTCTGAGTGGTCTTTTTTATGTATTGGCCCTTGGAATCACACCGACGTGATAGATATAAACGATAGTTCCAAATATGGTCCGGAGTGAGCTCGTGAGGCTTAAGCCCGGATAATTTGCCGTCATTTAACCAATTCACAAACATCTTAAGGAAGTTGTGATAGTTGCGCGTAGACACAGGACTTAAACCTTTTTCAATCTCACAATATGCGAGAAAGTCCGGAATGTGCTTTATAATTGGTTTAGTTGACTGGTTCATAGAGATATAATTCGGCAAATATGGTTGCGGTTAAGCGGTGTCATTGGTTACATCGCTTAACCGCAACGGATTAAACGACCCGCAAGGTCGTTTAATCTATGTTATACGACGTTAGATATATCATAATACCTATATATACTTCTGTCAAACTTACGCCCCCTACTTCCAAAACACCCTCTCTTTAAATCGCAAGTCAATGTACTCGGTCGGTTTAACCTCCGGGTTGGCTAAAATTGTTTTTAGATTTTGAATTTGTTCCGGCATGTCATTGGTCGGCTGGACTAAAATGTTCCAAGGCTGTGACAATACCGCGGTTATGCCGGCCGTGGGGTTATTTGAGGTGAAATAGTTTACATCCCCCACTCCGTTTTCCTTCAAGGCCTGTTTCCATTCAATGATACTCTTGATTAACTCGGCCGGTAGTACATTAATTTGTTTATCATGAACATTTAATTCGCGCGCGTCATAAAAAATTGGCATGTCGTAATATTCTCCGAAAAATTTAATATATGCCGGTTTGTGCGTGTTTGTGGCCGTAAAAAGAGTCGTGGTTGCCATGATTTGAGGTGAAGTAGTGCTAGTTATCAAGTCCGGACTGATTATTTGACTGGTTGTGGTGCTGGTTACATCTAAAACCGGACTCGCAGGCGATGTTTCTTGGTCAAGAGTGATCGTCTTTACCACCGTCCCCTCGCCATCCAGTAAAAAGTAATTTTGACCGTTATCATAAATAATTGAAGTAATTTTTTCCTCAATATTTATCTGTATTTCGTGAGAAAATATTTTTTTTATTTCAACTTTATTTACCGCGTATTTGCTGGTAATATCAGAGGAAATTATATTGGCATTAATCAAAAAATAGTTATTCTTGGGCCACCAACTATGCGCTATGTATCTATCATGGATGTAATTATTGATTTCTGATTGATTTAACAATCTTAGGCCATTGATCGTCACGGTGTTTATTTGAAAAAAAGGCAAATAAAGCATGAGGCCAAGCCAAGCGGTCGGTATGGCAATTAACAAAACAATTGTTATTGATTTCTTCCAGTTCACTTTGTGCCCGACGTGAGAGGGTATCCGAAAATTTGAATTTCGGCGCGCAAACATGGTTGGACGCTCATTCTTTTGGAACGACGGCTGAGCGCCTGTTGTGTCGGTTCTAGTTTTGAATAAACTAAACAAACCACGTCGCTTCTTTTGCGGTTTAAATTTATTTAGATCAACGCATGACTTGGAAAACCTGTCCATGTCTAGATTATTTTTCGCAGAATTAAAGGGTTGATGCGATCCACGATTTCATAGTTAATAGTACCGGCAAAATCGGCTAGGTTATCAGCGGAAATTGAATTGGATTTTTGTCTCCCGATTAATACTGCCCCATCCCCGGCCTTGACGTTTTTTACCGCTGACACGTCGGCCATGCAGATATTCATGCAAATACGTCCGCGAATGGGACACTTTTTGCCACCGATTAAAACAAAGGATTTATTAGAGAGTCCACGGTCATAGCCATCCCAATATCCGACCGGCAGTACGGCAATTTTTGTCGTTCGTTTGGTGGTGAAAGAGCCGCCGTATCCGATCTTGGTCCACGCCGGTAGTGTACGCACCTGAATAATTTTTGTGTGCCACGATAGTGCCGGCTGTAATTTAATTATTTTTTTACTTAGATCATCAGGGTATAATCCATACAAGCTAAGACCTAAACGCACGCCATTTAAAAGACTTTTTTTATAAAGTACGCTCGCTGATGAACAAGCAAAGTGCTTAATCGGAATATGATATCCCCGCTTCTCTAAATCAGAAATAATTTTTTCAAATGAACTCATTTGGTGTTCGGTAAAGATTCTGTCCTCCTCACTCGCGGCAAAATGGCTGAATAATCCTTCAATCTCAAGATGTGAAAATTTATTTATTTTTTCTAAAAAGGGTAATATTTCCTTGGGTAATAGTCCGACTCGCGAGGCACCGGTGTCCACCTTTATATGTACTTTGATTTTTTTGCCTGCCCTCTCCCCTATTTTATTCAGGAAAATGGCTTGTTTTAGCGAAAAAAGCGGGAAAATCACACCTTTTTTGGCTAATTTTAGCGTCTTTTCGGTCTTGTCCAGCTCGTAAAAGGTCAAAATTTGCACTGGCTTGCGTATTTTGTTTTCAGTGAGTGTGAATGCCTCGTCGTCGTTTACGACGCACATACGGTCAACCTGGGGTGATTTATCGCATATTTTAGCCACTTCCAAAAAGCCATGCCCATAGGCATTGGCTTTAACCACCGGCATCAAAAGTCGGTCAGAACCTATAAGTTTTCGGAATTGCCGGAGGTTGAATTCAATGGCTTCTTTGTCCACTTCCACCCAAGTGAGCATAAATTAAATCTTATCCAGTCCGCAATATTTTTTTAACACTTTCGGTACTGCAATAGTTCCGTCAGCCTGTTGAAAATTTTCCGCGATAACAATGGGAAAACGCGATGTCACCACGGCAGTGCCGTTCAAAGTGTGAACGTATTCCAGCGAACCGTCATCTTTGCGATATTTGATGTTTAATCTGCGCGCTTGATAATCCGTACAATTACTGCAAGATGTTATCTCGCCGTAGTCGCCCTGCTTATTACCACCAGCCTTCATTGTCATCCAGGCTTCAATGTCGTATTTACGATAAGCCGGGCCGCCCAAATCACCTGACGCGATATCAATCACGTGGTATGGAATTTCCAGGCCATCCACAATTTCTTTCTCAATTTCCAAAATTTCCTGATGTTGTTTTTCACTGTCTTCGGGTTTACAAAAAACAAACATTTCTAATTTAGTAAATTGATGCACGCGATAAAGACCCTTGCTGGTTCGGCCATAAGCGCCGGCCTCGGTGCGGTAACAATGCGATAAGGCTACATACTTCATCGGACCTTTGGATAAATCCAGGACTTCGTTTGCGTGATAGCCCCCGATTGTAATTTCCGCCGTACCGATTAAACTTAAGTCGGAGTTTTCTATGGAATAAACTTGAGTTTCATCACCGCGCGGATTGAAACCAATCCCGCTCAAAATTTCGTCTTTAGCCATGTCCGGTGTTTCCATAAGGGTAAAGCCGTGTTGGGTCGCGATATCTATGGCATAATTAAGCAAAGCCATATTCACCCGCACCAAATTATTTTTGAAATAATAAAATTTGGAAGCGGTTACTTTGGCGGCGCGCTCAAAATCCACCAAATCATTTTTAATCAGTAGTTCCTCGTGATCTTTTGGCGAAAAATCAAATTCTTTTGGTTCAAAATTTTTGTAAATAACTTTAAAATTATCTTCGCCTCCGATTGGACTATCCGGGTGCGTCAAGTTCGGAACCTGTATAAGTAGTTCCTTATATGCGGTTTCCACCGCTCCCTGCTGAATTTCAAATTTTTTTATATTTTCTCCCACTTCGCGCATCTTTGCAATTTCATCATCGGTTGGTTTGCCTTTGGATTTTTGATTTCTTTCGGCGCGTAAATTTTCAATTTTTACAAGATTAGCTCGGCGCTCTTCATCCAATTCCAATAATTTATCAATATCAATTTTGACATTGCGATTTTTGCAGTTTGTTTTGACCAACTCAACATTTTCTCGGATAAATTTAATATCTAACATAGAGTAAAATAATTATTCATTATTTTCCGGCTTCAGTGTCGGGAATAAAATTACTTCTTTTAAATTATCCGCGTTCGTGAGAAGTTTGACTAGACGGTCAATTCCCATGCCAAGACCTGTGGTCGGAGGCATACCGTGTTTAAGCGCGGTGATAAAGTCCTCGTCGTAGCGCATCCCCTCTTCGTCTCCAAGCTCGCGTAATTTTTCTTGTTCTTTAAAACGCGCTTCCTGGTCCAATGGATCGTTAAGCTCGGAAAAAGCGTTGCACAGTTCATTACCGCCGACGCATAAAAGTTGGAATCTCTCGGCGTATCGCGGATCATCTGACTTACGCTTGGCCAAAGGCGATAATTCAATCGGGTGGTCAATCATAAATATCGGATTGATAATTTTCGGTCGGGCATGTGTTTTATAGATTTCATCAATTAGTTTTCCTCGGCCGGTGTTTTTATCAATACCTTCTACTTTTAACTCAACGGCTTTTTTGTACATTGACGCTTGGTCCGGGCATGATTCAATATCAAAATCAGCGTATTCTTGAATTAAATCACGCATAGATTTGCGCGGATAAGGTCCGGTAAAATCTACTTCGTAGCCAAGAGTTTCAAATTTTAACGGCAAACCCGCGGCTTTGATTAATTTTGGCAGTAAATCTTCCACCAAATTCATGGAGTCGTTATAATCAGCGTAAGCCCAATAGTATTCAATTTGAGTAAATTCTGGATTATGATTGTTATCAATACCTTCGTTGCGAAAACATTTGGCTACTTCGTATACTTTTTCAAATCCGCCGACAATAAGGCGCTTCAGATATAATTCCGGCGCGATGCGTAAATATAAATCCGCGTTTAAGGCATTATGATGCGTAGTAAAAGGCGCGGCATTGGCTCCGCCGTAAAGCGATTGTAAAATCGGAGTTTCCACCTCAAAAAATCCCAAAGCGTCAAAGTAGTTTCTGATTTCTTTTACCAACACACTACGTAAAGTGGCGATTTTCATGGATTCCTCGTTGGCGAGTAAATCCAAATATCTTTGGCGGTAGCGAACCTCCACATTTGATAAGCCATGAAATTTTTCCGGCAACGGCAAAAGAGATTTTGAAAGTAGAGTGTATTTACGGACTAAAACGGAAATTTCCCCTTTGTGTGTGACAAACATTTCACCTTCAATCTGCACGAAATCTCCTAAATCAAAATTTTTAACAAAAAATTTGTAAGCATCTTTGCCTAATTCTTTTTCCGATAAAGCTGTTTGTAATTTGCCGGAAAAATCCTTGAGATGAGCAAAACAGAGCTTGCCCATATCACGCAAAGAAACCAAACGGCCGGCGATAATAACTTTTGTATTTTCGGGAGTTTTTTTAGCTTCTTCCAAAGTCAACGTTCTTTCGGATTTTGCCGGATATGGGTTCATGCCGTTCTCACGTAAAATTCGCAAACGTTCCGTACGCGTTTGCTCTTCATCTAAAATTTCATCAGACATATTCAGTGATTATTTTTTTGAAAAAATTATGCTTCAATTTCTATGATTGTATATTTTTGCGTGCCGGCCGGTGTAGCTACCTCAACCACATCATCAATTGATTTACCAAGAAACGCTTGGCCCAATGGTGATTCATTGGAGATTTTTCCTTTGAACGGGTCAGCTTCTTGGGGCCCGACAATTGTGTATTTTTTTGTTTTATCGCCGGTTTTCGCAATGACAGTGTTGCCGATCAGAACCTCGTCATTTTTTTTGCGGTCGCCGTTTATTAAAATAGCATTTGATAATATTTGATCAAGTTCAAGCATGCGTCCTTGCGCCCAAGCCATGTCTTCTTTGGCCTGGTGATATTCGGCATTTTCCGAAAGATCGCCTTGTTGTTTGGCTTCATCAATGCGATTGGCGATCTCGGGAATTTTTTTATTTTTAAGATTATCCAATTCTGTTTTGAGCAAGGCATAACTTTCCTCGGACACGTATTGCGCTTTATCAGACATAATATTAATCAATTAAATACAGATACCCGATTCAATATGGATATCCGTTTATGCATAAATTATAACACATCGTGGAACTCCGTCAAATTATTTATCCCCATTATTTAAGGTATTTTTTACCCCACCAAGCCAAAAAATCTCGAGCAATCGGCTGGGCGGCGGTTGAACCCTCTTTGCCTTCCTCCACCAAAATTGCCACAACGATTTCGGGGTTATTAAACGGGGCAAACGCAGTAAACCAAGCATGATTTTCTCTGCTGGCATTCCATTGTGCTGTTCCGGTTTTCCCGGCTGAGGTAAAAGGCAATGATTTTAAGAGCTGGCAACTACCGGAAAGTACGCATTCTCTCATCCCCTGCTGAACGATGGATATGTTGGCCGTTGAAACAATATTTTCATTGTTAATTATTATTTTTGTTGAAGTTGCTTCCTTGCTAACCGGATTCACTGTCGCGGCCACAATTCTCGGCGCGAGCACCTTTCCACCATTGGCGATAGCCGATGTCCAAACTGCGGCCTGAAGAGGCGTGACCAATAAATCACCTTCTCCGATGGATAAATTATATGTATCACCGACATACCACTGCTCTTTTTTAGTCTCTTCTTTCCATTGCTTGCTCGGTAAAAACCCTCCGCTTTCGCCGGGTAGATCAATGCCGGTTTTACTCGCTAAATTAAAATTCTTGAGATACTTTACGATTTTATCCGCGCCCAAGCCAATAAAATTTTTGTAACCGCCGCCGATATAGTAAAAAAAAGTATTAACAGACCACGCCAAGGCCTTGGTGACATTGGTCGCACCATGCCCGCCAAGCTTCCAATCTTTAAAGATCCATTTATCTATGGTAATACTGCCGGTAGAAAGAATTGTGGTATTTTTTGTAATGATTCCTTCTTGAAGGGCTGCCGCGGCAAGCAGTGGCTTTACAATTGATCCGGATGGATATGTGCCGGCTATGGCACGATTAAACAATGGATTGTTTTTGTTTGATAAGTATCCGTTATATTTTTCCGAGGAAATTCCACCGGAAAAATCGTTGTTGTCGTATGACGGCCAGCTGACTATGGCCAAGACCTCTCCGGTTTCGGGATTCATGGCGATGCCGGCAGCGCGATTCCAATTATTTTTTTGTAATGATGCGGCGATTAATTCTTCCATTTTTTGTTGGGCCTCCAAGTCAACTGAAAGAATTAAGTGGTTGCCCGGCACCGGAGATTCTTCAGCCAGAACCTTTTGTTCTCGTCCCAATGCGTCAACCTCTATTTTTTGACGACCGTATGTGCCGCGCAAAAGGGATTCGTATTGATTTTCCAGACCGTCCTTGCCAATATAATCCGATGTTAGATAACCGAGTTCTTTGCCGCTATCCAACTCTTCATCGTTTACTTTTCCCAAATAGCCGATTACGTGTGATAAGGAAAATAATGTTGATGTTGCATTTTTTTCGGCGCCGACTGTTCGGTACAAACGTTTTGTGCCTTTTTCAATAACTATTCCAGGTAAATCGGCATTCTGTATATACAACGATAGCGCCGTCTCATAATCTAGATTATCCTTTACCACCAGCGATTCATAACTATAGGCGCCGTATTTTGCCAAGAGAGTTTCAATATCAAGGGCGGGAATGCCGCTAATGCCGGCTATGCGATCAATTACTAGTTTTTTCTCGCTGGCAATCTGAGGCAAATCTTGAGGCACGATAGTCAAAGAAAAACTCGGAATATTTTCCACTAACTGGCGCCCCTCTCGATCGTAAATTAAACCGCGCTCGGAAGCGATCGGTTTGAGACGGACGCGATTATTTTCCGCCAGATCGCGAAAATGGCCACCCATTACCGCTTGTAAATAAAAGGAACGGCCAAAAATTACAGCGATTCCGATAACCGTCAAGACCGATAATATCAGGATCTTTTTGCGCGAGATACTGCAACCGATAAAGTTTCGCGTTTCCGCTACATGAATTTCGTGTCCGTTTTTTGAAAATTTTGAAAAGTTTGTTTCCACCCAATCATGTTTATATTTGCCAAAAAGATCCGCGTCGCCAACGGGATCTTTGGATTTATAATCAAATATTTGGTCGCCGCTCATAGTTTAATAATCATTTATGACGTATCGTGGATTTAGCTTCCGTAAAAACAATGAGGCCGCAATGTAAATTAAAGTTAAAGCGCTGGCATTCATAATAATTTCTTGGCCAAAACCCAGCAGAGCGGCGGAGTTGATCACAAAAGAGCCTTCGGCGATGGCGCGCCAAAAATACGATAAAATTATATAAAATAATCTATAGGAAAATACTCCGATTATTCCGGCAATAAAAACAATCATGAAGAATCTATTGGTCAAAACATTCACGAGTAACCATTCTAAAATAAACATGGAAACGAGGAGCGATGCAGTCATAAAGCCAAAAGGCGTGACGTGGAATAATTCAGTTAAAAGCGATAAACCAAATAAATACGGAAGAAAATCTTTTGCGATGGAAAACACCAGAGCCGCCATCATAGCCAGAAGAATAACATTGATTTTGTTAAAAGGCACCGGCAAGAGATTGGAAATAAAAATTTGTATAATAAACAATATTGTCATGAATAAAATTCTGGAAATAACCAGCAATATTGTTTTTGCTTTCATAATTTATTCGGTTCGCAAAACGGAAACCAGTGTTAATTTATCCAAATCAGTACCCGGAGTCAACACGGCGGATTGAAATGGACGGTATGTTTCGTTTTCTATGGCCGTGACCGTACCGATAAGCAGGCCCCTCGTGATTCCAGTCTCCAAACCGGAGGTGACGATCGCGTCACCCACCTGGATATTCTCATTGCGAGGGATAAAATTCATTTTGACCGATAACCCGTAACCACCCTCAACCACACCTAAACTTTTATCGGTATTTAGTATCGCGCCGGCAATCTTTGATTGACTATCGTTAATCAGACGCACAATGGACATATCGTTTTCAACTTTAATTATTTTTCCGATCAATATTCCATCGCCGACGATTACCGGCATGTCCTTGGCCACGCCGTCTTTTGCGCCAGTATCAATAATGAGTGCTTGGTCGGTTTGTTCAATATTTTTTCCCACCACGCGCGAGACAATCGGAATAATTTTTGTTTTTTCTTTAAAATTTAGAGTAGCGCGCAAATTATCATTCTCTTCTTGGAGCAGATAAATTTTGGATGATTCAACAGCAGAACTTTCAATTTGATTTCGGCATTCGTTGTAAGCGATAAAAAAACCATCCTTATTTTTAAAGAACTCGTAGCCCTCCCCCACTTTTACGCTTATACCGCTTGACTTTATAAATATCGGCGCAAAAATATTGCGCAGGCCGGATTTAACGGGATTTAACCAGCCGAGCTGATTAAAAAAAACGAGCAACACCAGTATTGCCCCAAATACAATATACATTTTGTCGCGTCGTTTGTTAAATTTCATAATTCCATGATATTCGTATAATTCGTATGCATTAGTATATTTGCATCGCAAAATTACTCTCCTCGGCGATTGGGATATACCGCCACTTCTTCCAACAATCGCGCGTCATCAAGTAAAATTGAGGCCCCGCGTACCACGGCCGTAAGCGGATCGTCTGCAATGCGCACGGGAATTTGCGTGGCGCGCATAATTAATTGGTCAATCCCGCGCAACAGTGCGCCGCCACCGGTAAGCAAAATTCCGCGTTCATGAATATCAGCCACTAATTCCGGCGGAGTCACTTCCAGTGTGCCTTTAATATTTTCCACAATGACGCGGAGCGAACGCGAAAGCGCTTCGCGCACTTCGGCGTCGCTAATCATTACTTCTTTCGGCAAACCGGTCACCATGTCTCTGCCTCGCATCGGATAAACCATGCGTTCCTGCATTTCCACGGCCGAGCCGATTTTGATTTTAATTTCTTCGGCTTGGCGTTCGCCGACTAAAAGATTAAACATCTCTCGGGCGTATTGAGAAATATTATAATTAAATTCATCGCCGGCTATCTTAATTGATTTCCATTTTACCACACCGCTCAAAGATATTACCGCAATTTCAGTCGTCCCCCCGCCAATATCTACAATGAAATTTCCGACCGGTTCGGTAATCGGCATGCGCGAACCTACGGCCGCGGCCATTGGTTCCTCCACGATAAATACTTCACTCGCTCCGGAATTTAGCAAAGCGTCACTTACGGCTTTGCGCTCAACTTCAGTAATATCAATCGGGGCGCCTACCACCACGCGCGGACGCGTCATAAAAGAAAAAGAGCCCTCATGAACTTTATCAATAAAATGTTTGAGCATTTTTTCCGTCACTTCAAAATCAGCAATAATTCCCCCGATTAAAGGACGTGATGTAATGATGTGAGGCGGAGTTTTACCCAGCATTTCCTTGGCTTCGTTGCCTACTGCTAAGATTTGTTCAGTGCGAGTGTTGACAGCAACAACTGACGGTTCGTTGATAATAATACCGCGGCCCTTTACATAAACCAAGGTATTGGCCGTGCCCAGGTCAATGCCCAAGTCTTTGCGGAATTTATTAAAAAAATTATTTAACATAATCTTGATTCTGATATTTGCGATTGGTAAAAATTAATCCTTCGGTAAACGCGTATAAAGTGACAAGCAAAGCAAAGTTCCACCAAGTCAAAAGTTTAATTTGAGCAAGAATTAAAACAATAATGCAAAATACGGAAAAAATAAAACCTTGGCGAAAATTCTTTTTCATATGGCGAAAAACAGCGTCTTCATTTTTGATGATTTTTGCGCGAATAATAAACCCGACTAAAGTAAATGTGCCAAGCAAAGACAAAAAAAGACTGACATAAAAAAAAGCAAAACCGAGAAATCCGGCCGCGTTCGGATCAAAAAATAATATTACCGTAAGCCAAATTAACCACGAAATAATCGTGGCTCCGGTCATAATAGCAAGGTATTGGCGAAGTGACATATTTCCTATACTTTATCAGATTAACCCTTATTTGGCAAGGATAAGAACTACGACACGATAATTATTTTATTTACGGCCTGACCACCGAATTTTTCGTTAATTTTGGCGATAATTTCACTTTCGCGCATCTTAATTTCCAGAGCCGCGCCCGAACCGCTGGCGTGAATACCAAGCGTGCCGTTTTTGATGTAGACTGCCTCTAAATATGTCCGGCAATCCGGCCCAAAAAAATCCACTAAGACAGTGTTGGCGTCTTCAACTACCATGGCTGCGGCCGCCCCGCGCATGGTCGGTGATTCATTCTTTTTTCCGCTAAATATAGAAAATAAAGATTGCATATGCATTATGCGCGATGGTCGCAAATATCCCGGTATTCGCAAAAATCACAAGTGTGCTTTTCGGGCGCGGCCGTAAAATCTCGGGCATTAATTCGTTCAAATATTTCCGTAAGTTTGGTCTCCAACTTGATAATGTCCTTTTCAGCGCCTATAAATGATTGCCGGCTTTGGTCGGTTAGATATATATAAGTCAATTTCTCCGGCTTGCCATACTGATTGTACTCAGGCAGTTCAGACACCGCCATTTGATAAACCAGGAGCTGTTCTTTATCCTCGGTATCCAATTTTTCCTTTGGCTTACCGGTTTTGTAATCAAATATTTCCAACATTCCCCCGGCGCTTACGTCCACCCGATCAATTTTTCCGGAAATTAAATGCCCGCCGATTTTTATTTTAAATCCTTTTTCCAAGGCCACCGGCATTGTCCACAGGCCTTCGTTTGATTTATAAAAATTTTTTAGGATTTCAATTCCTTTATCATAATACTCCTCTCGTTGTTTGGCGCTTTTATACCAATCCGGTATCCAATAATCTTTGTAAATTTGCAATAGCTCATCCAAGGCAGGTGCCTTGACACCGCCCGCGTTTTTTGTCGCAGTGGTCAAACCAAATAGCGAGGTTTGTTCGGCTGAATTTAATTCATGAACTCGTGAATAAAATTTATGTAAGACATTGTGCATCACTGACCCGAAAGTCAAACTGGGGCTGCCTTCCGATGGAATTTGCAGAATTGTTTTAAGTTTATATTTATATGGACACGCTTCGTATGTTTGGACTTGAGAAAAAGAAAATACCTCGGGGATTTGGTAAACAAGTTCGCCTTTGGTTGGGGCTTCATTTAACGAAATAATTTTTGACAGCTTTTCATTATTTGCATCTGCCATGACATTAAATCCAAGTTCACTCAAGAAACGCGATATTTTTTTGTCGCGGGCCCCGCCGTAATTGTCAGCGCTGGTCAAGTACAAAAGTTCCTTAGCGCGAGTCATGGCCACATACATCAATCGGCGTTCTTCTTGGTAGTGAACATCGCCCTCAGGCAAATGCTCTTTGATTAATTCCAATGGAATTTGAATCGCGTCGTCGCCGCGACGGCGGAGAGGGAATCTCTCCTCCACTAAATTTACGACAAAGACATACTTATACTCCAAACCCTTGGACATGTGCACAGTCATAATATTCACCGAATCAGGCGTGTCTTCGGGTTGTTTAATAATTCCCGTGTCCCCTGATTCCAAAACATCATTAAAGTGTGCCAAAAAATCTTTGACATTTGCGTCCGCGGTCATGGATTCGTAATTTTTTACGTATTCAAAAAATTGGTTAAGATGGTGGATGTCGCGAATAATATTACGGTCGCCTTTGTCCTCTCCTTGCGTCAGATATTTCAAATATTTTGATTCATCCAAAAACTTGTACAGTGTTTGCGTTGGTTTTTCATTGCGGGCGATTTTTATGCCATTGTGAATAATTGAAAGAAGTTGTTGCGCGCTTGCTTCGCCGGATTGAGAGATATCAATTTCAGCCGAACGCTTGAGCGCTTCATAGTAGGATATTGTTTTTTTCTTCGCGAATAGAGTAATCTTTTGCAAATCGTTTTCGCTCATTGTCAACATTGGCATTTTTAGCAAACGATAGATTGACGCCGATTCATGGTAATTATCAATGACTTTGAAAAAGTTTAACGCGTCCAAAACAATTCGTTCGCGATAAAGACCGGCCGCGGCCAAAAATTCATAGGGAATACCTTGGCGTTGAAACTCATTTACAAACGGTTCAACGTGGCTGTTGGCCCGGACGAGAATCGCAAAATCATCCCAAGACGCAGATTTGTCGTGTTTTTTAATTTTGAGTATTTCTTCGGCCACAAATTTTGTCTCTTCGTCAATTGTGCGCGAGTGAGAATGAATAACGCGCTCAGCCTTGCCGACAAAATCTATTTTGGATAAAAGTTTTTTATCAATTTTAAGTTTGGCTTCCAAACGGTCGGGATTATTATTTTGGATTAACTCATATGATTTTTCCAAAATTTCCTGAGCTGAACGATAATTTTCATTTAAAATAATTTCTGAAGCATCGGCAAAATCCTCTTTAAACCGTAAAATGTTTGCCACAGACGCCCCGCGAAAAGCATAAATACTTTGGTCATCATCCCCCACTACCGTGAGTTGAGATTGAGCGGCAATTTTTTTCACCAGAGTGTATTGGGCAAAATTTACGTCCTGAAATTCATCCACCAAAACAAATTTGAATTGATTTTGAATTTTTTTGAGAATGGACGGGCGTGTGTCCAAAAGTTTGTTGACCCAATAAATCAAGTCGGCAAAATCCAAATAATTATTTTCCAAAAGCAGTTGATTATAAACATGAAAGGCATTGGCCACTTCGGATAATCGTCCACGCTCTTCATCGCCGGAAATATCCTTGTCCAAGATTGCGTTTTGCGCGTGCGCCAGATACTCATCCGGAGTAATCATTTCATCTTTGCATTTATGAAAATGTTTGATTAGTTCGTGAATGTGCCTGGTCGGATTACCCAGCGGCCTATAATAATTCAAATTATATTTATCCAAATTCTTGCGAATCAATAGCCACGCATCCGTATCAGTCAGAATATTAAATTTGTTCGGCAAACCAATGTCCAATCCGTATTGTTGCAATAATTTTTCACAAAAAGCGTGAAATGTGGCGATGTACATTTCCAGATATCCGGTTTCCATCATCTCATCAACCCGGGATTGCATTTCGGCCGCGGCTTTTTCATTGAAGGTTAAAGCCAAAATTTGTTCGGGTTTGGCGAGTTTGTTATCCAAAAGATATTTAATCTTTTGTGTGACAGCTGTGGTTTTGCCTGTGCCAGCGCCGGCCACTATGATTAGCGGGCCTGAGACATGTTCAATCGCCTTTTTTTGGGCTGAGTTTAGCTTTTTATCCATACTACTTTATAAAACCGCCGGCCTGAATACGCCACAACTTCGCGTATAAACCGCATTTATTTTGCAACAATTCATCGTGATTACCCTGCTCCACCACTTCACCGTTCTTCATTACGATTATTCTATCCATTTTCATGATAGTAGACAAGCGGTGCGCCACTACGACCACGGTTTTATCCGCAATGAGTTTATTAAGCGCGTCTTGAATCAATTTTTCCGATTCTGAATCCAAGCTGGAAGTGGCCTCATCTAAAACCAAAATCGGCGCATCAAACAATATGGCGCGAGCAATAGCAACGCGTTGGCGTTCTCCACCGGATAATTTCACACCTCGTTCCCCTACTTTTGTAGAGTATTTTTCCGGCAATTTATCTATGAATTCATGACAATGCGCGGTTTTGGCCGCTTCAATCACTTCGTCCTCGGTCGCGTCAGGTTTTCCATAACGAATATTTTCCAACAATGACCGATGAAATAGAATCGGATCTTGGGGTACTAAGGCCACGGTTTTCCACAAACTTTCCTGTTTGACTTTGGCGATATTTTGCCCGTCAATAAAAATCTTGCCACCGGCCACATCGTGCATACGGAGCAATAATTTTAAAATTGTGCTTTTCCCCGAGCCCGACGGGCCAACCAAGGCAATTTTTTCGCCCGGCTTAATGTCTAAATTGAATTTTTTTAATATGTAACGGGTTTTGTTGTAGCAAAAATCCACATCCTTAAATGTTATCTCGCCGGATTTATATTTTAAATCTTTTGCATTTGGCACGTCCACGATTTCATGCGGCGTCATAAACACCTCGGTCATTTCTTCGGCATTGGCAAAATCTTCGTAGGTTTTAACAATTAGGTGGCCAAACTGCCAAGAGTTATCCATAATCGTCAAAATGTATGCTTGCAATAAAGCAAAATCGCCGATAGTCATTGAGCCGTGACGCCATAAAATATAGCCGACAAAATATATGCCTACTTGCAAAATAGCCACAAAGAACGAATTTATAGCCCAAAATGTTTCCGCCAAGCGCCATGATTTACTCCTTAAATACCGCACTTCTTCATTGGAATTTCTATATGATTCGGCTTCACGGTCGCGACCGCAAAATAATTTAACATTAGCGTTATTGGTAATTGTATCGGAAAGCAATGCCGAATTTTTTGTATCAGCCTCGCTGGACAAAGTATCGTATTTGTATTTATATTTGGAAAAAACCAAATTTAAAATAGCCACAATAATTAACCACGCCAGCATGCCTAGACCGAGAAAAATGTTTTTATTTAAAAGTACGGCGATAATAATGACGGTAGTAATTATTATGTGACTAAAGTTGTAAAATACTTTATCAGCCAATGATTCAAAAGCATGGGTATAGCGATTAACTTTTTTTACCAATGAACCGACAAAGGTATTATTAAAATATCCAAATGAGTGTCTTTGCAGATAGGCAAAACAGCTATTGGCAATGTCTGCCATTATCTTTGGCTCCAAATAAACAAATATAAAACCGTGTGTTCTAAAAAATATCCATTGAATAAATTTCCAAAAAGCCATCATGGTCAGCACGCCAATGATCGCGCTGGACACATCACCGGAGGCATTGGATAAAATATCAATGAATTTTTTTAGATACAAAGGCAGGATGGCATCAATGGTCGGAATCACTATCGCGGAGATTACAATAGCGACGAAAAACAATTTATATTTCATCGCATGGCGCCAATAAATTTTTATCGTTTCTTTGGTCTTGGTTTGCATAATTAACTCAAAACATCCATACAAATATGGATGACGCGAATTTAAATTTTAAACTTATCTATTCTACGACTTCTTCAACGTTCTCATGCTTGCAGCCACATTCACACGTCTCATCGCATTGGCATCCTTCGCCGCCGCAAGAGCATGTTTCATCGCACTTGCATTCCGGTCCGCAGTCACATGTTTTTTCTTCAATCATAGAGAAAAATTATGAATAAATCGACTCTTACGGTCGTGGTTAAAGTATATCAAATATAAAGACCCGGGACAAGGTAAGTAAAAACCCCGTTTTCACGGGGTTTTTATAAATTATTTTATTTCCGGTTTTATCTTCCGGTATTTGTTGCCAACTTTCAAGCGGATCATAGCTCTATCCAAAGTCGCCTGTAAGGCCGCGTATTCTTGACTGTCCATGGTTCGCTCTTCTTTCATCAGCTTCTCAGCGCGCTGTCTCGCCTCCTCGGCGCGGGCCACGTCAATTTCCTCGGCGCGCTCGGCCGTGTCAGCCAAAATAATCACGGAATTATCCGGTCTTATTTCCGCGAATCCACCCGTCACCGCGTGCGGATATTCAACATTATTTTTTTTACAAATCATTTCACCAGGTTTGAGCAAAGTGACGAGCGGAACATGATTGGGCAAGACAGTAATTTCACCATCAGCCGTGTTCAGTGTCACCTGGTCAATTTCGTCTTGAAAGACGATTTTTTCCGGAGTAATGATTTGAAATTTAAGAGGCATACCCAGTAGAAGAATTTTGAATTATTCGTAATTTGTCGGTGAATCAAATTTAATTTGATGTGTATATTTTCGTTTTGCCAATAGAAAATTTTATTTGATTTTGCCCGTTAGGCAAAATCGTTCAAAATTTCTCTACTGGGATAGTTATTTTACTTCTTCAATTGTACCTTTCATGTAAAAAGCTTGTTCCGGCTTATCATCGTGTTTGCCATCCAAAATTTCGCGGAAGCCACGAACAGTTTCAGCAATCGGAACATATTTGCCTTCGGTACCTGTAAATCCTTGCGCAACGAAAAACGGTTGTGATAGATATTTTTGAATCTTGCGTGCGCGGGCCACGGTGATTTTATCATCATCGGAAAGTTCTTCCATGCCGAGGATGGCGATAATATCCTGTAAATCTTTGTAGCGTTGCAAAACTACCTGCACTTCTCGGGCAGTACGATAGTGTTCCTCTCCGACAATGTTCGGATCCAAAATTGTGGAGTTGGAATCCAGTGGGTCCACAGCCGGATAAATGCCCAATTCGGTCAATGAACGGTTAAGCACCACGGTTGAATCCAAATGGGCAAAGGTGGTGGCCGGCGCCGGGTCGGTCAAGTCATCAGCCGGCACGTAAACGGCCTGTACTGACGTAATAGAGCCTTTATCGGTGGAAGTGATGCGTTCTTGCAGGGCGCCCATTTCAGAGGCCAAGGTCGGCTGGTAACCCACGGCTGACGGCATACGGCCGAGCAAGGCCGAAAGTTCGGAGCCAGCTTGAGTGAAGCGGAAGATGTTATCAATAAAAAGCAACAAGTCTCTCCCCTCTTCATCGCGGAAATATTCAGCCATGGCGAGAGCGGTCAAAGCCACGCGAGCGCGGGCACCCGGCGGTTCATTCATTTGGCCGAAGACCAAAGCGGTTTTTTCCAACACACCGGATTGTTTCATTTCTCGATACAAGTCATTGCCTTCGCGTGAACGTTCACCGACACCGGCAAACATGGAATAACCGCCGTGTTCTTGAGCGATGTTGCGGATAAGTTCTTGGATAACGACAGTCTTGCCCACGCCGGCTCCGCCAAACAAACCGATTTTTCCACCTTTCAAAAACGGACAGATCAAGTCAATAACTTTAATACCGGTTTCCAAAACTTCGTATTTGGTGGATTGTTTCTTGAATTCCGGAGCGGCGCGGTGAATCGGATATTTCTTGGTCGTTTTGGACGCGCCCAAGCCGTCAATCGTCTCGCCGATGACATTATACATGCGTCCGAGCGTGGCCGGACCAACCGGAACAGAAATGGGTTCACCCAAGTCAACAACTTCCTGTCCGCGTTGCAAGCCATCAGTTGTGCTCATAGCAATGGCGCGCACGGCATTGGCGCCCAAGTGTTGCTGCACTTCCAAAATTAATTTATCTCCGTTTGGCATTTTGGTTTCCAAAGCTGAAAATAAATCCGGAAGTTTTTCCGAGAACTCGGCATCTATAACTACGCCGATAATTTGTGTGATTTTACCTTTATTCATATTAAATGTTTATTTGATAATATGTTATTAATATTATAGGGCGGCGGCGCCACTAACAATTTCGGAAATTTCCTGGGTAATGGCCGCTTGTCTGGCTTTGTTGAAATTATAATTCAATTCTTTGATCATATCTTCGGCCGCGTCTGAAGCGTTTCTCATAGCCATCATGCGGGCGCTGTGTTCTGACGCGTCTGATTCCAAAATTGCTTGATAAACTTGCATTTCAATCAAACGGGGCAGTAATGATTCCAAAACTTTAACAGCTTCGGGTTCAAAAATAAATTCAGCCGCGGAAATCTTTTCTTTTTCCGTTTCTTTTATTCCGGCATTGCCCAGCATTTCATCCTTGGAATTATCCAAAGGCAATAATTTTTTCACGCGCGGTATTTGTTTTACTGCGGTAACAAAATCCGTGTAAACCAATTGTACTTCATCGTACTTTTTTTCCGCGTATTCCTTGACAATCATATTGGCGAGCGGGGCCACCTCGTCCACCTTCATGGTTAAATCCATTTTTTCAAATTCGGCCGTCACATTATGGCCAAATTGGGTGTAGATTTTTTTGCCTCGGGTGCCGTTGACAATAATATCCACCTCAACACCGGTTTCTTTGGCTTTTTTTACAAAATTATTTGCTTCCACAAGAATACGGCTGTTGAAACCTCCGGCCATACCGCGGTTGGAAGCTACCATAATCAAAACAATTTTTTTGACCGGACGCTTTTCCAAAAGCGGATGCGAAGACATGCTGGTTTTCTCCGCCACATCAGTCAACATTTGCCAAGCATAAGACGCGTAACTGCGGGTCGCGAGAACTGAGGCGATTGCCCGGCGCATCTTTACCGCTGAAATCATTTCCATGGCTTTGGTGATTTTTTTCGTTGAGCCAACGGATTTGATTCGGCGCTTAATTGTCTTGGTGTTAATAGCCATAACCTAATTATTTTTTAGCAAAGTCCTCGCAAGCAGAACGTAAATCCTTTTCAACCGCTTCGTCCCAATTCCCGGCCGCGATTTTATCCAATAGAACCGTATGGGTGCGAGTCATAAAATCATGAAATTTAAGTTCCCATTCGCGGATTTCTTTCGGGTCAATCGCGTTGGCAAAACCATTGGAAACCGCATAGATAACCGCCACCTGGTTGCCGACCGGCATGGGTTCGTATTGCGGTTGCTTGAGGATTTCCACCAAACGTTGGCCCAAAGTAATTTGTTTTAAGGTGTCCGCGTCCATATCACTGGAAAATTGCGCGAACGCTTCCAATTCACGGAATTGAGCCATGGATAATTTTAATTTGCCCGCGACTTTTTTCATGGGTTTGATCTGCGCAGCCGCGCCAACGCGTGATACCGAGATACCAACGTTCAAAGCCGGGCGAATACCGCGATAAAACAAATCACTTTCCAAGAAAATCTGACCATCAGTAATGGAGATAACATTGGTCGGGATATAGGCGGTCACGTCACCGGATTGGGTCTCAATAATCGGCAAAGCGGTAATTGAACCACCGCCAGATTCTTTATTACGGCGACAGGCGCGTTCCAATAAACGAGAATGTAAATAGAAGACATCACCCGGATAAGCCTCGCGTCCCGGCGGACGGCGGAGCAAAAGGGAAATTTCGCGATAAGCCCAGGCTTGTTTGGACAAATCATCGTAAACGCACAAGACGTCTTTGCCTTGGTCCATGAAATATTCAGCCATGGCCACACCAGCATAAGGCGCAATGTACAGAGTAGAAGCCGGATCAGAAGCGCCGGCCAGAACCACGATCGTGTAATCCATGGCGCCGGCTTCTTTTAACTTAGCGACAGTGCGCGCAATTTTTGATTCTTTTTGACCAATGGCCACATAAACACAAATCATGTCTTTGCCTTTTTGGTTGATAATCGTATCAATGGCCACGGCGGTTTTACCGGTCTGGCGGTCGCCGATGATGAGTTCGCGTTGACCGCGTCCGATCGGAATCATGGCATCAATCGCTTTAATGCCGGTTTGTACCGGTTGAGTCACGGGTTCGCGGGTCATCACGCCCGGAGCAATTTTTTCTACTGGATAAAAGTTTTTCGTTTTAATTTCCACCCCGCCGTCAACCGGTTGTCCAAGCGGGTTGACTACGCGTCCAATCAGCTCTTCGCCGACCGGAACTGACAAAATACGACCGGTGCGTTTAACCGTGTCCCCTTCTTTTAAATGTTTGTATTCACCAAGTAAAACAGAACCAATGGTTTCATTTTCCAAGTTAAGAGCCACTCCGAAAGTGCCACCTGGGAATTCCAACATCTCATTAGATTGACAATTAGTCAATCCGGACATACGGGCGATACCGTCGCCTACTTCAGTGATGAGGCCAACCTCTTCGGTTTCCACATTCTTTTCAAACGAAGCAATATTTTTTTTCAATTCTTCCACTATATTTGCGATAGACATAAGTTTCAAATTAATTGTTGTCTTAATTTTTGTAATTGAGTTTTAACGCTCGCGTCTAAAATATGATCTTTCGTCCGAATAATAATTCCGCCGATAATTGTTTTATCAATTGTCTCACGTGATTCCACCTGATCGCCAAATATCTTTTTAATCGCTTCAATTGTTTTATTGTCCAGACTTTTGGCCGAAGTAATTTCTATTTCATTGATTCCTTCCGCTTCTTTGGCATGCGTGATCAGTTCTTTGATTATTTGTTTAGCCATCTTTAAATTATGATTTTTAGCCAAAAGCGCCGTAAAATTATTTAAAATTTTCGGCAATTCATCTTTGCCGGCGTCTTTGGCTGTTTGATACAACGCGACCGCGTATTGTCTGGCGCTATTTTTTCTCATAATTTAATTTATTCAATGCCTCGGCAATCATCTCTTTGTCCTTTTTAGCATCAATTTTTTCACTCAAAATTCTTTCCAACGCGGCCACAACGATACTCGCGGTTTCTTCTTTTAAACCAATAATCATCTGATCGCGCTCGGCACCAATTTTCTTTTTAGCGGATTCCACCAAAGATTCAATTTCCACTCTGGTCTTCTGGCGAGATTGTTCCGCCAGCGTATCAGCTTCATTTTTTGTTCTCTCCATAATCATACTGGCTTCAGCCTTGGCCATATCAATCTTTTCCTGGAAACCAAGCTCGCTTTGTTTCAGCATATCGTCAATTTTTTTGGAATTGGCGATACTATTATCAATCATTTTTTGCCGTTCTAATAATTTTTTTGTTAAGGGTTTAAGAATCAAAAACCACAATACGACAAATACAATCGCGAAGTTAATAAGCTGAAAAATAAACAGTGAGCCGTTGATGCCCATGGATGCCAGCAAACCGGTATCGGCAGGCTCAGTGGCAATTGATTCGTGGGTTTCTTCACTGCTTGCGTAAGCGTAATCAATGAATGACATATGGTATTATAAATAATTTTAATTGATTGGCCGCCAATAGGCCGCCAATCTCAAAAATTACTTCAAAGTGAAAACGACGACGAGCGCGTAGATGGCGATGGCCTCGGCAAAAGCGGCGCCGAGCAACATCGGTACGAAAATTTTTCCGGAGGCTTCCGGATTGCGTCCGATCGCTTCCATGGCTCGCGCTACGAGCAAACCAATGCCAATGCCCGGGCCAAGACCCGAGGTCGCCATGATAATCGCTTTGGCGAGAACGACGATTGATGCGTGTTCCATATTTATATTATTATTTAAATTATTTATATTGTCATCCTGAGCGAAGCGAAGGATCTTTGTATTTAACCAAGATGCTTCACTCCGTTCAGCATGACATTAATTTTTTAAACTGCTTCTTCAGTGTGCGGTTTGGTAGTCGCAGTGGTCAAATAAACGAGCGATAAAATCGCGAACACACCCGCTTGAATCAAACCAACTAACAATTCCAAAAACATAAACGGCGTCGGCACAAGAAATGAAACCAAACTGCTCATAACGGTAATTAAGATTTCACCGGCGAAAATATTTCCAAATAACCGGAAAGACAACGAGAGTACTTTGGCTAATTCAGAAATAATTTCCAATAATCCAACAAATAATTCAATGAACGCCGTAAGGATTGCGATCGGACCTTTGCGAAAACTTTTTACCAGCGGTTTAATCTGAATGAATTTTCCCACATAAGTGAAAAAACCAACAGCAATCATACCCCAAACATGCGATACAATCAAAGTCACCAAGGTCATGGCAAAAACTAAATTCAAATCGGTGTTAGCCGGACGCAAAAGCATCTTCCCGCCATAAGTAATACTGCCGGTACCCGGCAATAGTCCAAGCCAATTTGAGAGTAGGATAAAAAAGAAAACAGATCCGACTAATGGTAAAAACTTTAAAGTTTTTTTGCGATCGCCCGTCACTTGATCAAAAAAACCGAGAATTGATTCTAAAATAAATTCAAACACGTT
Source organism: Patescibacteria group bacterium (assembly GCA_041651015.1). GTDB lineage: Bacteria > Patescibacteriota > Patescibacteriia > Magasanikbacterales > GWA2-37-8 > JAPLWQ01. The sequence continues at coordinate 252,121 of JBAZKA010000001.1, forward strand.
TTGTAATTTACCCGGACGCAGCGAAATATGTTTTCTAAAATACAAACCGATAATCAAAAATACAACGATAGCGATCCATGTATTTACAATTGTATTGGTGACCGGCACCGAACCGATGTGAAACAAGACATCGGGGGCCATTTCCGGAATATGCATAATTATTTTTTATCAAGCGCATCAAACTCTTTGCCATATTTTTTCGCCTTTTCCATAATCACTTTAGCGGAAATCACAAAGGCGTTTACCAGACAAAGAATCAAGAATAACGGGTATTTGTCAAATTTTTCATCAAGATAAGTTCCACCAAACGCCGCTAAAACCGCTGGAATCGCGATCAATAAACCCATATCCAGCATAATTCTTATGCCAAAAGCATAATAGGCGTGGTCGTTCTGCGTTTTGTTCGATTTATCCGCCATAGGATATGCAATTTAAGACGCCAATAGTTTACTAAATTTATCCGATAAAGTCAAGGGTATTTTGATTTTTTTGGGGATAAATAGCTCCCCGTACAGAGGCGGGAATGCCAAATTTCCAATTTTCAATATCAACTTCGCATTTTGTCAAACAGCTTTAACGCGTTTTGCTCCGTAATTTCGATAAATTCCGCCACGGTAAGGCATTTGATTTTAGCGATGTATAAAGCCACTTCCTCCGCCATCCATGGCTCACAGCGTTCACCACGGTACTTTTGCGGGGCGAGGTATGGCGCGTCTGTTTCAACTAGCATTCTGTCTAACGGGCAATTTTTAACTACTTCAAGCAAATCCTCTTGTGGTTTGGGATTGGTTTTCTTTGGCGGAAAAGTCACTACACCGGTAAAACCCAAATAAAAACTCATATCTAAATACTGTTTGGCAAAATTCCAATCTCCGGTATAACAATGAATCACGCCGCGCGGAATTGGGTTTAATGTTTTGAGCAAATCAATCATTTGCTGGTGCGCGTCACGCACATGAATAACCATCGGCAAATTTAATTCTTGCGCCAATTTGTATTGAGCGACAAATGCCTCGGTTTGAATTTTGATTGCCTCGTCCGCGGTAATGCCTTCGGGCAAATGATGTAATTCCAAACCACACTCGCCTATTGCGATTGTTTTCTCGTGCTCCGCGAGTTTTTTGTATTTATCATAATCAAATTCTTCCTCGCGCGATTTGAATTTCACTTCTTCCTCATCAACCTCGGCGGAAATTAAATGAATTGGATGCAAACCAACGGTCGCGAAAACAAACGGATATTTTTCCGCGTACTCAACCGCGCGAACGCTGGTGTCGTATTGCGAACCGACCACGTTCAAAACCATATCCTTATCCGCGCATTTCTTGGCCACAATATCTGCGTCATCTTTGTACGCGGTGAATTGAAGGTGGCAGTGGGTGTCAATTAACATAATTTATTTGAGCAATCGTCCGCCCCACTCCACGACCGTAAATCCTTTTCGGGTCGGCGTGGTGATTTTTAGCGGCGAGACATACATAAATTGATCAAGTGGCGTGTAATCCATAAATACACGAATCACTTTATCCGGTTTTGGTGAAACGGTAAGTGGCGCCAGTTCCTCAAATACTTCTTGCGAAACAAACGTGACATAAACATAAGGCTTGACTTCCAGTTTCGGCTGCCAAAATTCTATAAAGTCGGTTGATTCTTTTTCATTCAAACCCAAACGCGCGAGCAATGTTTTCATATTACGTCCGACATTTTCGCGTTTCAAAACAAAACCTTTATCCGGTGTCACGTAATTATATGCTTTGCCTTCCCAAAACAAATACGGATAAGACGCGTCGTCGGACAAATTTGTCAGTTCGCTCTTTGTGGTGGCCCAGACATTCCAACCGTTATTATACGCCGGCTCGGTTAATTGAAATCCACCGTTCGGTTCAACTTTGACCGAAACGTTCATGTCTTTGGTCGGATACAAATAGATGACCGGTTTACCGCATTCGGCGCCTGATTGATATTTATTTTGATAATATTCAATCGCCGTACCAAAACCGTCTATCCAAACAAAGTATGGATGATCGCTTGCATATTTATCAAATGAAATTTTAGTTGAACTATCAATGTCGGGAAAATATACAATATTGTCAAAATATTTGTTTACCATGTCCGTATCTTTGTATTCATAGATCGTTTCACCGCTTGACGTTTTCCCAACCTCAATCAAATTCTTTTTATCAATCGTACTGTTTGATGCAATGGTGTTTAATCCGCCACATCCAGGTTCGCTTAACCCACCATTAAATGATGACAATGGAATTTTAGTATCGTCATTAAAAATAATCGTCAGTTCTTTCGGTAAAAGTTCCGATCTGTATACGGCCACTCTTCCATTTGAAAGAATGCCATAATACGCATACCCGTTACGTTGCGGCCTTTTTAGCACTACATTATTTTTTGAATAAACCGTGACATCACTATCACTAATTTCAACTTTACCCGGCATCGCAGTCCATAAATAAGAGGCAACGGCATTTTTATTATCGCCGACAATTTTTTCTGGAAATATGTCGTATGATTCATCTATCAAAATAAATGAATCATTATAATACCGGTCAACTTTATCGGAAATAAATATATTTGAATAATTTTGACAAGTTGATGTTACATTCAATGTATTATTTTCAGCAATATTATATAAACCACCGGTGATAACAATTTGTTTATTATCGTAAGTTATGATGCCATAAACAGAATCCATATCTACAAGGCCAAACTCAACATTAACCGGTTTATTTTTGTATAGGAAATCAGAATAATAAATAAACGCTCCATATAAATCAGTACTGGTGCTCATTTTCCAAACGGCATTCTTTAATAGATCGTCCGGCAGGTCAACCTGTTGAATATTTGCAATTTTTTCCATGCAAGTCTTTACATTCTTTTCGTTTGTTTTCATTTGTTCAGCATTACGAGTCGCTTCTTCTTCACGCCGGATTGCTTTTTGTGCTATTTTTTCGGAATCCTGTTTGGTATATCGAGCGATATCCTGACTTTGTTCAATCTGATTTTTTACCAAATACAATACGGACGCGCAAGCCGCGATTGCGGCCACCGTTATAATTATCGCTAACAAATGTTTTTTTACCCACATCATATTAATTTGTATTAATAATTATTTTATTATCCTCAAACTTATAATCCCCCAACCGGCTTTTGGCAATCCAATCACTCAAATATTTCGTTCTTTCGGCATACGGCATTTGCGACACTTGGCTCTTATTTTGTTCCAAGGCGGTCGGATAAATCGTAATACTATCACGGCGCAAAATTATTCCGATACCCAAACCTTGTTGCGTGGGCGTGGAAAAATACTGGTCAAAAACAAAATTTCCGAGAGAATAAAATATCGGACGATTTTTGTATATTTCCATTTCTTGTACCACGTGCGCGTGATGTCCGATAATTACATCCGCGCCTGCGTCAACAAGTTCATGGCCCAGAGTTTGTTCACGGCTAACGGCAAATTCCTTGTACTCCGGCCCCCAGTGAATGTTTATGACTACAAAGTCAGCGTCATCATTTCCTTTTTTAATCAATTCTTTTGTTTTAGGTAAATCAATCGGAGAATTGGTATCGTTTAAACCGATGAACGCGATATTGTAATCCCCCACTTTTTGTATAAGCATTGATTCATTATCCACGCGATACTGGCTGCCATAAACACCAAAGCCGTATTTTCGCAAATTTACTTTGGATTCTTCAAATCCGGCCGAGCTCATGTCCAAACTGTGATTGTTGGCTTGGCTGAACATGCCGAAATTATACTTTTGCAGCATGGACAATAATTTTGGGTCAAACCTGAACGCGATCTCTTTGCTGGTCGCTCGGCGCGAGTCAGCAAACGGTCCTTCCAAGTTCGCGTGCACCACATCAGTGCCCATAAAAAAACGGTTTTCTTGGCCGGCCAATTTGGTAAAAATATAATCAGTACCATATTTATCAATTTGTGTCTTAACGCTTCTATCCAACATTAAATCACCAAAGAATAATATTGAAGAAACACGGTCTTCGTTCTTATCACCAGCGACAAAAAATGGCGCGTAATAGCTTGTGGTTTCTTCTACTGCCGGATTGTTCATGCGCTTGTCCGAACTACCGGACATTTCATAGGAGATTTTTTGCGTGCCATTTTTTTCCATGGATTTAAGCAAGGCGTACAAACTCGGCGTGGAATCAATCTCCATGTTTTGAAACCTGTTATATTCAAAATTTTTAATCACGGCGCGATTTAATTCGTCATGAAACTCGGCCATGGCCGGATTTTGATAATGTGAAAAATCAATTGAGGCGACAAAGACCGCGTCATCCGGTAAAAGCAGCCAAAGCGTTTGCAAAAAATTATCAACAGTGGAAGTGGGCGCGGTATAAGGGAAAATTATCGGAACAATTTTTGAATCAGGACAAAATTTAGCAATAAAACTTACTAAAGCGCCGATAGAGTGTTCATTGGTAAACGCATTGTAATTATCTTTCATTAAATTAGCGCCATATAATTTTTGTAAAATATTTTCTTCAACTTTTACCTTGCCGTATGGCGTAGCCCAATCAGCTATGGCCGACACGACCGGCGCACCGCCGACCTGATAATGGTCGGGTCCGAAAACCACAATCACTGACGGCTTTTGTTTGCCCAAATATTTAAATAAGGTGGCGGGAATATTTCCGCCGACCAAGTGGTGTGGAGTGATCGCGCCTTTTATAATTCCAATATCACCGATATCCTCGGCTTGCGTAAATAACGCGTCATACAGCTCCGCATTATTGGGAATGGCTGGCAAATCCGGCGCATTAATTATTCTTTCTTCGGTATTATTATTGCCGGGCGAGGCAACAACCGCATTAGTTTCTCGCGCATTAAATTTTACCGAGCCGCAGCCCGGTAAAATTAAAAAACAAAAAAATAAAGCGGTTATTCGTTTCATGTTATTTAAAATTTTGGATCACGCTCTTCATCAGTTTTAAACCTTCTGGAATAAAGGGTGAAATCAGAACCACCACGTAATTTAGCAGGCCGACCATTTTGGACTGTTCAATCAAGGTCATAACGTTTGTAGCAATGGGATATCGCGCCACCACGTATAAAATTGACGCGCAAATTAATACGCCTTGCAAAATGCCAAAAGCTAAACCCGCAAAACGATTCACCAGCGATATAAAAGGTAAACGCGCCACTAAATCTAATAATTTTATAATCAGTCGCCCGATTAAGCCCACCGCAATACTAATTAAAATAAATCCAATGACAAAAGCCCAAAATTGCGCAGAATTTCCATCCCAACCCGTCACTTTGATTATCCACTCGCCGACCGGACTGTAAAATCTATAAGCAAGATACAAACCCACTACATTGCACAATAAGTATCCAACGGTGCGGACAAAACCAAAGAAAAAACCGGCGCCGGCAAACAAAAGGATGACCGCGATGATAATTATATCAACAATATTCATATTTACCCCAGTTAAATTATAAATTATTAATATTTTCTGCAATTAAATCTCGGTAAATGCAACTTTTTTTCACCCTCAATTTATGAAGTATTTAACGGGGTGAATTTTCTAAACGGGGAAATAAAGGCTCCCCTTTTTGAATTTTTTGTCCGGCCGTATCGCGCCATTCTTTTAATTCATTCAGATTTAATTTAAATTCCGCTTCCGCACTCAAGCCGATCTGCGTCAGAATTTTTTCCGATGTCTCGGGCATGACTGGATACAGCATGACGGCGATATGGCGCAAGGCTTCGGTTAAATCGCCAAGAAGAATTTTTACTTCATCCATTTTACCTGCCTTGGCCATGGCCCACGGTTGTTTCTCGGAAATTTGCTGATCGCAAAACGTCACCAGCTTGAATACATCTTCCAAAGCATGGTCAAAACGCCATTTATCCATTTGCGTTTCATATTCATCCCAAGTACTTACCGTGTATTTTTTGATCCCACTATCATGCGCGACAGGCACAATTGAATCGCAATATTTTTCAATCATCACAATGATGCGGTTGGTCAAATTGCCCAAACCATTGGCCAGATCACCGTTAAACCGGTCGCGGAATTTTTGTTCGGAATAATCGCCGTCATCATCAAAGGGAATTTCACGGCTAAAAAAATACCTAACCGATTCCAGCGGATATTCGTCAATCAAAGTTAGGGGGTTTATCACATTGCCCAAAGACTTACTCATCTTTTGTCCACTAACCGTAATCCATCCGTGCACAATAATCTGTTTGGGCAAAGGCAATCCGGCCGAAAGTAACATGGCCGGCCAAAGTAAAGAATGAAAACGGTTTATTTCCTTGCCAATGACATGCGCGTCAGCCGGCCAAAATTTATCGTATAAATCCGTATCGTCAGTGCCATAGCCGAGCGCGGTAATGTAATTGGTCAAAGCGTCAAACCAAACATACATTACCTGGCTATCGTCGCCTGGCACCGGAACACCCCAAGTAAGTTTTTCTTTGGAACGCGAAACACTAATGTCCTCCAGCCCGTCTTTCAGAATGTTTCTCATTTCATTGTAACGATTTGAAGGGTAGACAAAATCTTTTTGCGAATCAAACAATTTTTCCAATTGCTGTTGATATTTGGATAATTTGAAAAAATAATTTTCTTCCACCAAAACTTCCGGTTCTTTATTGTGGTCCGGACATTTACCGTCAACCAAATCTTTTTCGGTTTTAAACGCTTCACAACCCACACAATACAAACCCGAGTATTGTTTTTTGTAAATATCACCGGCCGCGAGCGATGCTTGCCAAAATTTCTGCGCGCGTTCCATGTGGCGTGGTTCAGTGGTGCGGATAAAATCGTCATTGGTGATATTCCAACGGTCAGCCAATAGCTGAAATTGGGCTGATTTCTCGGCCGAGTAATCAGCCACGTCTCGGCCGGCGTCTTTGGCCGTGCGCAACATTTTCTGGCCATGCTCATCTGTGCCGGTTAAAAAATACACTTCCTTGCCTTGCAGGCGCTGATAGCGCGCCATCACATCAGCACAAAGAATTTCATAAGCAAACCCGATGTGCGGGTCGGAATTGGCGTAGGGTATGGCGGTGGTGAGATAGTATTTATTTGACATAATTTTCAAGCAATTTTTTATATTCAAATCCTTTTATGATCATTCTTTTGGCACACGGCCACACAAAATTATATTTATCCAGCTTGTTTATAGTCACCCATTGTAATTCGATATGTTCTTCGCTTAATGTGATTTCATCATTATCATTCACAATCAAATTTGCCACGCCCAACACGCAATCTTTTGTGATTCTGGTTTTGCCGACATGGTCATAATCCACAACACCTAAAATTTTTACATCACGCAAATTTAATTCTTCAAGCAGTTCCCGCCTGAAAGCTGGCTCGCAGTTACCACTAATCATGGTTTCATCCTTGTCTATTCTTCCGCCGGGCAAAACCCATTCATTATCGCGATCGGCACATTTTAAAATCAGACATTTATCATTTCTGATCAATATCGCGACTTGGCTAATCTGAAACAATTCGTGAGATTGGGGCATAATTTATCTTGCATTTATCACAACAACAAACTCCCCTCTTTCGTCTTTCATATTTTGGATTATTTCATCAATTGTTCCGCGATAAAACGTTTCAAACATTTTGGTAATTTCACGACCGACTAAAATTTGGCGTTTGGCCGGTACAAATGTTTTCAAATCATTTAAACATTTCATAATTCTGTGGCCTGATTCATAAAATACCACGGTTTCTTCGCTCTCAGCCACCTCCTTAAAATACTTTTGGCGTTTATTTTTATGCGGAGGAAATCCTAAAAATTTATATCGGTCGGTCGGAAAACCCGAAACAGATAAAGCGGCAATCGCAGCACACGCACCAGGAATAGGGACGATCTCCGGCGAATTGCTTTTGCACAGCTCGGCAATTAATAAATTTCCCGGATCGGAAATGCCTGGAGTGCCGGCATCAGTCACCAAAGCTAAATTCTTGCCGTCTGCCAGCATCTGTTTTATTTCATTTATCTTTTTCGCGTCGCTATGATGATGGTAGCTGATTGTCGGCTTGGAAATCTCATACCGGTCCAGCAACTTTTTGGCCACGCGGGTATCTTCGCATAAAATAAAATCCACGCTTTTTAGTGTTTCCAAAGCGCGTAAAGTTACATCGCCCATATTACCAATGGGTGTGGCGACTATATAGAGTTTTCCAATGGACATATTGTCAGTATTTTATCAATATATACCCAAAATTGCAAATTAAAAAACCGAGCTCACTGGCTCGGTCGCCGATGCGAACCGCCGAGGTTTCTACCGCGCGTTGACGAATTTTTCGACATCACCATCAAGCACGCGATGAAAATCCGCCACCGATTCAGGAGAAAGATCAGCGTCGTCGTCTATATGCATGAGGGGCATCCTTTGTAGTAGTTTCTCCAGCGGAGTCGGGTCATTTGTTTCTTTCGTCGTCATTGTATTTTCCCTTCGGACATCCTTACTGCTGGACCCGCAGCACAGACCGCGTCAAATCTATTCAGCAACTCGACCAATTCTTCAAAGGTCAACATCCCCTCATCACGACCCATCCATGTGGTCACCGAGCCGACACGTTGTCTAAATTCCGATTCCGCTGCCGACGTACCCTCTTTATCCATGTTTTCCTCCTCATTGTTGAATGAACGATTTGATGTAATTTATCACAAACGTTAATTTAGTGCAAATGTTGTAAAAAATTTAATATTTCCACCATGGCCATTGTATCCAAACCGCAATAATCAGTCATGTCTTTGTAAAGTTTATCCTTGTCTTTTTTACTGATACCTGGATCAATCAATGTCTTCCAACTGTCAGAAGCTGTCCCACCTTCCTGAATATTTAAATCCTTATAGGATAATTTTGGGACCAATACCGGTAAAACCTTTTTAATTGAAGCGCTCCCGTGAAAATTTTTGTGGACATAATAGCCTTTACGGAAAATCAACATCAAATCATACATGGAATCGTTGACTGATTTTAGGAAACTAACATATTTTGAAGAACGCTTGGCCATTTCACTATTACAGCCTTTTTCAAATATTGCATTCCATGTTATCACTGTTCCTTTACACGTTATAAACGACTTAAGACTTTTGAGCAGGTCTTCCGTCGGATCCTTGAAGTCTTTGGCCAGAAATTCATAATGTTTCAGCTTGCCGCACGGCTTTTCCTGAACGTGCAGGGAAAACTGAAAGACAATGCGTTGGTAAGGTTTGTAGCCGTCAAAAAGAGGGATAGCGGGGCTGAATGTCTCGTAATCAAGAAAATAGAGCGGGTATTTGAGATTGTTTAGGTCTTCTTTGATTTTATCAGATTCAATATGGACTTTATTATGTTTAACCACATGACGATGCATCAAGGCTCGGTCTCTGTTTAAAAAATCCTCAGGTATATCTTTTATTTCCAGAATATCTTGATCCAAAAGCTCATTCAGCTTTTTCTCGCTTAAACCGCAAGCAATGTCATAGATGGAATCAACGGGTATTTTTTTCCAACAGTAATCAATAAATGGACATTCATAGGGGCTATTGCATTGCTTTAAGATTCTTATTTGCGGTTCTTTGGGAGACTTGGTAAGTTTCAAAGCTGATACAATATTCAATTTGGTTTCGCTGATTATATTTCTGACATCCGAAGTTATATCCTCAATTTTGAATAATTTTTTGGGGTCAACCTGACCCATTCTGACATAGTCTGTATTTATAACAACTAAATATGTTTTACCAATCTGATAACCCGCAGATTCAAAGCAAATTTTTTGAAAAGATAAATCAACAATATGAATATCTTTAACTTGGGTTGAACTTTTTACTTCGTAAATATCCCACTTATCACCGTTCTTAACAAAAATATCAGCCATGGCATAAAGGCTTTTGGCCATGGCGGTAGCTTGAAAAATAACCTCGTTGCCGTCTTTGATCAGCTTGTCAGTATTATTTTTAGCAGTTTCATAAAGTCCCTCGGCTTTAACGCCTTTGGGAAATAATTTTCGGGCATAATCCTCAACTTCATAGCCCTCGTCAAAAATCCCTTGCAACGATTCGCCGGTTTCTTCAGGCAACAAATCACGGCGGAATTTATACAGCCAGAGGTATTTGCAACATTGAATATATTTTAGGAATTGAGACTTGGATAACATGAAATTATGATCTAATTATGCCGATCAAGAACCTCCTTAACAATTTCTCGGTATTTATCAACGATACAATAATCATCCTTCAATTCGCCGATTCCTCCGTCAGTTTTGAAACTAACAATCTGTCTTAAATGGTCGCTATCTCTTTTGGTTATGAATTGGGATATATTGCTTAAATATCTGCCAGCTTGGCCATCATCATCTCCAACACCTTTTTGAAATAATTTTCCCTTAATTTCTTCGCGAGAAAAAGTCCTTGATTCTGAAAGCAATATTTCTAAAAATTTAATTAATCGCGGGGTTAGAGTAGTATCTCGAGATAATGTTTCTTGAAGTAAGCCTTCTAACTCTTTATCAGAATAGTTGCCCCTATCTAAAGAAAAAGTATTTCTTTCATTTTCAAATTCATCCGATGAATGATCGTCTTTTATTTCCAATAGCATTATATATGCCTTCGCCAGATCATCCTCAATAGACTTTGTGTTATTGAAGTCGACCTTCTTGAAAAGGAGAGAATATCTATCATTATATGTCCAATCTGAAAATTCCCGTTTATCTCTTATAAAATTTATCACTGATGCATACCGATTATCCATGACCTGAATATGCAAAATAATAGCTAACTCTTTTAAAAAATATGTTGATTTACTGAAATAAATACAAGGCACATAAGTCTTTTCGGCATATTTATCGTCGCCGTATAATTCTTTGCTGCCATAAAAATTATAATAATCTTCTTTGCAGCGACCCCAAGCAGTAGTTTTCTCTTCTACATCTACATCATCAGCGCGGTCAAGAAATTTAGTTTTCATTTTTTCTTCTAAATTTAGCTTATATTGGTCGATAAGCGTCAATTCTTCTTCAGTAAACTCATTTTCATTATTATCGCTTTCTTCCGCGATAGAGATAACTTCCTCATTTTTAATATCACCATCCGTAATTTGCCAAACTTCTTTCAATTTATCAATAATTGATTTCTGCCTTTCTTTAATTGCAAGCGGCGTCCATTCTTTATATTTGCTTAATTCTTGGGTCATATTAAAGGCAGACTGTCTGTCTTTGAGTGTTTCGCCCGAATAGATTTTGAGTTTTTCGTCATAAGGTTTATTTGAGGCAGTTTGATTCTTTGATTTATTCTTTTCTTTTACCCCGCCAATGAGGAGAGTAAGGTTGCCTATGGTATTCACCAGCTTTAACTGTTCACCTACAGTAAATCTGTCCGTCCAATATTTAGCAGTCATTGTCTGTGGTAAAATATGCTCAATTTGAGTACAATTAAAATCAATGCTTTTCTCCACTGAATCATCCGTTAATAAATACTCGTATTTTGACAAGGCGTATCTGCACCATGATTGGCCATAACAATCTCCTTGTATTGAGTCCATGAAACGCATCAGAACCCCACTCCTGCGAATAGTATCATCTATATATTCTTTAATTTCAGCGATTGATTTGTTTTTATTTACATAGTCTCTAATTAGAGCCAGTGTCGGGTTTTTTATCTTAGCAACATTATAGCCGGCGATCCAAAATAAAGCATACATTTTTTCTAATGCAAATATCAATTCCTCAAAATCAGACTTGGAATAATTATTTCTGCGGGCTGATATTAACACAGGCAACCATTCCCAATGGTTAATATACCAAAGAAGTTTAAGATTGTTTTTTGCCTCATTTGATAATTCGTCAAACTTTTTCCCTTTTATTAAAGAAGCATAACAATCAGCTGAGGATTTCCATTCTCTAATAAAATCCTCGGAAAGCAAATTTTTACTTTTGATATAGTTGATAATTTCTTTATATAGATTTTTTTTGGGCTTAACCCCAATCATCGCCGTCCAGTGGTGTCGCAGTAGCTCCTGCATTTCGATGTCCTCACCGGCGATACCTTTTATGTACTTGTAGCCTTCAAGAAGCACCTGCTTTTCTATCTCAAAATCCTTTTCCGATTTTGGATTTAGGCGATTATGTTTTTTAATTTCCTCCTGCAATCTTTTAAGTAAAAAATTCTTCAGCAATTCGTCGGTTTCCAACCCTTCACCACGCTGGTTAATTGTTTCAAAAATTGTATAAGCGGACGATAAATCCTCTGCTATTATATTAACAACCAAAGTTTTATCCATGAAATAATTGTACAGACTCTCCAAATAATGTATTGCGTCCTTTTCATTGTTTACAAGTTCACTTTCCTTATTATTAATATTTTCCTGCAAGTATTGGATGGCATTAATATAATGAAGAGCCAACGAAGTATTTTTTATATCGCGCAAAGCACCAATTTTCTTTAATACGTAATTTTCAAAATCTGATCTATCCTCTGGGCGTATCTGAAGACGAAATTTACCGTCCTTACAGATAAACTCATCGTGAATTTTTTCAGATAGACCGGCTCTTCCGTGCTCGGCAAAATAATCTCTTAACACTGCTAAAAAAATAGTGATTGTTGTTAATCTTTGCTGGCCGTCGACTAGCTCAAAATCATTATTGTCTTGTTTTTTTATAAGGATCATCGACCCAAGAAAATAATTTTCCTCATTATTATCATAGGCCGTTGTTATATCATTCCAAAAATCATCAATATTTTCTTTTCCCCACCTGTAAGGCCTTTGATAATCTGGAATGCTAAAATAGCTATCTTGGTCACCGATTAAACTTTTGATATTCTTTTCTAAGGGTTGAATCTTCATACGAAATTCCAGATAATTTATAAGTATCAAACCTTGTCCTTCCCTGTCTTGTGCATTTTCAATTCCTTTACAGAAAGCCAAAAAAACAACCCAACTACGATAAAAGTAATCAACGGCGGGACAAATGATTGCACGTGCACGCTCAAACTCTCGGCCATCATAATCGCGCCAAGCGAGGCAATGGAATACATGGCGCCGTTTTTAAGATAACGGTATTTTTTGATTGTGTTTATACCCTTAACTGTCACATACCGCACCACAAACGCGCCAATACCATTACCAATGATAATAAGCGGAACCGACAGAGTAAACGCGAACGCACCAAGCACACCATCAATAGAAAAAGTGGTGTCAATCAATTCCAGGTAAAGAATTTTGGCAATATCAGACATTCGTCCGCCACCGGTCAATTCTTTTTCTTTTTCTTCGGCATTATTTTTAAATCCCGAAGTTATAAAAAAAGCGGATGAGCCAATCACCGCGCCAAGTGCAATCATAGGGTTAATTTTAATCGTCGCCCAGACAAAAGCCAATAAAATTATTGAGGCGGCGGCATAAAACCAAAAATATAATTTTTGATGGACATGTCGTTCAATGAAAAAAGCGTAATCCTTTTTTTCGGTAAACAACCAATGCAAAAATAAAAACACCAGATACAAACCACCGCCGCCAAGAAGTATGGGTTTGCTTGCCTCAATTGCGTCTTTTATCATCGGGTCTGAGCTAAATGTGGCGGTTAGCGCGCCCCAAAGACCAAGATTCGTATTGGTGAAGTAGACGATCAAAAGCGGTAAAAGTCCGCGGACTACAAATACGGCGATAATAATACCGTAAAACAAAAACCAACGCCGGGCCTTGGCCGACATAGTGGACAAAACATCCGCGTTTACGACGGCATTGTCTATACTTGATATTACCTCAAACAAGGTCAAGCCTAGAACGATAACGATTATTTCATTGATACCCATATTTATGAAAAAGTTAGAATGAAATAATTATATCGCAAATTCGGAAATAAATAAAGAATAAATAACAAAAGCGCGCTTTCGCGCGCTTTTTGAAAATTGCCTTATTCCAACGTAATCGCTTGCACTGGGCAAGAATCGGCCGCCTGCTTAATCGTTGCTTCGTCGTCACCGGTGGGATTAACGACCTCTGATTTTCCGTCATCACCCATTTTAAACGTATTCGACGCGATTGAGGCGCAGGCGCCACAACCCAAACATTTTTCTTTGTCCACTTTTGGTGTCATAGAATATATTATTAATTACCAAAATATTTTTCAAAATAAAAACGAATTAGTTCTTCAATCGCCGCGCGCGACTCGGGCTTAGCCGCGCCGACTTTCAACTTTTTTTGCACGTCTTCAATGGTTTGTGCCCCTTCCAGCACCGCTTCTTCAATATCATGGTCTGTTATATTTAAATCCTTGTCAATAATCTTGGCGCCGGACACAAATATACGCTTATGTTGATTGGTTGAACGGAAATAATCGTTAATCGCCGCCTGCAGGGCTTTATCGCCCAAAACCGAACAGTGAATTTTGCGATCGGGCAATCCGCCAAGGCGCGCCAAAATATCTTTTGGCGTTAATTTTAAGGCATCGTCAATTTTCATCCCGCCGTTCTCTTTTATCATTTCACTCATCACGGAAGTGGAGGCGATGGCCGAACCGCAACCAAACGTGCGCCAACGGCAATCTTTAATTTTTTCCATCTTTGGGTCAATCTTCAGCCAAATTACCATTTCGTCCCCGCAGGCCGGCGAACCCACGCGGCCAGAGGCGTTAAATTTAAATTTCTTTTCCTCTTCGTAACGCATGAAGTTTTTCGGATTGAAAAAGTGTTCCTTTACGATATCCGAATACAACCAACTCTGCCCGTCGTTTCCACGGACGTCGGCAGTTTTCGTTTTTTTAATTATTTTTTTCGGCATATTTATTTACAGTTTCCAATAACGCCTCGGCAAAAATATCACGTAATTTATTCAATTTTTTTCGATCAAGTTTGTTATTTTTTATATATAAACCCTCATCGGTTTCCTGGTGTATAATTGGAATGCCGGAACCATTATTTCTCCACCCAAATTTGTCACAAATATACTCATCCACGTCCATGTAAGCGGAATTGATCCCGATAGTCACTCCCGGGAGGTGTTTCCTCAATTCATTTACATAAATCTTAACCAAGTCATCCGGCGCAAATTTACGAGTTTTTTCACCAACCTTAGTAATATTGGAAATTACAATTCTGTGTCTTAATTTTTCCTTTAAACTTGAGTGCCCGGCAATGGTGGTGTGTCCGTTAAAAATTATTACTCCGTTAAATCGTGATATTTTATCGTAATATTTGTAACAATATTTCTTTATTAATTCTTTTCTAAAAATGACAGAGGGTTTGATTTTATAGACATCAACACCCCTAATATTCAACGGACAGCTTTCGTTTAACTTTGACGGACGTCGGCACACGTTTAAGAAAATTTGGCTATAAGGAAACAATAGTTGTCTGCTACCGATTAATTGCTGGAAATTATAGAGCTTATCTGAATATCGATCTGTTTCAGCTTCATTTGAAGACAAAAATCTTTCTTGATGGCCTGAAAGCCAGTCGGCTTTTATTTCTTTTGGCCTAGCGCGTGATGCGTGAGGAATAATGACTAAAATATTTTTCGCTCCCTTTTTCATAATAATTACAACAATTCACTTTCTTCTCTCATGCAATTTACTTTTTTTATCATTTCTTTATATTTTTTCTCAATTATACCGGCATCGTGCATGTCGCCATTATCAACAACAGTATTAACATCATATCCGGGCGTCCTCATTAGCACCTCCTCAAGAAAATCAATATTATATACGAGTTGAAAAAACCGCGCTTCCGCTTCATGACAAATATCAAATCCATTCTCCATTCTATTGACAATCGTTTTTCTCTCCTCAATGCACGCAGAAATAATTTCCCGCAATCTCGCCGCATCTCCCAAGGTCAAAGTAAATCCATGCTTTTCAAACCGAGATTGCAATTTTTTATACACTCCGTCTCGATATATTTTTTCCACCTCCTGCTCGGGCATTATTTGCCTCTCCTGCATAAGTATTGGATTAATTTATTATTTATACTTGGGGTGTTTTGTCACAGAATTTACCGGACTAATTTCGCGAAGGGTGCTAATTATTGCCGGCAAATATTTCATCAGATAATCAATATCGGCTTTTGCATTACTTCGTCCGAAAGTAAAACGAATAGAACCATGCGCCATTTCATAAGACATGCCCATGGCGCGAAGCACATGAGACGGCTCCAATGATTCCGAGGTGCAAGCCGAGCCGGTAGAGCACATTATACCATACTCATCCATATACAAAAGCATGGCCTCGCCCTCAATATTTTTAAAGGTGACATTAAGATTATTTGGCAATCTGGATTCCCCTATTTCCGGACCGTTTAATTTAATTTCGGGAATATTTTTTGTAATCTGTCCCCATAAATATTTTGTTAACTCGCGTTCGCGTATGCTTTCTTTTTCTTTCAATGCTTGCGCAATTTCCAAGGCTTTGGCCAAACCAACAATGCCGGCCGTATTTTCCGTGCCGGCGCGCATAGATTTTTCCTGGCCCCCGCCAAAAATAATCGGCGAGATTTTTACTCCACGGCGTACATACAGGGCGCCAACACCTTTAGGCCCGTAAATTTTACCGCCGTTTATGGACATTAAATCCACGTGTGTTTTCTCAACGTCCAAATCCAAATATCCGGCTGCTTGGCAGGCATCAGTATGAAATAACGGATAAATAGAGTTGTTTGCTTTACGAAACTTCAAAATCTCACGACCAATATCCGCAATTGGTTCAATCGAGCCCATCTCATTGTTGGCAAACATTATCGTGATCAAAATTGTATCCGGCCGTATGGCCTTGGCCACAGCCTCAGACGAAACTAAACCATTTTTGTCCACCGGCACATAAGTAATTTCAAAACCTTCCTTGACCAACTCTTCAAGTGGTCGCAATACTGCATGATGTTCAATGGCTAAAGAAATTATATGTTTGCCTTTGTGCGCATGCGCCCGGGCTGTGCCAAATATCGCCATATTGTCCGACTCGCTGCCACCGGCCGTAAAAAAAATATTTTCCGGCAAGGCGTGCATGAGCGAGGCAATTGTTTTGCGCGCATCATCAACCGCGTTTCTGGCTTCTCGCCCCAAGCCATAAAGTGCTGATGGGTTGCCAAATTTTTCCGAAAAAAACGGTTTCATAGACGCGAGCACGCGAGAATCAACCGGTGTGGTGGCGGCATGGTCAAGATATATTTTCTTTATTATCTTTGGACGAGGCAACATAATTATACTTTATTCAAAGTCGTTTTCTGAAACACATCGTCAATTTTTTTATTAATTTTGCCAAGATTAGTTTTTAACGCGCACTTTTTCATATCGCCCGGACATCTTCCGCCCTTAACGCAAAGACAGGGTAAAATCGCCGAATCATTTTCCGTGGCCGATATAATCGCCTTGAGAGTAATTTTTGAAGCGGGAATATTTAAACAATACCCGCCGGACACTCCCTGCTCGGCCTTGACTAGGCGCGCCGCACGAAGTTTACGGGCGATCTTTTGCAAAAATAAAAACGATATACCGGTCTTTTCGGCCACCTCGTGTAAACTTAAAAATTTTGACTTGCTCCGGGATAATTCTTTGAGCAAATGAATGGCGTAATCGGTTTCGCGTCGTAAAGTAATCATATAAATATTTAAAACGGCAGTGTTAAATTTATTTTTGCAGTTTGATTTTTGGGCATGGAAAAATTTACGGCAAAAGGTGTAATGTCTCCAGTTAAAGTTTTGTAAAATAATTGTCTATTGTCACGCCCAAACTCATAAACCATCTTGGTGACATTTACGTCTTGCTCGCAGTATTTCTTTATTTCGTCAATTTTGCCTTCTTTGTACCAACGAATAGCCTGCATGCCGTCAGCGGATTTCGCAACATCATCCAGGGTTGCCTTGGCCACATCGTCCAATTTCAGCCGTATTCCCAGACTTTCTTTGATAACTTTCAACATGTCCAGATGTGGAATTTTGGTCAAATCGCCCAAATAATAGTTCATCAGGATGGGCAAATCAAAATGTTCGCTGTTATAGCCGATCAAACGGTCGGCTTTTTCCAAGATCGGCCAAAGTCTGGACAATTCGCCTTCGGTAAAACTTTCAAATTTGTCCGTTTCATAACGATAAATGGAGACTACGGAAATTTTAAATTTTTTCATGTCATTATCCACCTCGGCGAACGAATTCTGGGTTTCAATGTCAAAAACTATTTCCTTGATCATAGGTTATTTATTTACCCTGTTAAATCCTCGCTTCGCGAGGTCCGCCAAAGGCGGAATTTAACAGGGTGAACTCATACTGATATTGTATGATATCGGCATTAATTTGTCAAGCCCTGATAAATCAAGGCCATTTTCGCATTTTTCCACATCCGAGACGCGCGCTTTTGTCTGGGGATGGCGCGCCACAAATAATGAACAGCAATCTTCATACGGCCGGATAGAAATGGGCAGGGTGCCGATGCGCTCGGCGATTTTTGTTATTTCGGTTTTGTTTGAACCGATTAATGGCGCCAATTTTAAAATATTTACCGAGCCATAAACCGCGGTCAGATTTTCCAGTGTTTGCGAGGCCACTTGGCCGAGCGAATCGCCGGTAACCAGGGCCTGGCACTTTTCTTCTCGCGCTATTCTCTCGGAAATTTTGAACATCATTCTCCGAGAAATAATCATTCTCAAATCGGCCGGCACCTTCATAATTATTTGGCGCTGTAAATCGCCAAACGGCACAATGAGCAGGTGTATCACAAGTTGAAACTGCGCCAACTTTTTTGCCAAGTCAATAATTTTCTCGGAAACTTCGTCAGTCACTCTAGTTTGATTTTGAAAATGAATCAATGTCGCGTCAGCTCCCCTCTTCATCATTTGATACGCGGCCACCGGAGAATCAATCCCACCGGATAATAAACACATCACGCGCCCGGCCGTACCCACCGGTAGACCACCGACACCATCGCGCAAATTGCCATAAACGACGGCATGAGTCCGCCCAATGTCCACATGACAATTTATATCAGGATTTTTCAGATCAACATTTAAACCGCGTTTTTCAAAAAAATATTTTCCCAATTCGCAATTAAGCTTATCGGATGTAAGCTCATATTGTTTATCCGAGCGAGATGCGGTAATTCTAAAGGTTTTTTGTCCCGGCAATATGTTTTGCATCAGCAAACATTTTTGTATATCAGCTAAATTTCGTTTGCAAACCATTGCCTCGGCAAACTTGGCAATTCCCGGCATACCGGCAAATCGTTCAATTTGAGATTCGTCCAGATTGCCAACAAAAAATCCGCCCTCTATCCTCTTCACGGTCGTATTCAGAAAAAGCCGGCGAATATTTTCGGCCAGCTTTTTAACAAATATTCCTTGATTTTTTCCTTTGAGAAATATTTCGTCAAAGTGCACAATAACATCCATACACTAATAAGATCTGGCAAAAATAACTTTGATAGTCGCATTTTTTCCGCAATACAAACACTTGCCTGATTCATCCTTGGCGCCAAACGGTGTACATCGGACAGTCGCTTTTGTTTCTTCTTTGATTTTTTGTTCACACTCGGCGCTTCCGCACCAGTGAGCCGAATAAAAACCGGGTTGAGATTCAATTAATTTTTGAAAATCATCATAGCTGTCAATGCCATATGTTTTTTGCTCTCGGAATTTTTTTGATTTTTCCAATAAATTATCTTGAATGTCGTCCAGCATATCAACAATATTTTTGGCCGGATCATCGTTTAAATCAATTGATGCTTTTTCGCCGGTGTCGCGTCGCGCGGCAATAAATTGATTCTTTTCCAAATCTTTTGGTCCGATTTCAATGCGAACAGGCACGCCTTTCTTTTCCCATTCAAAAAATTTCGCGCCCGGACGTAAATTCTCGCGCTTGTCCACCTCAAAAGATATTCCTTGATTTTTTAGCGCTTCACCGAGTTTTTCCACGGCCTTGGCCAAATCGGGATTCTTCTCAATGCCAATTGGCACAATCACAACTTGCAACGGAGCCAATTTCGGCGGTAGCACCAATCCCTTATCATCGCTATGAGCCATAATTAACGCGCCAATCAAACGCGTGGACACACCCCAACTCGTCTGCCAGGCAAATTTCTCTTCGTTATTTTCATTCAAAAATTTAACATTAAAGGCCTTGGCGAAATTATCTCCTAGAAAATGCGAGGTGCCGGCCTGAAGCGCCTTGCCGTCTTGCATCATCGCCTCAATGGAGTAGGTGCGAACCGCGCCGGCAAATCTTTCAGCATCGCTCTTAACTCCGGACACAACCGACATGGCCATATAATTTTCGGCAAAATCGCGGTAAACTTCCAGCATTTCACGCGAAAAGGCATCGGCTTCTTCAGCGGTTGCGTGCACAGTATGGCCCTCTTGCCACAAAAATTCCGTGGTGCGTAAAAATAAACGAGTGCGCATTTCCCAACGAACCACATTCGCCCACTGGTTGATCAATAACGGTAAATCACGATATGATTTGATCCACTTGGAATACATATCATACATAATCGTCTCGGATGTCGGACGAACCACTAACGGTTCTTCCAGCTTTTTTCCTCCGGCTTCTGTCACCACCGCACACTCAGGTGCGAACCCTTCCACGTGTTCGGCTTCTTTGGTCAAAAAACTTTGAGGAATCAATAACGGAAAATAAGCGTTCTTCACGCCTTTGGCTTTAAATTTTTCGTTTAAAATCTTTTGTATGTTTTCCCAAATCGCGTAACCCCACGGTTTAATCACCATGCAACCTTTGACCGGCGAATAATCGGCCATATCAGCGGCAGCTATCACATCCAAATACCACTGACTGTAATCTGATTCACGCGAAGTTAATCCTTTTTGTTCGTCACTCATAATTAATTTTCTTTTCCTAGCTTGTTATTTAAAATTGTTTTGTAAATATCTCTACGCCAAATCATCCCGACTAATTTGCCATTTTCCACCACCGGCAAACGGCTCACATTCTTGGCCAGCATCAGAGCGCCGGCGCGCAAGACCGGATCATCCGGAGAAATTTTTACAAAATCACGGCTCATAAATAATTCCACTTTGTGGTTTTTAATTTCGTCAACCTTATTCTCGCGCTCTTCATAGTCCACATAAAGCTCCGGATTGTTGTAATAGCTGGTATAGAAGGGAAACAATACCCGGAACAAATCTTTTTCCGATACAATCCCCACGATATTTTCATTCTCAGCCACGACCGGCGCGCCGCTGATATCATTTTCAATCAAAATTTTATACACTTCTTCATAGGTAGCGCTTGGTTTTATGGAAATGAAATTTGTTGACATTATTTCGCGAACTTTCATATATTTATGTTAAATGAATTAGCGGTGCTGGATACACCACTATCATAACTTAAAAATCAACGTTTTACAATATCACCAGCCAAAATATAATCGCGACCGCAATTCTATAGATTCCAAACGGTATAAATGTGTGTTTTTGCACAAATTTTATCAACCATTTAACACAGGCCAAGGCCACTACAAAAGACACGGCAAATCCCGCGGCCAACATTCCCCACTCGTTATGAGAAAAATTTATACCGGTTTTGAGTAAATCATATCCGGTCGCCGCGCACATAGTCGGTATGGCGAGAAGAAATGAAAATTCCACAATCGCTTTACGCGAAAGCCCAAGCGACAAACCGCCAATAATGGTGGCGGCGGATCTAGATACGCCGGGTATCATGGACAAACACTGAAACAAACCCACCACAAATGCCTGTTTGGGTTTGATCATTTCCACCTCCTGAATGGCATTTGGTTTTTCTTTGTGTAATAATTCAAAAATAATTAAGATAATACCGCCGATCAGCAATGACCAAACGACAATCATTGAATTACCCATAAAAATATTTTTGATGGTTTTGTACAACAACACACCCAAAATAGCCGTGGGAATAAATCCGATAACAATTGTGCCGAATAATTTTAAATTGGTCAAAACTTTTTTGGCATAAAGAATAACCACGGCCAAAATCGCACCCAACTGGATACAAATTTCAAAACTGGACAAAAAATCCGAACTGGGAATTTTCAGGAGATCGGATGTTAAAATCATATGGCCGGTTGACGAAATCGGCAAAAATTCGGATACGCCTTCAACGATTCCCAAAATTATTGCGTAAAAAAAAGTCATATTAATTTACGACAGCTGTTAATATTAATAAGGCATGATAAGTACCGGCTGGTTGGACATGCCCCGAGCCGGACTGGGCGCGCAGTTTGATGGTCGTGGTGGCACCGGTTTCGTTTAAATAATTTGACCGGCTCAAAGTCTTGGCAACAGTGGTAAATTTATCCCAACAGGCATCTGTTGCATCGCTTCCACCGGAAACGTTGCAAGTGTTTGAGCCATTGTCCAGATATGTTTGTATCAAGTCGCTACCCTCGGGCGTAAACCCAAATTCAGAATCAGTATTATTGATTGACCAAGTATAATCCGGAGCGGATGAACTCACCGTGTAATCAGCAAACGAGTCACTATCTTTGGTCAAAGCCGGAGAGGTTGATGAATATATTTGTAATGAATATCCCCAGTCATTATTTGTCTGGATAGTGCTGGCCATGGCGGCATTCGCCGTGCCCCCGCTAAGCCCTAATATAGCCGGCAAGAGTGTGGTGGAAGTATTTATTGTGAGAGAAATATATGTGTCGTCATCCATTTGCTGATAGCCGGCGTGTAAAGAATAATCATCACTGTAAGACCAACCGGTGGCTATCTCTCCGTAAGAATCCTCTTCAATATAGCTATCGCTCGCACCCCAACCCCCGCCAAAATCCACCGCGTCTTGTTCAATAATCCAATTCCCGCTCTGCATCTGAATACCAAAAGCGGGAGTGACGAATACTCCCGCAATTAAAGCGAATAATGTAAACAGAGCGGCTTGTAGAGCGCACCTTAAGAAAAACATACGTTTTTACTATTTCATCGGGGCTGTCGGCGGCGCGTTCTTTTTCTTTCCACCTTTGTACTCAAAATTATTTTTAAACCAACGGACAATCAAATTCCACAGGATGATCAAAATAGCCAAGCCACCAAAGAAACCGGCGATAATCTTCCATGGTAAAACCCAAAATACCACTGACTGTACATCAACCGTATCACCATAACCGCGATTTAATTTGATAGTTGCTTTGTATCTGCCAATCATTAAATCTCGCGACAACGTCACCCATTCCGACCTCGTTGACCCGGGCATGACAAAATAAGGTCTGATAGATAATTCGTCAACCTTTGTGCCATACAAATTCGTAATTTCCAAAACACCATATGGTGCTAAATAAATAGAACCAGTGTTCTTGTAGTCATAAGTTAATTTAATCGTGCCATTCTTGTAGTATTTAGCATCACTCGCAAAAGATGTCAGGGAGCCCTCTTCAAACACATCTCCGTTGATACGTACAAAATACAAGGAGGCAATACGCGATTCCACCGTAATACCGCTTTGAACACCGGATTCATCGCCGGTGATCGCCGGATTAACCGGTTCGGTCGTGACAATTACGGCGCCATACAAACCGGCCGGAGTCGCGTCCTTTGGAATAGAAATTGTCACTTGCACTCTCGCTCGTTCTCCGTGTTTTAAAATCAACGAATCAGTTTCCGGTTTTATGAAATCCTTTAACGAGTAAGGACCTTTTTCATCACCCAATAAACGAATTACTTCATTACTCTTGCTGCTACCGGTAAAATCCTCCACTTTAAAATTAAAACGCATGTCCACTCCATAACGGTTTGTCACAACCATGGTCTTAGTCACAGTTTGGCCTGCGTCCAATTTAATTTCAGTCTTGCCTGGCCCGACGACAAAATCATTAAAAACCGGCGTCTCCGGAATCTGTTGCACGTCATAAGCATGAACAGGCGCCGCAGACGATAACAACAAAAACATCTCCCCGATTAGTAGCGCTCTTTTGAACATATACATTTATTAAATTCATTTATTACTGAGATGCCCAATTTTTTTGGGCATCCGAAATAATAAATCAATTACGGACTGGCGGTTGCTGTGACAACAACATGAGAAGTATATCGGCCGGTCGGTTGATTTCTGGTTGCACCAACTTCAGCTCTAAAGCGAATTGTGGTAGTAACTCCCGCAGCCACAGTTGAGGTTGTGTTTCCAGCTATGGTAATATTGTTTGTGCCATTAAAACCACTATAGATGGATATGTCGGTAAAACTATAACTCGAACTATACGAAGAACTGACCGCAAAACCATACGATGATGAGGCTGTATTATTTGACCATGCGCTTTTTGTCGTACTTCTATCACTAAAAGAGTTTGTCGGGGTAGTAGTGGTAATCATGGCCGGTGAGTTGGTGGCAGCGATGGCCAAAGTCCAACCGCTGTTCGCTTTGACGTTGCAATCTCTATCTGCTTGCAAATTTCCACCGGTCATACCGTTTATGGAACCTAGATATATATTGGCATTATCGCAGGTAAGCGCGATTTCATTTCCAACATCCAAATAGACATCCCAATTGAGAGACGCACTACCAGAACTCGTGACGGTTGTGGTTGCCGCGCTGACCACCGCGCCCTCCAAAAACATGTAACCGTTGAAGGCCACAATAGCGAATGCCAATACGCCGGCAATTATTTTTTTCATAGGACATTAAGTATCTCAAGATAAAATTATTGGTAGTAAACTATCGATTTGTTTATTACCGGTGACTTCCCCTATCATCGACCTTTTCGCGCCGCTAAGCGCGTGCGGGAAATTCACATGTGAGTATTATATCACAAAAATTATTTCATTTCGCTTATTTCCCGTCCAACATGTGGATAAAGTTGGATAATGTCAGCGAGGTCTTGCCAAATATTTATATTTGTGTTATTATTATCGTTGTTATTAACAATAATCACTGCAAATATATGAACAGCGCCATCAAAGCCCGCATCAAACATGCCCGCAAAAACACCCCGATGGGGAAAAAACTTCGCACCAAGACATGGAAACTGAACAATGGACGCAAGGTGCAATACTAAGCTTACAGACTTCTAAATCCTCGCTGAATTTTTTCCAGCGAGGATTTTTTGTTTACTTTTCTATAACGATTTTTGCTGCATTTCGTCCGTCACAATATAAATTGGTGGACCCAACCTTGCCGGCCACGGCAATAACAAAACCATACCCTTTGACTGTATAGGTAGTAGTATCAACTTTAATTTTGTGCGTCGTGCTGTCGCGATTGTCAATCATAAACTTAACACCCTTTTTTAAAGTCAAACTATTCGGCGTGGAGACGCAATTGACGATTTGTATTCTATACCCAGAGGCGCTATAAATCTTTAAAGCATCGGCGTAAGATTGTGTGATCGCCCCTTCGGCACCCACGCTTGTTTTTGAAGTGACTGTCGGTTTCGGTTTAGTAACTTTTATTGTTGATGAGGCTGAGGTAGAAGCAGTTTCAGTGGAAGAAGCCGATGTTAATTCTTCAAAATTTTGCTGCGTGTCAGCATTCTGATTCTGTTCGGCGGTTTGGGTTGCGGCTTTATCGCGAGAATAATTGACAATCATCCCGACGATAAACAATACAACCACTACGGCAATGGCTATTACCACCATTATTTTTGTTTCTTTGTTCATAATGTCACTTGTATTTCATTTGAATAAACTCCACATGCTCCGCCCAAATATTCGCACACGCGAACATAGTATGTACCACTACCGCTAAACGCGTCAATTGAGCCGGTTGACTGCGCCGGGTCGCTGTAATAATTATATTTGTCGCCATCGCGCGTCGGATATGTCGGATGTGTGTTCATGGACCAAACCAATTTAAAGCCCATGGGCGATTCGCCGGTTGTCCTCCAAGTAATGGCACTGCCTGAACCAACCACATATATTGATGATACATTGGTCGCAGTATCCGTGTCTTTGGTTGTTTCCGTAACATACGGCGCCTTTAGTAACAAATTATTACTATAATTTTTACAAACGCCATCAATATATTTACACACGCGGAAATAATAAGATTTACCATCAGTCATTTTCCAAGTATAATTGCGTGCCGATGCATTACTCAAATATACATACTCATTGCCCGGATATACAGGATTGATTCCCGTTGAACGAACCAACTTAAATCCATTTGGCGTGGAAATGCCATTTACCGACCAATTCAAATATATACCATCGGCCGT
Organism: Patescibacteria group bacterium; assembly: GCA_041651015.1. Taxonomy (GTDB): domain Bacteria; phylum Patescibacteriota; class Patescibacteriia; order Magasanikbacterales; family GWA2-37-8; genus JAPLWQ01. The sequence continues at coordinate 278,229 of JBAZKA010000001.1, forward strand.
GGCTTTACCGGACAGAACAATGCCGGTCGCAGTTTCCACTTTGATCTCAGTTTCTTTAACTTCAGTTGTCACTTTAACAGTTTCGTCAACAACCTCAGTTGTGGTTGTTTCTTCAATTTTCACCACATCTTTATCTATCGTATTATTCCATTTTACAAATTCATCCTTGGCAACATCTGCGCTGGTGATTTTAATTACTTTTTCCTCCAACTTTACATCTTTCTTATTGACGACATAATATTTATTTCCTTGTTCCACTAAAACCTCTGCTTCGTTCCCGCCTAAAATTTTTACTTTACTCTCATAAACTTCCACGCCTTGAGTGTTGGAATTATTTATAGTTTTATAAGCTGTGCCCATGGCTTCATAAGTCTTATCCCCCACTACAACATCAAAAATTCTCTCGGTGGACTTGGCCACACGGGTATAAATCACGCCTTTGGAGTTTGTTATAGTGACGATATCTTCATTAACACCGGTCAAAACAGCAGAAGAATTGTCCCCGAGACGCACTGAACTGCCATCCTCCAAAGCGATTATGGCACGGCCTGAACCGATGACTTCCACGGAATCGCCTTCTTTGAGCACAGTTCCCTTTTCCGCGCGCTGCCAAGTACCATCGTTTGATTTATATTCCACCGAACCTTGCACCAAGGTGATATTTCCACCCTGTGACGTGGAAGCGGCACCTTGTTCATCTACGGGCGCCACTACTTTTTCCGGACGAGTGAAATACCAAAACAACGCCAGCACAATTGCGATAAACGCAAAAAATATAACGCGAGGCAAAACGCTGCTTGACGTTTGTGGCTCCACGTTCGGAGTGTTGGTTTCCATATATATTACGATTGCGGGGGTTAGAATCCCCTACCTATTTAGGATACCAGATTTGAGGATTATGTAAAGCGGTGATTTCTAATAATTAAAAAACACCTCGCATTACACAAGGTGTTTTTATTATGCTCCGGGGGTGGGATTCGAACCCACGACCAATTGATTACACTTATCTACTTGTTTCCAAATAGGGTGGACTATATCATCATCCATAAAGGATGCGAGGCGCTTCCATCAAAATCTTTTGATGTACTCCTATAAAAGGATAGTCTCTGAACCTTCCGCGCCCAATGCGCGGCTTGGCTGCTGATTGCCTTGCTGATTAAACAGTTTAGGTTTCCAGTCCCGATCTATAAATTATAGATGCGGAATTCCGATTACTAATCGGAACAGTTCACCTCGTTTTCGACCTTGATTGCTCAAGGAAGCTGCGTTACGCCGTCGTGTATCTCCCTGTGACAATTTGCGCAAAGCAAAATGCATTTATTTAGTTCGGCTTTTACTTTTTCCCAGCTTCTGGTATAACCCTTGGCTGAGATGCCAAAATCTTTCGCGTTTGAATCTCTATGGTGAAATTCCAACGCGTTATTGCATTTGCTATATCCGCATATTTCACAGCGTCCGCCTTTATAATCGACTGACATTTTACGTATTAATTTACGTCTTTTGTCAACCGCTTTTACCATGTAGGCGGCACGATCGGCGTATTTCCTTTTTTCTCTTCCCATAAAGTAATGATTATGGAGCGAGAAAGTGCCCACAGTCAACTGCGCTACCGCTGCGCTACCCCGGAATTTATTATTATTGTCCAATGAACTCAAAATAACGTCAATATTATATTACATTATGTTGATTTTGTCAAACACCGGTGAATCTTGTGTTTGGGGGAAATATCGGCTATTTACCTCGCCTTTATTTTATTGCTCAATTGTGATAAAGTCTAATATATATTAAAACATTTACTTAGAACTAATATTTATGATATACCTGATCGGCGCACCACCCAGATGCGGTAAAACCACACTCGCCAAAAAGATGTCCAAACAAACAAAAATTCCTTGGATATCTTGCGATACACTTGATTCCATTACTCACGCGTACATACCGAAAAATCAATGGCAAAAAAAATATCCGTATTCATCTTTGCGCAAAAGAGGCGGGGCGAGAAACAATGATGAATTCTATAGCATGTATACGCCGAAAAAAATAATGACTGTGTTGAAAAAAGAAGCCGAAACAGTATACGGCGCAATTGACGCGATCGTCGCGTGTGAAATTGCAGATGGGAATGACTATATCATCGAGGGCTACCATATTGTGCCGGAATTCGCCAAGAAAATGATTAATAAATATGGCAAGCAAAATGTACGAGCCGTATTTTTAACAAAATTTGATGAAAACAAATTCGCGGTGGATGTTCATAGAAGCACCACTCCCAATGATTGGTTAATCGTTTTAACAAAAAAAGAAGAAACATTTATTAAGGTGGGTAAAATGGTATCGTTGTTTAGTCATGACTTTGAAAAAGAAGCGAACAAATTTGGTTTGAAATCAATGAATATGGATACTAGGTTTAACGAACAGATTAATCTGGCCATAAAATATTTGCTAAAAAACTAGTTTATGGAACCAAAGATAGATATATCAATGATAAAAATACGAAAACTGAAAGAAGGAGATATTGTCAAAGTTGTTCGTCTGTGGAGACGGGCGGAAAGAATAACTTTAAAAGATTATTATCCCAAAAAAATTATTGAATGGTATTGTAAAAATAATACTAAACGCAATATAGTTAATAAATTAAAAACTACAAAATTTTGGGTAGCGGAAGATTTTAAAAAAAATAAAATTGCCGGCTTTATTGCCAAGAGAGATAATGTTGTTAAATTCTTTTTTGTTGACCCAAATTACCAAAGAAAAGGTATCGGGCGGATGCTGTTTGAAAAATTCATCAAACAGGCCGTTAAAAACGGTGATAAATATATCTTCGTCAAATCCAGTCATTACGCCATACCGATTTATAAAAAATTTGGCTTTAAGATTGTTAAAAAAATATACAGAATAATTGAGGGGCAAAAAATCTACGACACGCTCATGAATTATAAAATTCGGCACTGAACGCGATAACTTGCCAAATAAACTCAGCCAAACTATACTACACACATAAATCCCCAGAGGATACTCTCCGGGGATTTATTTTTTGGTGACACAACTCAATATCCACACGACGGCTCGTTTGAGAGGAGGCGGACGTCATAAGTTTGGACCAAAACAAACGAGCTATGCTTGTTTGTTTTATTTATTTTTAATTCACATGCTTATGAAAAGACTTCTGGTAATCGTCGTGTTCGCGTCAGCGTTACTGTTCATGGGTGCCGGTTGCCCCGAGCAACAGTACGCCAATAGTAATTACGGCACGGTAAAAAGTCCAACAGTCGCCACATCATCGCCACAACAAAGTGTCGGGGCTACAACCGTCGCGCCGGATGATGCCGTGTTGTCAAATGACAACCACTACACTAATTCGGACGGAAATACTGTGCATTCGCCCGCATATACGACTGACAATACGGTGCCCGCGGGCGCGACTGCGCAATGCAGAGATGGCACATACAGTTTCAGCCAGCACAGAAGCGGGACATGCTCAGGCCACCATGGTGTTGCCAAGTGGTTGTAAATATTCACTAAATAAAACAGCCACCCAATGGTGGCTGTTTTATTTTATTTCCCAGCGTTCACTTCATTCTCCAAATCATGCAACCACTGAACTAAGAGCGGGTCGGTAATTACATCTCTGTCTGAATTGATAAAATCCATAGCCGAGACTTTGCCATTACCGGCTTGCTCATACTCCCAAGCTTTATACATAGCCTGGAGTTTATCCAGCTGTTTAGCAACTTTTGCTTCAGGTGTCTGTTTTGCCTCAAACTCCTCCCAAAGTTTAAAAATGACTTCACCTTCGGGACCGACTTCTGAACAAATTTTACGCAAAGCAGCTTCCTCTTCAATATATTTTTTTGCCCGCTCTCTTTCCTTTTCTTTGGGGTCTTTAGCCGCTACAACAGGGTCGCCATTAAGATGTTCCGGCCAATCATGAATCTGCAACATCCTTACCAACTTTTTTTGATCCAAATCTTTTCTAATTTCACAGAACTTTTTCGCCATTGTTATCAGCGAATCAATATGCTGACCGTCGGTTTCAGGATTATTTACTCCCCTACGCACCCAACCGGTCCGCTCCAGTCCGTATAAACCTTGGACTACTTTCATAGCGCTGTCAAAATATTGTTGTTCAATACCAAAAATTTGATTTTCGTTCATATATGTAAAAATTTGTATGGGGAAAGTATAACACAGGCGTAGCGGGATTTTCAATAGCATTGCCTCCTTTATTTTATTTCACAATTATGATAAAATTTGATATATGATAAAAAATGCATTTTTACGATATATCTGTATCATTGCCGGCGTATCAATCGCACTTTACGGAGCAGCGCATTGTTTGTCAATTTTGGACAGAGGCTATTTTCAGCAACACAAGGCTGAGTTAACAACTGAGCATATAACGGCGATGCAAGATGGCGTCGTGACAGGTGCGGATTACTCTTACGGAAACTCGCCATATTATTATCCTTACTTGATGATGTGGATATTATCAGTAATAGCACCCATAATATTGGTTTGGATACTTAGTGTGCGAATGATGTTTTTAGAAAACGAAAAAAATAAATATATTAAAAGTCTATTTATATCTCTTGTCTACGGAGCGATAACTTTTGTGGCATTTCTTCTCACGATGGATCCGTCTAACGGCGAGGAAAATAACTTGGCGATGATTGTAGTATTAGCGGAAATATCATTTGTTATTATTTCTGTCATAATTACAAATGGTACGATTCTGAAATTTAGAAGGATGAAAAAAATTAATTAACCAAATAAATCATTAACTTAAATATATGTCTGAAAAATTTTCCGAAAATTCTCCTGAGGTGGCGGAAAAAGAAAGACCTCCACGATTCAAAACAATAAAGAATGAGATCGTTGAGGTTGGCGCGGACGGTTCAAAAATTGAACGCGCCGCTAAATGCAATGGAACGACACACCGACGCTGTACGGATAAAATTTATTATGATGCGAATGGTGAAGTGGAGATGGCCGAACAATTACTCAAAGAAGAGTTGGGGCCATGTGATTGCGCGAAATAACCGGTGGATTTATGAAATGGTACAAAAAACAATTAGACGAAATACTCAAAAAGAAATCGGCGGAAGAGGATAAACCCAAGACGGAAAAAGTTTATCCCACCAGCGGGCACGCCCCGCACGCCATGGGCATCAAGCAAGGCCGGGTAAAGTTCAGTCCGGTCAAACAACGAAACAACAACCGCTCAAAAACCGACGCATAAAAATAAAACAAAATACGCTCCGAGTGGAACGTATTTTTTTATAAATAATTACAATGTTCCCAAATCCAATTCTTGGCTAAATTTAATTTTACTGACAAATTCCGGCATGTGGCTGACGAGAATAATCGCCCCATCAAAATTATTTATTGCCTCGGCAATGATGGGAATGTGACGGAAATTAATATGATTAGTCGGTTCATCCAAAATTATTAATCCGGGTTTCATCAAGACTAAGCGCGCAAACGATAATAAACCTTTTTGTCCCTCAGACAAACTGCCGATTTTTAGTCCCATCATTTCACCGGTAATTAAAAAGCCGGCGGCGATGGAACGCATGTCTTGGATATCCACGCCAACGGACAAAACACTTTTCAGAGAATCAAACACTGTTTGCTCATAATCCAACGTAGAAAAATTTTGACTATAATAACCAACGGTCGCGTCTTTCATGATTTCCGTTTCCTCAGCCGAATTGCCGACCAACGAACGCAACAAGGTGCTCTTGCCAATACCATTCGGACCGGTCACCAGCAATCTGTCTCTCTGACGCAAAATGATATTTACTTTTTTAATTATCGGCTCGCGATTTTGGATTATTTTCACGGCCTTGATTGTCGCCACGTTGCCGACAATGCCTTGAGCGGGAATATCAAATCGGCGGATGGTTTTGTCTTCGCGCCGAACATCTACTTTATTTTCTTCCAACTCGCTGATTTCTTCTTTTAATTTACTCGCCAATTTGCGCATCTTACCGCCTTTGTTGGCGAAAAAGTTGACTTTTTCCTTGTTATCTAAAATTTCTTTTTCCAGTTGCGCGTTCTTTTTAATTTCTCGTTCAATGCGCGCGCTGATTTCCTCCACCACCGAATAATAATCGCCGACATAGGTTTCCACTTTTTTGGTAAAGACATCCAAATAAATAACGCCTTCGGTAAAACAATTTAAAAATTCCGCGTCATGCGAAATCACAATCACGGTTTTATCATACATCACCAGAAATGAAATCAGATGTTCAATCCCCGCTTTATCCAAATTATTGGTCGGCTCATCCAAAAGCAAAATATCGGGATTTTGAATCAAAGCATACGCCAATAAAATACGGGCCTGTTGACCGCCGGATAAATCCCCCACTTTGATATCCAACGACACATCCAAATTAACCGCGTTCATCACTTTGCTGATTTGGCTTTTTATATTTCCCGGCGCCTCGTCAAACGCTTTGATAAAATATTCTAAAACCGTCAAACTAAAATCATTTTTATCCACGGTTTGCTTGGCCGCGCCAATGGTCGCGTTGTTGGTAATGAACACGTGGCCATCGGTTGGCTTTAGCTCGGACTGCAGTAATTTAAAAATTGTGCTTTTACCCGCGCCATTTTGTCCCATCAATGTAATTTTCGCGCCTTGACGAATACCAAAACACACCTCGTCCAACACGGGTTTCTTTTCCTGGTATTCAAAAGTGACATTATCAAATCTGGCGATGACATTTTCCGACATAATATTTGAACGATATTATCTGGAACGTGAACGTCTAAAATTTCTTTTGGGACCACCGCTGTGATTATTGCGATGACCAAAAGCTCGCGGACGGCGATTATTTTCCCAAGTCAATTGCGTACGAACGGGAACAATCGGCGTGCGTCTCGGCGGCAACACCGGCAACGCTTTAACGGGAATGGTTTTTTTAATCAAATTTTCAATTTGGCGAATATCATTTCTGTCTTCAGGTCCGGCGAATGTCACCGACTTCCCGGTATTGCCGGCACGCCCTGTTCTTCCGATGCGATGTACGTAATCATCCGGATTATCCGGCAATTCAAAATTTACCACCAAAGAAATATTATCCACATCAATCCCCCGCGCCGCGATATCGGTCGCTACGAGCACGCGGTATTTTCCAGATTTAAATCCGGCCATGGCCGCTTGGCGTTGTGTAAGAGAACGGTCGGAATGAATTTCCACAGCCGAATGACCCATATCACGAATATAGCCGGAAATTTTTTTCGCTCCGCGCTTGGTGCGAGAGAAAACCAAAACCGTCCCGCTGTTTTCCGATAATATTTTTTCCAAAAGTTGAATGCGCAATTCTTTGGACACCATTACAATCTCTTGCTCAATGTTCGCGGCCGGCGTGCCGGCGGGCGCCACTTCAATCCGCCATGGGGTTCTCATAAATTTCGCGGCCATTTCGGAAATCGCTTTGGGCATGGTGGCTGAAAACATCAATGTCTGACGATCCTTGGGCGCGAAGCTCAAAATCTGTTTAATCTGCGGAGCAAAACCAATATCAAACATGCGATCGGCCTCGTCCAAAACAATCATTTTAATTTTTTCTAAAGTTAAATTTTTTTGTTGCAAATGGTCAATCAAACGTCCCGGAGTGGATACGATGACGTGCGGATTACGGCGAATGTCGCGAATCTGCTGGTGTGAGGAGGCTCCACCAATCAATACAACCGTGCGCAAACCGATTTTCTTGCCAATCACGCGAAAGACTTCATCAACTTGCAAAGCAAGTTCGCGAGTCGGTAATAGAATCAAACCCTGTCCACCGTTTTTTTCCAACAGTTGGATCATGGGCACGCCAAATGCCAAAGTCTTGCCTGTGCCGGTCTGGGCAATACCAACAATATCCTTGCCTTCTAAAGCGGCCGGAATACATTGATGTTGAATCGGGGTTGGTATGGTGAATCCCAATTCGTGAAGAATCGCGAGCAATTGCGGAGCGATGCCGAGTTTATCAAAACTCGGCGCGATTTTGTTCGTTTGTGTCATATTGTATATTGGTGACCCGAGGTTCTTGGGCCAACAATGACACAAAAGATTCGAGTCGGTGACCGCTTAATACGGTCAAATTTATTTAAAGATAGCCAATTATAGCACGTGCGGGCATTTTTGTCAAGTGTAACTCAAGAAACAGAAGATTCTAATCTTAATGCACCACCTAATGGTAAAATATGGCTTTATCCATAAAGGTGGCGGGTATGTCAAATAACTTAACGTTTTACGATCGGCAGAAACTGGCCTATTGGCTGAGAACAAAAC
>JBAZKA010000002.1:0-241423 GCA_041651015.1 Patescibacteria group bacterium
GGCGGTATTGTTCGTAAACCATAACTGGATGAGATACATGGGTAACGCATATATTCTACCATTTGGACGCCTAACGGCGTCCGTCTGGCGGATTAAATGTGTCCACGATGTATCTCATCTTGTTCACAACATATTAAATATCAAAAAAGACGCCGTTTCTGGCGTCTTTTCGCTTATTTATAACAAATGTTATCTTGTTCTCAACCTCTCGGCATCCTCGTCCTTATAATCTTTTCTACCCAATCGGCTGTTTCAAATAAATTATTTTTTAATAAATTATTTGGTATTCTTAATGTAACATAACCCTTCTCCAAAGAGTAATACGTTCTTTTCAAATCACTAATAGCTTGTCTATAAAACGAATGCTGAATTCCGTCAATCTCAATATTCAATTTGGCAGGAACACAAGCGATATCAATTGTCTTATGTCCGTCAAATTTCTCCAGTTCCAATGCCAAACCGCGTCTCACCAACTCATTATATAATGACTCTGAGTATCTGGTGCTCTTTTTTTCTTCCTTAACATCATCTACCTTTCTCCTATCCGCAATCAAACCTAATAGATATTCGAAAATGTCCGGAAAAATTCTCAACAATATAATTACGAATATTAACCACCAACAATATTTAAATATCGCCCAAACAGTCCCAAAAAGGTAGATAAATATATCTTTCAATATTTCAGTAATATCCATACCAAACATATCTTTTATTTTTTATTGCGGGGACTTTATGAACTTTATAACTTTTAACTTTACAAACTATTTCCCCAACCTCTTCAGCGCCTCGCGGATAATCTGCTCGGCCGGCAAATCCGTGGAAATATCTTTGACCGCCTCCCGCGCGTCGGCTGAATTGTAACCAAGGGAAATCAACCCCTCAATCACTTCGCCGATTTTACCACTTTCGCCTCCGCCGGATAAATCCATTTCTACCATTTTATTTTTTAGTTCCACAATAATTCTTTCAGCTGTCTTGCGCCCAATGCCGGAAACTTTGGTGAGATGGGTTAAGTCCCCGCGTGTAATGGCCGCGCTCAAATCTTTAGCCTCGCCAAGTGAGAGTAAATGCAGGGCGCTTTTCGGCCCGATGCCGGACACAGAAATCAATTGTTTAAACAAACGTTTTTCTTCTTCATTAGCAAAACCATACAAGTCCATAGAATCCTCTCGCACGGCCAAATACACACTTACCAGCGCGTTTGTGCCTTTAGTCAGCCCTTTGGCCAAAGCGGGCGTAATTTTAATCGTATAACCCACGCCAGCGGTCGTCAAAATCACAGCCTCAACGCCATTATTGGAAAAAACTTTTCCTTCAATGAGAGAAATCATAATGTGTATATATTATCACAAATATGAAATAAAAAAAGCCCCTCAACGTAATGTCATGGGGCTTTTCTAAAAACATGTTTTACGGCATCAATTTCTTTACTACGGCGTCGGCATGTTTATCAGCATAGGCCTCCATAGACATATCGTTGTCATATTTGGCCAAACTCTGCGCGTTAAATATATCTTTGAGAATATCACTGAAACTTCCGTTCTTAATCGCGTTCAAAATCACACCCTTCACCTGTTTAAACCAATGCAAAGCATATTGTTTACGTCCGCCAAAATTTTTACACTGCGCCGTGTGCGTCAATTCATGGGCCAACCAACGTAGTTGTGATCTGGATAAATCAGAACCGGATTTTATTTTGTTCACAATATCCTTATTGCCAAAATATATGTGATTACAGTCGGTCATGCCCAAGTTTGAGAAACGACTCGTATAAGAAATCCTGACATTCGCCAAATTATTGCTGTAATACGGGTCAAACTTTGTCAGCCACGCCGATTTCATTTTATTGTCCCCGCCGGATACGCCCTTGTCCACCCAATACATATAGGCTTTATAGGCCGCATATAAGGCGGCATCCCCGATTATTCCAGTCGTCACCGGCGCAGATTTTACGACCGAAGACGCCAATTGAACACTATCGGACACAGTCACGGCAGATGGAATCGCGCTTGAGGCTGAGGCAGATGTCACATTCGTATCCGGATAATTATACGCATAAACTTCCATCCTTTGGGTATAAAAATCCCAACCAAAATACGCAAATATCCCAATTGCTACCACGGTCGCCGGTATAACGATGTGGCTATGATGAAGCTTCATAGAGCATGATTTAATGAATTATATTATTACCAATAAATAATATACCACAAAAACCAATTCGCCTCAAATAAACGCGATTTTGACCTTGGCGCCGTCAATTTCAAACTCAACCGCCTTTTCAACCTGGCCGGCCTTCATTTCCTCGGCTAAAACTCCGGCCATTATCTTGTCTTTGTATTTTTCAACGGCATCGGCCAGATCCGCATCATCTGTGGCATAAACTAATTCAATTTTATCCTTGACCGTCAACTTGGCATCTTTGCGCATCTGGTTGATGGTGCGGATGAGTTCGCGCGATAAGCCCTCTTGTTTGAGTTCGGGAGTAATTTCATTGTTCAGAGCAACGTGCACTTCTCCGGCTTCTTTCACCAGCCAACTTTTGCCTTTGGGCATTTTGGCAACTCCGGACACTTCTTTTACATTCAGCTCCTCGGCCACAATCACTTTCAGGTCATCCGACAGTTGTTCGTTATTCATCACTAATTGCGAAAGGGGTTGCCGTACTTTGATACCAGCCTCGGCGCGCGCCGATAAGCCCAATTCCACAATTTGACGGGCAACCGACATTTGTTTGATAATCTCTTCGTCAATAAATTTATCATTTGTCTCAACCCAATTCTCCAGATGTACGGATTCCATTTCCCCGCCCAAAGCCAAATATATTTTTTCAGCGATGAATGGTGTGAACGGCGCCATCACTTTGGACAAAGTGAACAACACCTCATGCAAAGTATTTATTGCTGCTTGTTTGTCCGCTTCATTTTCACCTTTGAAACGATCGCGCGAACGGCGCACATACCATTGGGACAATTCCGTGACAAAATCCACAATCGGACGGCTGGCTTGCACCAATCTGTAATTGTCCATTTCAGTTGTCACCTGTTTAACCAGCAGATGTAACTTGGAAAGAATCCATCTGTCCAAAATATTTTCAGACCTGCCCTGGATCCCCGCCTTCGCGGGGATGACACGCGACGACGCATACATTTGATAAAACTCCACCACGTTCCACAGTGTATTGACGAGTTTGTTGTACATTTCGCGCACACCGGTTTCGGAAAAATTCAAATTTTCGGCTTCCATGACCGGCGATGACACCAGATAATAACGCATGGCATCGGCGCCGTATTTTTCCAAGACCAAACTCGGGTCAGGATAATTTTTCAGACGCTTGGACATTTTCTTTCCGTCCTCGGCCAGCACCGTCCCGTTCACAATCACATTTTTAAACGCTTGATTTTCCTTCACGGCCGAGGCGATGATGTGCAAATAATAAAACCAAGCGCGTGTTTGATCCACGCCTTCGGCGATGAACTCGGCCGGAAAACCTTGATCAAATTCGTCCCGATGTTCAAACGGATAATGCGACTGCGCGTAAGGCATGGAACCTGAATCAAACCAGGTATCCAACACATCGGGCACGCGTTTTACTTCTTTTTTGCATTTGGCGCAAGGTATGGTGATTTTATCAATAATATGTTTGTGTAAATCAGTAATTTTTTGTCCGGATGCTTTTTCCAATTCCTCCACCGAACCAAACGCCCGCGTTTCACCGCAAGCGCAACGCCAAACCGGCATCACCGACGCCCAAAATCTCTGACGGCTGATAGACCAATCGCGCGCGCCCTCCAGCCACTTGCCGAAACGCCCTTCTTTGATGTGTCCGGGCGACCAATTGATTTTTTCCGCCAGAGGCAAAGCGCGTTTTTTTATTTCCGTCACATTCACAAACCATGATGAGGTGGCATAATTGATGAGCGGAGTATCACAGCGCCAACAGTGCGGATAACTGTGCTCGTATTGCTCTTTGGCGAACAATAAATTTTTGCCCGCGAGATATTTGATAATTTCCACATCGGTCTTTTTCGTATCATCAATCGGTTTAACATTTTGACCGGCAAAATCCGTTACTTCATCAGTATATTGCCCGCTCATCAGGACATTTTGGATGAATGGTAATTTTTTTTCTTTGCCCAAATTCATATCATCCTCGCCAAACGCCGGCGCGATATGTACCACACCCGTGCCATCTTCGGTCGTGACAAAATTCGCGGTAACGATCGTGTACAAATTTTCTTTGTTCGGCATTTCTTCTTTTTCGTAATATGGAAAAAGCGGTTTGTATTTTTTACCAACCAAATCTTGACCCGTGAATTCTTCCACGACTTCCGTCTCTTGTCCTTTAAAAACTTTTTCTAACAAATTTTTTGCTAAAATTAATTTACCCGTTTCATGTTTCACTTTCACATATTCCACTTCCTCGCCCACGGCGAGCGCCACATTGCCGGGCAATGTCCAAGGCGTGGTCGTCCAAGCCAACACAAACGTGCCTGGTTCATCAACCAATTCAAACTTGGCCACCACGGACAAATCTTTGATGTCTTTGTAGCCTTCGGCCACTTCCTGTTGCGACAAAGTCGTCTCGCAACGCGGACAAATATGCATGGACTTGTAACCCTCGTAAACCAAACCCTTGTCCCAAAGTTGTTTAAACACCCACCAAACACTTTCCATGTATGGCAAATCCATTGTCCAGTAGGCATGATCCATATCCACCCAACGTCCGAGCCGGCGTATCGTGCCTTTCCAGATCTCGGCGTATTGCGACACCTTTGAACGGCAAGTTTCATTAAATTTTTCAATGCCGATTGATTCAATGTCCTTTTTGGTCTTCAAACCCAACTCTTTTTCCACGATATTTTCCACGGGCAGGCCATGGCAATCCCAACCCCAGACGCGCTCCACCCTAAACCCGCGCATAGTAAAATAGCGCGGTACCACGTCTTTCATGAGCGAAGCGACAATGTGGCCATAATGCGGTGTGCCGGTCGCGAACGGCGGGCCATCATAAAAAACATAAGGATTATTTTTCGGCCGGCTGTCCACGGATTTCTCAAAGCATTTGTGCTCGTCCCAATAGGATAATATTTTCTGTTCTTCTTCGTTGGAATTGTACATACGAGTTAAAAGTTATAAAGTTTATAAAGTTATAAAGTTGCGATAAATAAAAAAACCACCTGCGATTTGAGGGCCCTTTCGGGTGGTACCACCTCAATTCCACAATTGTGGCTCTTGATTTACGGAATTACGGTTCCGTTCCGAGGGATTCTACTATCTCATGAATACGAGATTTCTTTCCCCGACGCTCCTATAATCTACGGATTCCCGTTGATAGCGGGTAATGGCGTCTTTATGATTAATGTAATCATAGCAGATGGGAGAGTTTTGTCAACAAAAAAACACCACGCGAGTGATGTGTTTTTGTTTGCGCCGGATTTACCTCCATATCCGGCGGTAAAGAACTTTTAGCAGCTGCATGGCATCAGGCCGCGCAACGGCGCCCTACCCGTCGCGTCGTTTGCCCTGTAGCCAACGCCACACAATAATAGCACCATTCGGCTGCGGCATCGGCTCTGGCTCGTTCAGCGATTGAGAGATTCTCGGCGGCCTCGTTTAAGGCCGAAAGATTGAGGCTACCGAACGGCCCCCCCGACATAATCGCTTGAAATTGCCGAGCCGCTTCCACCTCCCTTTGTTTGGCTCGCTCGTACTTTTCTTGCAGTTCTGATCCCTCTAACGGCAGGTCATCAAAAATACTTTTTTCCATTTTCCCCCCTTTTGTCCAAACCCTTTGGACTTTGAATGATAACACAAAATTCAGATATCGTCAATAATGGCTGTTGATAATCAATTCTTGACAAAATCCCATTAATTTGATAGATTTTAGTGTCCTGGGTCGGCAACCGATGCTGTCGGAGGCCAAAAACAGGCGCTCTTTGGTGGCGACAACAAAAAGGGAGGAAATAATGAAAGAATTCTTTGCACTCTGTCTGCTCGCGTTCGCACTCACAGCCTGTGCGCACGGTCGCAGTACCGTGATCACGAGCAAATATCCGGATCCGGCCTGTCCGGACGGATACACATGGACGCAAGGCCTCGTCCAACCCGAACGCGGAGCCTGCCTCCGCATCGGTATGACAATCCGCAAGGATTGCCAGGCATACCGCGTCCGCGACCTCGACCCGCCGTATGCATTCTGGTCGTGCTTGGACCAGATACCCAACGACAACGTCGCTCTTATGCCAAATCCTTTCTAGTTGGGCGTGCAACACGCTCAACTGGCTTCAGACCTTTCGGGGCGTTTACCCGCAAGGTCTTTTTATTTACATTTGCATAAAACGCATAAAAAACTGTATAATAGAACAATCAAATTAACCTTTTGCTATGATTTACATTGCTTCCGACCATCGCGGTTATCAGCTCAAAAAAGAGCTGGTTGATTTTATCAAAACCAAACTGGACAAAGAAATAATTGACTTAGGCCCGGATAAATACGATGAAGATGATGACTTTGTGGACTTCGCCATTCCTCTCGCCAAAAAAGTCTCGGCCGACAAAAATTTATTTGGCATTTTGATTTGTGGCACGGGCCATGGTATGTGCATCGCGGCCAACAAGATAAACGGCGCGCGCGCCATCGTCGGCTATTCAATTTCCGGCGCCGAACTGGGCCGTCAGGATAATGATGCCAACATACTGTGCTTAGCCGGACGGGTTTTGTCCAAAGACCATGCCGAAGCGATCGTGCGAAAATTTTTGGAAACCCCTTACAAAAATCTGGAAAGATATAATCGCCGTATTGAAAAAATTTCCGCGTTGGAAAAATAATGCGATGCCAATATACGAATGCATACGAATTATACGAATATGCCAATAATTGTCCCTGCGGTTCTCACAAATTCATTTGACGAGTTCAAAAAGCTAATTACACGTTTGTCGCCAGTGTTTGGTTTGGTTCAAATAGACATCATGGACGGAGAATTTGTGGACAATAAATCATTTGATGAAATAGATAAAATAAATGAAATTGAAAATTTGCCGGATTTGGAACTGCACTTGATGGTCCGGCATCCGCTCGCGGAAATGGAAAAATGGGCCAAGGTAAAAAATATAAAAAAAATAATCTTCCATCTTGAATCTTTAGACGACCCGCTTGAGGTAATCAATACGATTCATGGGCGATGCGCCCAAACCGGCATTGCTATAAATCCGGAAACACCGCTAGAAAATGTTTTACCTTATTTGGACCGCATTAATGAAGTATTATTCATGACAGTGCATCCGGGACACCAAGGCGCGCCATTTGTGCCGAAAGTCAAAAATAAAATTTTGGAATTTACTAATCTGGAAAATCGTCCACTCTGCGCCGTGGATGGTGGTATCAACGAAACCAACATCGCGGAAGTGAAAAGTTGGGGCGTGGAAGTGTTCTGCGTGGGAAGCGCGTTGACGAGAGCGGATAATATCAATGAAATACACAAAAAACTAACTAAACTACTCAAATAATTTTATGTTGGATTTACTGATCATCGGAGGCGCGGCCGCCGGTTCCAGCGCGGCGATTTATGCAGCCAGGCGCAAACTAAATTTCAAAATCGTTACCGACAATATCGGCGGAGAAGTGGCTTTGGCCGGTGAAGTAAATAATTGGCCGGGCACCCAAAACATTCAAGGCTTTGAATTGGCGCAAAAATTCAATGAGCATGTTAAATCATACGGCGTGGAAGTTGACGAGGGTTGGCGCGTGGAATCCGTAGCGCGCGCCGAGGGATTTTTCATCGTCACGGCCAAAAATGCCAAAGGCGAAGAAAATAAATACGAAACCAAATCCGTTATTGTCGCGACCGGTATTCATCCGCGCCATTTACGCATCCCGGGCGAAGAAGAATTTGCGCGCAAGGGTGTCACCTACTGCACTGTTTGCGACGGCCCGTTTTTCCGGGGCAAAACCACGGTCTCCATCGGCGGAGGCAACAGCGTTTTGGAGTCGGTTATTATGATGTCAGGCATCGCGCAAAAAGTTTATTTGCTCACCATTGAACCAAACACGGCCGAGAAAAAATTCGGCTTCCCGACCGGCGACGATGTTTTGATTGATAAAGTCAAATCACTGCCCAATGTGGAAATTGTTTACGACGCGAACACTTACGAAATTTTTGGCGACACCAAAGTACGCGGTTTAAAATATCGCGACCTCACGGGCGAACACGATCTCGTCACTGACGGCATTATGATTCACGTCGGTATGATTCCCAACGCGCAATTTTTGGATGTGGAAAAAGACCCAATCGGACAAATCATCGTGGACCAGAAATGCCGTACGTCTATACCGGGAATCTTTGCCGCCGGCGACGTCACCAACATCCCCTACAAACAAATCGGGGTATCAGCCGGCCAAGGCATTGTCGCGGCGCTCGCGGCCATTGAATATCTCAATAAAATTCCGTCCGTTTAAGCGGACGGTCCGCCTTGGGCGGAAAATAACCTTTATTATATATGGAACCACTCGCCTCATTTTTACCCACCTTGCCGTGGAGTTGGTGGGAAATTTATCTCAACATTATTGCCATTGTCGGTACAATCATGCTTGTCTATGGAATTTTTTTAGAATCGGAAAAAAAGCAAGACACGATTTTTTTCATTGGCGCGTTTTGTCTGTTCATCTACGCCTTTTGGCTTGGCAACACAATTTTTTGCGTGGCCATGGGCGGTTTTGCCGTGGCCTCGTTTATTGAAGTGCTTGAAATTGTGCTCGGCCGGCATATTCACAGCCAAGAATTAATTGAAAAATATAAACATCCGGAAAAATAGCTTTACTAACTTTATAACTTTGTATGTACGATTTAATCACCGTCGGCGACGCGGTTGTTGATACTCATGTGAATATAGACAACGCCAGCGTGGAATGCGACGTGGATACGCGCGCCTGTCGTTTATGTTTGGATTACGCCAGCAAAATTCCCATTACCGGCAGTTTTCAATCTCTTGGCGGCAACGCGGCCAATGTCGCTTGTGGCGCGACCAAACTCGGGATGAATTCAGCCATCGTCACTTCTATCGGCGCGGATTCCAACGGCCGAATAATTTTGGAAGAATTAAAAAAATCCAAAGTGGATACTTCGCTCGTTTATCGGGACAAACAAACTCAAACGCGTTATTCCGTGGTTTTAAATTTTCGCGCCGAGCGCACGATTTTATCCTATCACGAAAAACGTAATTACAAATTGCCGAAAAAAATGCCGGCTACCGAGTGGATTTATTACACCAGCATGAGCGGTGGATTTGAAAATTTGCAAAACGCGCTTCTACAGTATCTTGACGATCATCCGAGCGTTAAACTCGCTTACAATCCCGGATCATTTCAGTTAAAATCCGCCATGAATGAAGTCAAAGAAATTTTACCGCGCGCCGATCTGCTCATCGTGAATTTACAGGAGGCGGAATTAATCGCCGACACAACTTTAAAAAAAGAAAAAACGATCACCTCGTTGGTTCACAAACTATTGTCGCTCGGCGCGAAAGAAGTGGTTATTACCGATGCTGAACACGGCGCTATTGCCGGCAACACTGATGAAATTTGGTCAATGGATACATATAAAATTGAGGTAGTGTCCAAAACCGGCGCCGGCGATGCCTTTTCTGCGGCTTATCTCGCGGCTCGCAATTATGAACACGACATTCGCCTGGCCCTGACTTGGGGCGCGGCCATGAGCGCGGCCGTCATTGCCGAACACGGCCCGCAAAAAGGTCTGATCGGACAAAAGGCTCTGCAAAAAATGATTGACCGTTTTCCAAATATCAAACCAAAAAAGATATTTTAACAACTTTTTACAAAAAAACACCCCGCATGATGCGGAGTGTTTTTTATTCTAATTATTTTATCCCGTAAAAATCCACTTGAATCGGTTTATCTATGCCGCGCATCATGTTCAAGTGGTTTTTTCTTTCCTCAAAAAATTCTTGCGCCAATTCGGCTTCGTCCAAACTTGGCGACGGCGCCAAATCCACCAAACCTAACTCAAAATAACGAGCCTTGGCGCGCATTTCACCGGCCAATGACGGATGATATGACTCACGATCGGCCGCTAATTTTAATTTAGCGATCGCGTTTTTAATCTTATCCAAAATAGTTTTGTGTTCTTGAACTCGCGCCAAATACTTATCTTTGTTCACACTGACAATTTCTTGCGCGGTAAACTTGGACAAATCATTTCTGGTTTTAATCAGCACTTGCGCGACCGCCAAACGATCATTGTTAGAAAAATAATTTATTGCCCGGCCAGAATAGACATCCCGCCAATTTAATCCGTAATCACGATATTTAACAAAATTTTCACCCAGCTCAGCCGGCAGATGAGACAAGAAAAAATGCTCGCCCAGCCGTTCCTCGGCGTCAGACAAAAACTCGCGATGAGCCGTTTGCCACGGCCAAAGTTCATAGCCAAATTTTATCATCAGGTTTTCAATTTTTTCCAAGGACGTTTCTTTGTTTCTTTCCCATTCATCACGCGCGCTTTGCATTCTAACAACAATTTCCGATGGTAAAAGCGGCGGGAGATTGTCCAGCGTCATTTGAAAAATGGAAATGGTATGTTGGGACATAATTTAACGCCCTTTGATAATATACATGGCCACGCCCGCGGCCACCGACACATTCAAACTGTTTTTGATCCCGCGCATGGGCAATTCCACGCTCGCGTCGCAAT
The DNA here is from genome assembly GCA_041651015.1 of Patescibacteria group bacterium. Classification (GTDB taxonomy): domain Bacteria; phylum Patescibacteriota; class Patescibacteriia; order Magasanikbacterales; family GWA2-37-8; genus JAPLWQ01. The sequence goes on from JBAZKA010000002.1 coordinate 10,707, forward strand.
ATTTTAGCAAAGATTTGGTCACGCCGGTCTTTTCATTGCCGACCACAAGGGCAAGCGGAAACTTTGGTGTCCAATCAAAAATATTTATACTGGTTTTGGTTTGTTCCAAAGCGATTATATTATACCCCTTTTCACGCAAATCCCCAAGCAAGCGCCATGTTTGTTTCACATACTCCCAAGGCACGGATTTTTCCGCGCCCAAAGACACTTTGTCCAATTGCGTATGCGGAGGACGGGCCGTATATCCGCAAAGATAGATTTTATCCACGCCCGCGCCATCCGCGGTCCGAAACATAGCGCCGACATTGTGGGCGCTGCGGATATCGGGCAAAATTAAAACAAATTTTTCCATATTATTTAATCAAATATTATCACAACAAACCAGATAAATCAAAAACCACCCTATTTTGTAAAAAACCCGAGAAATTTATCTCGGGCTTTCAGGGTTCAATGGAATCCGTACTCGACAAATATATTTTGTCGAAAATTCACGCTTTTGTCAACATAACCGTGAATAGATGTGATTTTTTCGGAATTATTCACGGTTATCAAGCTACAACAAATAGCCATAATTACGTATCCGAAGCTCGCGCGCGAGATTTTCAAACGTATTGCCCTCCTCCATAATATCTGATATATTTAATTCATTATACCCCTCGGGGTATAACCCAAATTCATTAAAAATTTTATCATATTTTAGCGGTTTTTACCACTAGTTATGATAAAGGTAGTTCAGCGACATCGCTTCGCTCGTCGCTGAATGAGCCGCGCTTACAGCGTTGTCGTCTCGTCGCTTCGCGACGTCGCCGAACAACGCTTATACAAAATGTCCGTCGCCCGCTTGCGCGGCTCCGGCCACATTGTATAAGCGCGGCTCGTTATATGAAATACATGTTTTCCTTTTGGGCTTCGCCCAGCTCTTAAAAAGAATTCAATTTTGTTTTTTTATTAATTAATGAGGGGGAATAAGGTGTTTTTTCCGCTGTCGCTACAAAAACGATTTATTTATAAGGGGAAAACGAATACAATAACTTTGCCTAACACGAAAATAGTTTATGCCAAAAATTAAGGATATACCAAAAATTGATCGCCCAAGAGAAAGGTTTCTGAAAAAAGGAGCTGACGCACTTTCAAAAAGTGATCTTTTGGCAATTCTTTTAGGTAGTGGAATTAAGGGGAAAAATGTTAGACAACTTTCTGAAAGTATTATTAAAAAATTTGGTAAAAACTTTTTGAACATAACCGTTGATGATCTTTTAGAAATTTCAGGGATTGGACAAGCAAAAGCCCTCCAAATAGCGTCCGCAATATCATTAGTAAAAAGATTTTACGACGAAAACAAAACTAATGAAATCGTTATAAAAAATTCTCAAGATGTTTTATCCCTTACTTACGATTTAAGAGATAAGAAAAAAGAACATTTAGTTTGCCTTTATTTAAACGCACGAAATACTTTACTAAAAAAAGAAATTGTCAGTATCGGTCTTTTAGATAAGGCATTACTGCATCCGAGAGAAATTTTTTATCCTGCAACCGAATTAAACGCCGCCAGCGTTATTTTGGTTCACAATCACCCTTCGGGCGATTCTTCACCAAGCGAAAAAGACAACCAAATCATTGAAAAAATCGTACAAGCTGGTGAAATAATGGGAATACCAGTTGTTGATTTCATTATCATTTCTGAAAATAATCATTACAGTTTCTACGAAAAATTAAATAAGCAAAAAGCAAGCGTTGATTATGTTGCAGACGGAATACAAGGCACACTTTTTGCCGTACTTGAAGTTGAAAAACCCGCCTACGAGGTAACGGCTATACAAAAAATTGATAAACCCTATTTCCACTTTTCAAAAACTCAAAATGATACCTTCCAATTGCAGAATAGAAGATATTTGGGCAATAAATACAAACTGCTCGGATTTATTGAAGATATTGTTGCTGAAAAATGCAACGGAATAAAATCATTTTGTGATATTTTTGCGGGTACAGGTGTTGTCGGAGAAAGATTTAATAAGCCAGAAATAAAAATTATTTCGAATGACTTCCTTTTTACAAATTATGTTTGCCTAAAAGCGTTCCTTGGTACAAATTCACCTATTCAGAAAATTGCAGATAAAATTGATATTCTCAATAGTTTAAAAACTGATCGAGATAATTATTTTTCAAAATACTTTGGTAATACCTATTTTTCGCTAGAAAATGCTAGAAAGATTGGAGCAATCCGTGAAGAAATAGAAAAAATGGCCGAAACGGAAGAAGAAAAAAAAATTCTCATTTGTTCCTTAATTTATGCAGTTGATAAGGTTGCAAATACAGTCGGACATTATGACGCTTTTCGTAAAGATTTAGATATGCTACAGCCATTAAAACTTTTGGCTCCCGATATTGACTACTTAAATAATGGAAATAACGAAATTTACAAAGAAGACGCAAACATCTTGATTAGAAAAATTGCTTGCGACGTTTTGTACATAGATCCGCCCTATAACTCGCGCCAATATTCAGATGCCTATCATTTACTGGAAAATTTAGCTGAATGGAAAAAACCTAATGTTGAAGGAATGGCAAAAAAAATGGACCGCTCTCACATAAAAAGTTCCTATTGTCTTAAAAATGCTACACAAGCATTTGAGGACTTGATTAAAAATGCTAATTGTAAACATATATTATTGTCTTATAATAACACTAGGGATTCAAAGGATGGACGTTCAAATGCCAGAATAAACGATAATGATATTTTACGGATATTAAAAAATAAAGGTGAAGTAGAAATTTTTGAAAGAGATTACAAGGCCTTCACTGCTGGAAAAAGCAACGGCGACGGAAACGTCGAAAGAATTTTTTATTGTAATATAACAAAATAACTATGAAAAAACCTTGGTCAATTACTACAACACTAAGAAATCCCGAAAGATTGAGAGATTTTTTAATTGTTTTAAGACAACTTGAAAATTGCAAGTGGGATTTAGAAAGTCAGAAAAAATATCAAATTCTTTTGATAAAAGAGAGGGTTTACGGCTATGGAAGCAATCAATTTTACAATGGATTATCTCAAAAACAAATTGATTTAATTGACGATCAAACAAAAACAATTACCTTTGAACAAGCCGAAACGATTTTTAATGCTAAAAACTACGAAGATCCTTCAACGAGAGGGCGGCAATCAATAAATCCTCTTAAAAAATTCGGACTCGCTGTTATTAAAGACGAAAAAATCTGTATAACCAGCTTAGGAAAACTATTTTTAAAAGACGATTTTGATCTTGGTGAAATATTTTTTAGAAGTTTTATTAAGTGGCAAATCCCAAATCCTGATAGCGATGACTATAAACTTGAAGATGGATACAATATAGAACCATTTGTCGGCGTGCTTCATCTTATTCGGGAAGTAAATGAAAAATCTAGAAAATCAGGAGAAAAAGAAAAAGGAATAAGCAAGGAAGAATTTTCCTTATTTTGTCCAACCCTTGTTGATTATGAAGATATAGAGCTTTATTCTGAAAAAATTATTGCCCTACGGAAAAAACTTAAAGACAAAACGAAGCAAGAACAAAAAACAATCCGCGACAAATATAAAAAAACTTTCGCACGGGAATTTCTTGGAAAATCAAATACTACAGAAATTCAAAAACTCTTAAAAAATCTCAAAGACTACGGAGATAACGCTATCAGATACTTCCGCCTAACTCGCTATATTTATATACGGGGTGGTGGTTTTTATATTGATCTGGAGCCGAGAAGATCAGTTGAAATCAATGCTTTGTTGGATTTTGATAATGCTAAGTCGAAGACCTTTGAGACAAAAGAAAAATACTTAGACTATATTTCTGACATCTCGGAGCCAAAACTACCGTGGGAAACTAAAGAAAAGCTTACTGAAATTGCCATAAAATTACTTGAAGAAATAAAGTTGTTTGAACGAGAAACAAGGGTAACACCAAAAGTATTTTTGGATTATCAAAAATTGGATGGAGATGGATTAAAAAAATTTATCAATGAACTGCGAAACTACCGAAGAGAGCTGCAGGACAAACAAAATCACCAAAAATCACAAGATACGGAACAAATTAAATCCTACATTCAAGAACTTGAAAATATTTTTGAATCTGAAGATCGGCCAATACTGCTTGAAAAGTTGTCATCGCTAGGTCTGAATGCCCTAAACGATGCATTAAAAATACAACCAAACTATCCAGTTGGTGATGATAACGAGCCAACATTTACGGCACCGGCAAACACGCCAGATATAGAGTGTTTTTATCAAGGTTTTAATGCTATCTGTGAGGTAACAATGCTAACGGGAAGAGATCAATGGTACAACGAGGGGCAACCAGTGATGAGACATTTAAGAGATTTTGAGAATAAACATAGCGATAAAACTACATATTGCTTGTTTATTGCTCCCCAAATGCACAGAGATACTATAAACACCTTTTGGACAGCCATAAAATACGAATACGAGGGCAACAAACAAAGAATAATCCCTTTATCAATAAACAATTTCGTGTCTCTTTTAAAAATACTCGTACAAATAAAAACCGAGAATAAATTTTTAAAGCACAGCGAAATTGCTCGCCTATACGATGAAATAATTAATTCATCAAATTCTTTTAGCGATTCCGATGGTTGGCTTAGAAATATTCCCACCGCCATTTCGTCATGGCAAGAAAGCCTAAATTTTTAAATATGGGTATGAAAAAAAATATTATCTACAACGACGATTGCATAAACATACTTAACACGAAGATTGATAAGAGTTCTATTGATCTTGTCTTTGCCGACCCTCCGTACAATTTATCTGGCAATGGTCTAAAATGGCAGGGCAGCAAAACTGGTGGAGATTGGTATATGGTGAATGAGCATTGGGACAAAATGACTGCCCCTGAATATCTACAATTTACCAGAAAATGGATCGGGGCTTGCCATAAAATTTTAAAAGACACAGGATCAATTTATATTGCATGTAGTTACCACAATATCGGTGAGGTAATGATTGTTTTGAAACAATTAGATTTCAAGATAAATAATATTATTACTTGGTACAAAACAAACGCCATGCCGAATATGACAAGGAGGGTGTTTACTCACGCAACAGAATTTGTAATTTGGGCTGTTAAAGGTAGTGGATGGACTTTTAATTATAAAGATCTTAAAGAAATAAACCCTGAAAAACAAAAAGACGGAACCGAAAAACAAATGCGTGATTTTTGGGAATTACCCTTAGTTCAAGGCAAGGAAAGAATACGCGGAAAAGACGGCAAAGCGTTACATCCAACTCAAAAACCAGAAGAAATGTTAAAAAGAATCATTTTAGCCAGTTCCAATGAAGGCGATACTGTTTTAGATCCATTTTTAGGAAGCGGGACAACTGCCGTTGTGGCTAAAAAATATGGTCGCAAGTGGATTGGGATTGAAAAAGAAAAGCAATATTTTAAGATTGCTGAAGAGCGAATAAAAAAATAAATTCATGACCAGCACAAGAGAACAAAATGGCGGTTACTATGCAATTAAGGGTTTTACCTATCAATTTGATAAGTCTCTTTTAGAAATCCTTAAGAACCAAACGCAGGATGTCGAACTTGAACAAATTCAAGACATTGGGCTAAGCGATTACTATATTCAAGTTAAATACAAAGAAACTCAAAATTACGCCGATTCAAAAATCAAACCAGCAGTGTTGCAATTATTAAAATGTTTTCTGGATGATAAAAATAAAAAATTCAAACTATATTGTTATTTTAAAGACAAATCGTCACAGACAATCGCTTTAACCGATACCAAGCTTGATGAAATATTAGGTTCAGATAGTAGTGCTTACACGCAAAGTGATAAACAAGCTTTTGTGGGAAATTTCACTTTGGAATTTTCAAGTAATTTTGAGAAGCAGTTTAGTGATCTTATAAAACTTATAAAAACCTGTTTTAGTTTAAAGACAGAGGAAGAGGCAACAACATATCATGCAATATTTAAAGCAAATTTATTTGGTATAGCCATTAAAAAGAATCCAAAACAAAGAACAATAAATTATAAAAAACTAAAAGAAGTCGCTAACAGCAACGAAAAAATAATATTTGATATAGCTTATTGTAAATATCTAAAGATGGAACGATATTTGAAGTATGTAAAAAAAGAGTATTTCACTTTCAAAAAAGTAAATACTCCGAGCAAAGAAAGACTTTTTGTTGTTGAGATGGATAATTCAACAAGGGATGGAGATGCCATTCAAATCATAACAAATATAAAAAATCGATACTTCAAAAAGGATACATCCCCAGCTCCTTATGTTTGTTTATTTGGGATAGACAACGAAAGGATTGCTAATCTCAAACAAAAACTTTGGGACAAGGGGTTGATATTTTCTGACGGCACACATTTTGATAGGGATAAATTTAGAATGACTGATCTTATTGCAGACACACATAATAACAATTGTGGTATAACATTTAAGCTTTTGTCACTTGAACAATTACCTCTCTTTTTCAAAAAGAAACGACCCGATGAGACTTTTGTATTTTTAACATCTGGCGATGGAGAATGGCGAACAAAAGTTAAAGAATTCAAAGAGTTTTATATTGGTCGCACAAAAAATATTACTAAAATAATTCAATAAATTTATGCCGGAAGTAAAAATTTCAGCTGAAGTTATCTCTGTCTTTCCAAACAAGGTTAGAATAGCAGTAAGCGATATTGAATCGTTTAAAATAGCTGGGGAACTCTTGGCGGTCGGCTCATATCTCAAAATTTTTGACAACAACGACTGTTTTATTGTTGCAATAATAGAAAATTTCTCTATCGTGATGTCTGATCCAGATAAGGAAGGAAAAAGAGATAAGTCCTATATAGTCGAGGCTGTGCCTCTCGGATTTATCAATTCGAGTGGCGAATTTATTCGAGGTGGCAATAATATTGCAATTCCTCCAAAAACAGTCGAACCAGCTAAAAAAGAAGACATACAAAAAATATATGACGACATCAAAGATAAAGATCGATTTTGTTTCTCAAAATTAGCTCAAGACACCTCGATAACTGTTCCTGTTGATGGAAATAAATTTTTCAATAAACACATCGCCATAGTTGGGTCTACAGGATCCGGTAAATCACATGCTTTGGCAAAAATAATTCAAGAGGCTATAAAAGAAAAAAATATTGGTTATAATGGTTTAAATAATTCTCATATAATTATTTTCGACATTCACGATGAATATAAAACTGCGTTTTCTTCAGCCTCATACATTAACGTCGACCAATTAGTGCTCCCATATTGGCTTATGAACTCGGACGAACTCGAAGAATTGTTTTTAGAATCAGGTGATTTTAATAATTATAATCAAAGCTCAATCCTAAATAGGCTCGTCACCGAGAATAAAAAATTAAATAACCCTGGCCAAAAAATCGAGTACGGTAGTCCAGTTGTATTCAAAATAAATGAAATTTTAAACTGTCTAGTTAACTTAAGCAAAGAGACAAAAAATTATAAAAATCAAGACGAAATTTCTATAAAGGGGGCCTCTAAAACTTTTAGTGGGGATAGTGAAAAATATAAATGTTATTTTGAAAAAATATTAGAATTTGAAGAACCGAAAGCGCAAAACTTTTCAAAAGGTAGTTTTGCGGATGGAAGTTTGGATAAATTTATCTCTAGATTAAAAAATAAATATTCTGACGCAAGGCTAAAATTTTTATTTGATCCTGCTGTAGAAAGTTTAAAATTTGAAGAAATTCTTCGTCAATTTATTTCTTACAAAACTGGCAAAGAATCCAATGTCACAATAATTGATTTAAGTGGTGTCCCCTTTGAAGTATTAAGCATTACAGTATCCCTTATTTCAAGAATTTTGTTTGATTATGCTTATTTTTATAAAAAAACAAATACTTCATCAATTAACGAAACTCCATTATTGGTGGTATACGAAGAGGCGCATAAATATGTTCCAAAAAATCACTTGGCAAAATTCAACGCATCGAGGTTTGCAATAGAGAGAATTGCAAAAGAAGGTAGAAAATATGGAATAACGTCTATAATTGTAAGCCAGAGGCCATCTGAAGTATCTGAAACTATATTTTCACAGTGTAGCAATTTCATAGCGATGAGACTAACCAACCCAGAAGATCAAAATTATGTTCGTCGTCTTTTACCAGATACTCTTGGACCACTAACAGAATCTTTACCAATACTCCAAGCTGGGGAGGCTCTATTAATTGGCGATTCTGTAGTTATGCCATCACTTGTAAAAATTGACCCATGCACAAATTCACCATCATCAAATGATATTAAATATCTTGAAGAGTGGAAGAAAGAATGGAAAGATGTCGCGTTTGATCCAATAATTAAGAAGTGGCAAAAGTAAATAAAACAAACAGACAAAAATTCCCTCCCCTTAAACCCCTTCCTTTTTGACTGTTTGTTTGAGAAGAAAGAAATAAGGAGTTTTGAATTTTGGGCATTCACCCCTGACCCCTCTGCCCAAAATCCAAAACGGAAAAAGAAATTTTAAAATTTTTTAAAACAATTCCGACTGCTGTCGGAAAAAAGAAAAGGAATACATCAGCTAACAACGAGTATCCGGTTACGGCTTTCCCCGAAAGCCTCCACCCAAATTTTTCTTTCGCTTCGCTTCAGAAAAACTTCGGATACTCGTAACGTTATATGACATACATGTTTTCCGTTGGGGCTGCCGCCCCGCTCTTAAAAAGAATCCGATTTCGTTTTTTGGTGATTGAGCGAGGGGAAATATAGTGTTTTCTTCGCTACGCTACGAAAACCGAATTATTTAATAAAAAATATTATGGCTGACAACTACTACGTTTACGTCTACATTGATCCTCGGAATTACGAGGAATTTTACTATGGAAAAGGCAAGGGCAACAGAAAAGTAGCGCACCTATATGATGAAAAAGACACAGAAAAAACTAAAATTATAAAAGCCATTCAAAAAGAGGGGCTTGAACCTATAATTAAAGTGGTTGCAAAAGGATTATCAGAAAGTGATGCATTTTTAATCGAAAAAACTTTAATTTGGAAACTTGGAAAAAATTTATCAAATATTTCATCGGGTCATTTTTCAGATAAATTCAGGCCACATAATAGTTACCACCTTAATCTGAATAGTTTTGATTTTGCAAACGGAATTTTTTATGTAAATGTTGGCGAAGGCGAAACTCGGGCATGGAGAGATTGCCAAAATTTTGGCTTCTTGGCGGCTGGGCAAGGCACAAAGTGGAGCGAACCACTAAAAACATTGAATATCGGTGATATTGTCGTGGCATACTTAAAACGAAAGGGATATGTCGGAATTGGTAGGGTAGTCGAAAAAGCCAAGCGGGTACTGGATTTTAAATTTGACGGAAAATCGCTAAAAACCCAAACTTTAGACAGCACCGATCTCTTTAAAAATTCAGATAATGAGAATACAGAATTTTTGGTCAAAATCGATTGGATTAAAAGCGTGCCGACAAATGAAGCGAAGTGGAAAAATAATTCGGGACTATTTACAACACAATTAATTAAGGCATCACTTGAAAACCAGGTAAAAACAATTAATTTTTTAGAAAAAGAATTCCATGTTAATTTTACGGACATAATGAACGATTGATATATTTTATAAAATTATTAATTCCGCTAATTTTCAATTCATACTCAAATATACATATTAGTAAATTTGATTATTGGATTAATTGAAGCCCTTGTTGATAACTTTTTGTTAATAGTATAAAAATGGCTAATTTTAGCCATTTTTATAACTACTTGACATAATCAAAAAAATCATTTATAATATCATTATTCCTACACAAGTAGTACTTCACACTAAATTAATTAATTTTTCTTATGAATCAAGAAAATAAACAAATAACTCCACCATATTTGAGCATGGCAAAACTTGCCAAATTAGTTGAAATCGTGAAATCAAGAAACATGACCCAGGTTAATCCTACTCATTTTATCACTCAAGGATTCAGTCAGGCAGATGCATACGTTGCAATAAACTCATTGCGCTTCCTGGGTCTAGTAGATGACAACAATAATACCACCGATTTATTTCGTAAATTTCAATTAGTAGGAGAACAGGGCAAAAAAGGCATGGAGGAAGTAATAAAATCTGCATACTCTAAATTATTTGAATCATTCGCTAATGGGAATCCATACGATGAAGGAAATGAAGATAATTTAATAAATGATTTCATGATTCAATATGCTATATCAAAAAGAATCGCGGGACCAGCATCAAAAGCATTTGTTTGGTTGTGCGAACAAGCTGGACTCAGAGAACAATCCATAAAAATACAAGAAAGAAAAATCCGTGTTACATCAACAAAAAAATTGGCAGATAAAAGTAACAACAAAAACAAACCGCAAGCTGACACAAAAAATGAAAATCCTACTGGAGTAGCTCTCACTCTTAATGGTGGTATTATCATATCAATACCAACAACGGACATAAGAACATCACAAGCAATTGCATTGGGCGAACTTAAAAGCGCCGTCGAGGAACTTAATAAGTTTGCATTAAAATATATTGTGGAAACCGAAACTAAAAATAATGATGCTGTATAGCAAACTTACCATACTATGAATATCTATCTTGACGAATCATACAATCTCCAAAAAAATAAAGGGAAAATGTTTATAAGCATCAACGGGTTTGCTGTCCTTGATGATAAAGTACTCCGCAAACGCTGGAAAATCGTTCGAAAGGATTATTTAAAAATGAAACGACGTATTCACGCGACTGATTCACGCTTTGAGGATCTCCGTGGAAAAAGTATAAAAATGCTTGGACGTCACGATGTAAATATTCTTTCGATATTCCAACTGACGCAAGAAATATCTCATGACTACTTTGATACAAATGGCATAAGATTTGATACCGTGTACACTTCTCTTCTTAAAAAACTATTCACTGATTTATCTCTTGGTGAATACAAGCAAGCACGCATAGTTATGGACGCGAGAAAGCATAAAGGCGGGATACTTGGGGAAATCATTTTCCAAAAAACTATCGAGGGATTTCTTTCTGATAAATTCCCTTCAACACGCTGTGTGTTAAAACTTACGCCATCCTACGCAGACATTCTGATTGAACTTGCAGACTTTGTGTCCAACACATTTTACAAAGAATATCAGCAAGATTCGGAACACATATTCAAGAAACTTGGATTTCGGTTGATACAAATCAAAAACCCGCTATAAAAGCGGATTTCCGTAAGAGCCTTTTGGGAATGTCTTTGCTTCAACGAGATGTTCCTGAAAGAGAACGCCCTCCACAAAGCTTTACCCTAAGGACTTATCTTCTAAATACATTATAACATGAATAGCCGGTTTAGTCAATGTACTGTGGATAATTATTAACATTTTGGCTAATTCAAGCCAAAATTATAGTACACTGGAGACAAAAATTAATGTTTTTGGCCGCCGGGCATTCACCCCTTTTGTTCCCCTCTGCCCTGCGCCCAAAAGCGACAAAAAACGAAATCGGATTCTTTTTAAGAGCCATTTGAATTGACGAAATAACGGAAAACATGTACATCATATAACAGCGTGTATGCGGCTACGGTTCCCCTATCGGCGAACCTCCGCCCATATCGCTAAGGCGACATCGCATACACGCGAACGTTGTACGAAATAAATTATTTACTAGCCCCACCAGCATTGAAGGGAGGTAACAATGAAATGGTGGCGAAAAGTGGTAGAAATCTATCACAACATGTTCAATGTGAAGTTCGCTGTCCTTTCGGCCGCCTTTAATGGTCTGGTCGCAATGATGGTGAACATGGCACACAGCCCCGAGCAGTACCTGATGGCAGGACTTGCACAGGCGGCCTCAAGCTTCCTGTCAACCGGAGTCACGGCAAGAGTGGTTCAACACTTTTCGCCCATTCGGTCCGCGCCAGTCTCGTACTTCTTCGGAAGCTTGGTGCCTGCAACCATGACGTTTGTGATGAGCTTGGCAGTTCACCTTTGGAACAACACTCCAGAGGTTCTGGCAAGTTGTGTGGCTCCGACGGTCATCAGCTACACGACCAGCTACATCACAAACTACATCACCCGGCGTGGCTACATGCTGCCCGGAAACTACAAGGAGGTGCAAAAATGATCCCGCGTCAGCCTCCGAACAGGACTGACGCGGGACACTCACTCAATGAATGTGGGGCTAGTAAATAATTTAGCCGATATGCGGTTCAAGAAAAAAGTATAAATATTTTCAGCGGATATTTTTTTCTCTCACCCATATTTCGCACACATCTAAATAATATGGAATGTGCGAAACATCGCATATCGGCATACGTTATCTGAAATTAAATTTCTGGACTATAATAAAATTATGGATTTACGCATTTACAACGAGGCTAAGCAATTTGTTTTTGACTCTTTCAATAAAGCCGAAAAACCTTCGCAGATAAAACATTTTGTCAAAACAGTGCATTGGTTAAAAATTCTGTCGCCTAATGCCGATGAGGCGTTGCTCGTAGCGGCGATTGCTCACGATATCGAAAGGGCTTTTCGACAAAAAGATGTTTTAGAAAAAAAGACTTCAGCGGGTTTTACAAGTATAGAATTTTATCGTCTGCATGAAGAGCGTGGCGCTGAAATTATTGCTGAATTTCTAAAACATAAAAACGTGGATGACGGCTTTGTTGAAAGAGTTAAAAAGTTGGTTTCTCGACATGAAGAAGGCGGTGATGATGATCAAAACCTACTAAAAGATGCTGATAGCGTTAGCTTCTTTGAAACCAACGTTCCATTTTTTCTCGATAAAAAATCATTGGAAATTGGCAAGGAAAAAGTTAGACTGAAATTTGATTGGATGTATAATAGAATAACATCCGAAAAAGCGAAACAAATTGCTCAGCCTATGTATGAAAAAGCAATTAGTGATTTAAACAAGGGTCCGGAAATTTAACATCAGATAACACGCGATATCCAAAATTCGCCTTCGCTTCGCTACGGAAAACATCGCATACACGCGTACGTTATTGTAAAATTAGTTTAATTCAAACCATATGAAAAAAATAAACTGGACTCGCGTTATTTTCATCGTCGGTGTTATCGCCCTTTTAATTGGCGCCATTGACCCCTTGGAGGGTTCGGTGATAATTGTAGCCGGTAGTGCGCTCATCGCGCTCGCGACATATTTAGCGCGCGACCGATACTGGAAAATATTTTTCGCGTCTTTTGTATTGATTATAATGGGCGTGGCTCTTATGTTTTATATGTCGTCTCTCGGCGGTTTTGGCGGAGAATCTACTCTGTCTTGGGGGTGGGCCGCGCTTATGATTCCCTATCCGATCGGATGGCTGATGACCATAATTACGTTAATCGTCAAAGCTGTTAAAAAACAGTAAGTAATAAATAAAATTGCCAACTGATAAAATATCCGATACACTTAATTAACATTAAACATTAACTTAAAAATATGCCAACACTCAAGGGGACCAAAACCGAGCAAAATTTGCTCAAATCATTTGCCGGGGAGTGCCAAGCCCGCACGCGCTATGATTTTTTCGCCAGCGTGGCCAAAAAAGAAGGCTTGGAACAAATCAGCGCCATGTTTGCCGAAACCGCGCTTAATGAAAAAGAACACGCCAAAAGATTTTTTAAATTTTTGGAAGGCGGAGCCGTGGAAATTACGGCCGGATATCCGGCGGGAAAAATCGGCGATACTTTGAACAATCTCAAAGCCTCGGCTGATGGCGAAAATGAAGAATGGACAAAATTATATCCGGAGTTTGCTCAAGTCGCCGAAGAAGAAGGTTTCGCGGAAATTGCCTTAGCCTATCGCGCCATTGCCAAAGTGGAACAGGCGCACGAAAATCGTTACCGAAAATTATACGAGAGCTTAGAAGCGGGTAAAGTATTTGTGAAAGACGGCAAGATGATTTGGAAATGCCGGAACTGCGGATATTTACACGAAGGCGATAAAGCGCCGGATGTGTGTCCGTCGTGTCTCCACCCGCAAGCTTACTTTGAACTTTGGTGCGAGAATTACTAAATCTCAAATAAAAAATACTCCGCGCAAGCGGAGTATTTTTCATTTCTTTATCCGTTTTTTCCACAAACTTTGTCCGGCGCAGAGCGCGACCGCGAGCGCGTCAGCCGCGTCATCGGATTTAATTTTTTTCGGCAAGCGCAAAATTGTCGCCACCACTTTTTGCATCTGACCCTTTTCGGCTCGGCCATAACCGGTGATGGCTTGTTTAATTTGTAAAGGAGTAAATTCGTCCACCGGAATATTATTTTTAACGGCCGAGAGAAGTATCACTCCCCTCGCCTGCCCGACCTTAATCGCGGTAGTCACATTGCGGAAGAAAAATAAATCCTCCACCGCCATGCGTGTGGGTTTGTATTTTTTGATAATGCGCGCCAGCTCGGAATCAATCTCGGCCAGGCGTTTCACAAACTCGCCTTTTACCGGCGTCTCAATGCACCCGCAAGCGATCGGTCGCCAATCACATTTGGCGCTTTTTGCAATCACGCCCCAGCCCACCCGACCGAAGCCCGGGTCAATTCCGAGAATTATTTCATTATTCATAATCAAGATATGCCACGATTTTAAGTATTAGCAAGCGGAGAAAATTTATTCCGCGTTGGTATACCAATCTTCAATGTCATCATTGTCTTCAAACTCACCAAATAAATTTTCCAATTTATGACTCAATTCCGGACTGGCCGTAATTTTATCTTTGGCCTCCCAAATCAAACCGGAATCCTTCGGCTCAATCCCTAGTTCTTTTAATTTATCCAAAACTTTTTTTAAGTTCTCCACCTTTGATTTAATTTCAATCAAACCATCGTCGCCATTTTGAATATCCTCGGCACCCGCATCCATCATCATGAGTTCAAATTCATCTCTATTCGTCAGCTGTTCATTGCTTATTACGGCAAATCCATATTGATTAAACATCCACATGACCGAGCCGGCGTTGCCCAGCGTACCGCCGTTGTCGGACAAAATATGTTTTAATTCTTGGACGGTTCTGTTTTTATTTTCCGTGACGGTTTTGATAATCACAGCCGTGCCGGACGGGCCATAACCCTCATAAATAATTTCTTCCATTTTATTGCCGTCACCGCCTTCGCCCGTGCCTTTTTTGATAGAGCGTTCAATGTTGTCTTTGGGCATGCCCGCGGCTTTGGCTTTATCAATCGCCAGACGCAAAGAAAAATTCATCATCGGATCACCGCCGCCCTTGCCGGCCGCGACCGCGATAATTTTCGCCAATTTCGTAAAAGCATTACTGCGCAAAGCGTCCTGTTTGCCTTTTCTCCCTTGTATGTTGTGCCATTTACTGTGTCCCGACATATTTATTTTATTATATATTATGGATATTGCCCGCCCCGCATAGAACGAGCGCAGCGAGTTATTGTGCGGGGTGCCATTTACTGTGACCGGACATAATGATAAAAATGATGGAAATGATAAAACTGATGAAAATGATATGACGCGTATTGATTTCATCTTATACTATATTTGTAGGATTTTCAAGGCAAACAAAAAAACCTCCCGGGCTTCGTTTCACTACGCCCGGCAAGCTATGTTATCTTTCGAGCATTTTAAGATAATCAAGCTTGCCCGGCATAACGTAGTGAAGCCGGGAGGTTTTTTGTTTTATAATCTTTTTATCCTCGGAAACCGGTACCTGACGGAATCAAACGGCCGATGATGACGTTTTCTTTCAAACCTTCCAAATAGTCAATCTTGCCGGTGATAGCCGTGTTGATAAGCACGCGAGCCGTCTCTTGGAACGAAGCGGCCGAGAGGAAACTCTGGGTAGAAAGTGAAACACGGGACACGCCGAGGAGTAATTCGCGGGCAGTCGCTTCTTTGACTCCGTCTTTGCGCGCCATGCGGTTGGAAAATTCCAATTGGGCTTTTTCCACCACTTCGCCCGGGAGTAAATCCGTATCGCCGGCATCTTCCACATACACACGGCTGAACATCTGGCGGATGACGAGCTCCATGTGCTTATCGTTCACTTTCTGGCCTTGCGAAGAATAAATGTTTTGCACTTCTTCCAGCACATAGCGTTGCACCGCGGCGCGTCCTTTGAGGTCAAAGAGTTCGTGCAAATTCACAGAACCATCAGTCAAACGAGAACCCTTTTCCACCATATCGCTATCCTTGACATACAACTTATAACCCAGCGGTATGATGTACTCGCGGACTTTCGGACCCGTGTAATTCAAAGTCATGGTATTCTTGCCGACTTTCACTTGGCTGGAATACTTGGCCTTGACTTCATCGCCGGATGAACCGCGCACGAGCAAAATAGTTTCCGCTTCCACCATTTCACCGTCTTTAACCATCAGCTCGTCCTCGGCCGCAAATTTAATTTTGGTTTCATCCATTCCTTCAAAATGGATTTTAATAATTTTTTGTCCACGGCGTCCTTCAAAAATTTTCTTGCCGGTCGGCGAAGTAATAATTTTACCATCCGCGTCTTCAATTTCAATCTTACCATCCACATCGGCGAGGAAAGCCTGGTGTTTCGGATTACGGCATTCAAACAATTCTTCCACGCGAGGCAAACCTTGGGTGATATCCGAGCCGGCCACACCACCGGTATGGAAAGTGCGGAGCGTGAGCTGGGTACCAGGTTCACCAATGGACTGAGCGGCGATGACGCCGACAGCCGTGCCCATTTCCGCCGGCTTGTTGTAAGACAAGTCAAAGCCATAACATTTCTGGCAGACGCCCTTGGGCAATTTACATTGCAACACCGAACGCACATGCACGGACTCAATCTTGGCTTCTTCAATCGCGCGGGCGGCTTTCTCGTCAATAATTTCACCCTCTTTAACCAGAACTTTATTGCCCACCTTTACATCCGCCAGGGTATAACGCCCCCACACGCGGTCAGCTAATTTCTCGCCCATTTCTTGGGATTGAGCAGCGGTAAAGACTTCGCCGATGGTATCACCGCAATCATTATCCAAGACTACCACATCCTGCGAGACATCCACGAGACGGCGAGTGAGATAGCCGGCGCCGGAAGTACGCAGAGCGGTATCAGACAAACCTTTGCGAGTACCATGCGAGGAGATAAAGTATTCCAAAGAGTTAAAACCTTCTTTGAAGTTGCCTTTGACCGGCAATTCCATAATATCTCCGGACGGAGAAGCAACCAAACCTTTCATACCGATTACCTGTCCGAGTTGACCCCAAGTACCGCGGGCGCCCGAATCAATCATAGCGTAAACCGGACCGTTTTTATCCACGGCTTCTTGGTTGCCGGCCGCGACTTTGTCTTTGGTCTCGGTCCAGACTTCAATAATTTTTTGATGGCGCTCGGCTTGAGTGAGCAAACCTTCTTGATATTGCTCTTCCACCAAACGGATCAAGCCGTCTGCGTCTTTGATAATCGCGTCCTTGGCGACAATCTTCGGGAAGTCGGCCATGCCGAGCGAATAGCCGGATTTAGTGGCATAACGGAAACCCAAATTTTTCAAATCATCCAAAAACTGGGCGGTCTTTTCCTGACCATAAAATTCCAAATGCAAAGAAATAATTTTGCTTAATTTCTTTTTACCGATGCCTTCATTGTAATATTGCATTTTGTCCGGCAGAACGGAATTGAAAATCATCCGGCCAATGGAAGTTTCCACGATCGTGCTTTGATCTTTCGGGAATTTGGTCATGTCCGTGAAACGTACTTTAATTTTTTGGCCCAGAGTGATGACACGGCTCTTGTAAGCAAACATCGCGTCTTTTTCATTGGAGAAAGCTTTGACCGGTTTGTCTTCCACATCCATGCGAGTCAAATAGAAACAACCGAGGACGATGTCTTGAGACGGGGTAATGACCGGTTGGCCGGTAGCCGGTTTCAAAATATTTTTCTCGGCGGCCAACAAATTGTCCGCTTCCCAACGCGCTTCTTTGGATAATGGCAGGTGCACGGCCATCTGATCGCCGTCAAAGTCAGCGTTGAACGCGGTACAAACCAACGGATGCAATTGAATGGCGTTGCCTTCAATCAAACGCGGGTGAAAAGCCTGGATACCGAGACGATGCAAGGTCGGAGCGCGGTTAAGCATGACGCGAGTAGTCTTGGTTAATTCTTCCAAGATATCCCAGACCTCATCGCGTTCGGATTCAATAAACCGTCCGGCACTGCGCACATTGTGCGCCAATTCGCGTTTGATAATCTCGGCCATGATAAACGGTTTGAATAATTCCAAAGCCATGCGCTTGGGTAAACCGCATTCATCAATATTCAAATTCGGGCCGACCACGATTACCGAACGGCCGGAATAGTCCACGCGTTTGCCGAGCAAGTTCTGGCGGAAACGTCCCTGCTTGCCTTTCAAAATATCGGCGAGCGAACGAAGCTGGCGTTTCTGGCCGGTAGAGGCGGTGACAGTCTTGGCATGGCGCGCGTTGTTGTCGATCAAAGCGTCAACCGCTTCTTGCAACATGCGTTTTTCATTTCGGCAAATTACTTCCGGCGCGTTGAGTTCAATCAAACGCATCAAACGATTGTTGCGATTAATCACACGGCGGTACAAATCATTCAAATCAGAGGTGGCAAAACGTCCGCCATCCAAAGCGACCATCGGGCGTAAATCCGGCGGGATGACCGGCACGCATTTCATAATCATCCATTCCGGTCGGATTTTATTCATGAACAAACTTTTCAAAAGTTTGCGCCGGCGGATGATGCGTTCTAATTTCGCGCCTTTCGTGGTTTGTTGCTCTTCGGTCAAATGTTTTATCGTTTCTTCCAAATTCACCCGGCACAAAAGTTCGTGCACGCCTTCGGCGCCAATGGACGCCTCAAACAAATGTCCGTAGCGTAAAGATAATTCCTGATATTTATTTTCCGAAATAATGTGGAGCAGAGCGATCTCGCGTAATTCTTTATCCGCGGCTTGGAAGTCTTCTTCCAAGGCTTTAATTTTGCGATTGGATTCGTCTTGAATTTTTTCCAAATCTTTGGCGCCAAGCTTCTTGTCATTGGCTTGTTTAATTTGTTGCGTCAATTCGTTTTCAATTTGTTTTTTCTTGCTCTTGAATTCCTGGCGCAAAAGTTCAAAGGTTTGCTTTTTACCGGCTTCGTCAACTTTGGTGATAATAAATGAAGCAAAGTAAATAACTTTTTCCAGAGCTTGAGCCGACAAATCCAAAACCAAACCGACTTTGCTCGGCACCGAGCGTAAGAACCAGATGTGCGCGACCGGCGTGGCCAATTCAATGTGGCCCATGCGTTCACGGCGGACCAATGAGGTGGTGACTTCCACTCCGCATTTGTCGCAGGTAATGCCTTTGTAGCGAATTTTCTTGTACTTTCCGCAGTAGCATTCCCAATCTTTGGTTGGACCAAAAATTTCTTCAGCAAACAAACCGCCCTTCTCGGGTTTTTGCGTGCGATAGTTGATCGTTTCCGGTTTTCGGACTTCTCCGAACGACCAGGCGCGAATGACTTCAGGCGATGCGATTTTGAGGCGGATGGCGTCAAAATCCAAAGTGTTTTGAGTGTCGCGATACATATATTTGGTAGTCGTTAGAGAAGTGAATTATTCAAAATCTTCTTTCTTGAGCATGGGAGGAGGCGGCAAATCGTCTTTTTTTGGATTCTCATCAACCGGTTCCAATTTTGCCACGTTATAATTACCCTGCTCATCGCGTTTCAGAAGTTCCACATCCAAAGCCAAGCCTTTCAATTCTCTGACCAAGACATTAAATGATTCCGGCACATTCACTACTTTAATATCCTCGCCTTTGATAATGGCTTCATAGGCTTTAGAGCGTCCCGGCACATCATCAGACTTGATGGTCAAAATTTCTTGCAGGATGTGAGCGGCGCCATAGGCCTCAATGGCCCAGACTTCCATTTCTCCGAAACGCTGACCACCGGATTGCGCGCGGCCGCCGAGCGGTTGCTGAGTAATGAGAGAATACGGACCAATGGAGCGTTGGTGAATCTTGTCTTCAACCATGTGGTTGAGTTTGAGCATGTAGTTGTAGCCGACCGTGACTTTGTGGTCAAACGGCTCGCCGGTGCGTCCATCAAAAAGATTTGATTGGCCGGTGACCGGAAAACCGGCACGGGTCAATTCATTTTTGATTTCTTCTTCGGTCACGCCATTGAAAGCCGGAGTCGCCACTTTATAATTTAATTCATTCGCGGCCAAACCCAAATGATTTTCCAAAATTTGGCCGAGGTTCATACGAGAGATAACGCCGAGCGGTGACAAAATAATATCTACCGGCGTGCCGTCCTCAAGGAAAGGCATGTCTTCCACCGGCACGACTTTGGAGATAACACCTTTGTTGCCATGACGGCCGGACATTTTGTCGCCGACTTGAACTTTGCGCATATCAGCCACGCGAACGCGGACTTGCTTGATCACGCCCGGTTCCAATTTGTCGCCGTTCTCGGCCGAGAAAACCTGCACGTCAATCACTTTGCCGTGTTCGCCGTGTTCCAAATACAAAGATGAGTCGCGCACATCGCGAGCTTTTTCACCAAAGATGGCGCGCAATAATTTTTCTTCAGCGCTAAGTTCGGTCTCGCCCTTGGGCGTAATTTTACCCACCAAAATATCGCCGGATTTTACTTCGGCGCCAATGCGGACAATACCCTCGGCATCAAGATTTTTTAATTTTTCTTCAGACACGTTCGGTATATCCGAAGTGACGAGTTCGGGGCCGAGTTTGGTTTCGCGCACATCCACGGTGTAGTCTTCAATGTTGATGGAGGTATAGCGGTCGCGTTTCATGATTCTATCAGATACAATGACCGCGTCTTCATAGTTGAAACCGTCCCAAATAAGGTAAGCGACCAATATATTCTGGCCAAGCGCCAATTCGCCGTCTTTGATACACGGACCATCAGACATAGCATCGCCCTTTTTCATTTTTTGTCCGATATTAACGGTCGGATGCTGATTGACGCAGGTGGCGGCATTGGAACGTAAGAATTTTTTCAAACTAAATTTGTGTTCCATGCCTTTTTTATCAGTCAAGACAATTTTACTGCCGTTGACTTCGGTGATTTCACCGTCAGCCGGGGCTTTGATGATATAGCCGGAATTGTCCGCGGCCGCTTTTTCCACACCGGTGCCGACCAGCGGAGGTTCTGGTTTGATACACGGCACGGCCTGGCGTTGCATGTTCGTACCCATGAGCGCGCGAGTGGCGTCGTCATGTTCCAAGAAAGGAATACAGGCAGTGGCCACGGAAATAATTTGCGTGGACGAGACATCCACAAAATCAATTGAAGCAGATTCAACCGTACCCGGTTTGCCGTAAATACGAGCCGCAACAATTTCATCCAAGAAGTAGCCTTTGTCGTCAACGCGGACCGTGGCCGGCGCCGTGACCATTTTTTCTTCGCGGAAAGAATTCAAATAAATAATCTCGCCGGTGAGACGCGGTTTAACCGAAATGGTTTTTAATTTTTTATCCGCCTCCAATTTTTTGGCTACGTCTTTGGTGATTTGCGTGCCATCTTTGAATCCGCCAACCGAGCCATTCAAAATTTCTCCTTCGGTGAGCGTGGCGTCGTTGTTAATCTCCTTCAAAACTTTTCGGTAAGGAGTTTCAATAAAACCAAATTCATTGACGCGGGCAAAACTGGAAAGGTGGTTGACCAAACCAATGTTCGGACCTTCCGGCGTGGCAATCGGACAAATACGTCCGTAATGAGTATTATGGACATCGCGCACTTCAAAGCCGGCACGATCGCGGGACAAACCGCCCGGACCGAGCGCGGACAAACGGCGCTTGTGTTCCAATTCAGAGAGCACGTTGATTTGATCCATGAACTGCGAAAGCTGTGAGCTCATGAAAAATTCTTTGATGGCCGAGATGACCGGACGCGCGTTGATCAATTTGTTCGGCGTCAAATCATTCGGATCATAAGTACTCATACGGTCTTTGACCACGCGTTCCATGCGGGCCAAACCAATGCGGAAACGATTTTGCACCAATTCCCCGACCGCGCGAATACGGCGGTTGCCGAGGTGATCAATATCATCCGGGTCTTCTTGGGTGGAATTCAAACGAATAACTTCTTTCACTACCAGCAATAATTTTTCCGCCGAAAAAACACGGTTATCTTTTTTCTGATAATCCTCGGGTAAAAGTCCGAGGTCAAATTTTGTATCAAATTTATAAACGCCGACCGGAGATAAATCATAGCGGTCAAAATTGAAAAACATGGCGTAAATCAAACTCTTGGCATTGTCGGCCGTGGCCAAATCACCCGGACGAATTTTTTTGTAAACTTCAATCAAACCTTCATCTGTGCTCTTGGCTAAATCCTTGGCAATAGTCGCTTCCACATAATCCACATGCGGATTCACATTCACGTCTTTCAAGGCTTCGCGCAATTTATCATCATCACCATAACCAAAAGCGCGGAGGAGCGAAGTCACCGCCACTTTGCGTTTGCGGTCAATCTTCACCCAGAGGACATTATTTTGATCAGTTTCAATTTCCAGCCAAGCACCGCGATTCGGAATAATCTTCGCGCCATAGTAACGACGGCCGCGAACATTTTCACCGGTAAAGAATACACCAGCCGAACGGATGAGCTGGGACACGACCACGCGCTCAATACCATTCACGATAAATGTGCCTCGTTCAGTCATGACCGGCAAATCGCCCAAATAAATTTCTTGCGTTTTTGTCTGTCCGGTTTTTTTGTTGGACAATCTGGCGTTGACGCGGAGCGGGGCCTCGTAAGTCATGTTGCGGTCCCGGCAAACCATTTCGTCAAATTTCGGTTCGTCCAAATAATATTCTTCAAAAAATAATTCCAAGTCGCGTTCGGAAAAATCCGTCATCGGCGATACTTCCTCAAAAAGTTCTTTAATGCCGAACTTTACAAAATTATCATAAGAATTTTTTTGCAATTCTATCAAATCCGGAAACGCCATCGCATCTTTGATCGGGGTAAAGAAGCGGCGCGGTTCAGCGGTAATGCCACGGTATTTATATGAAGGCATAAACTTTTTCTATAAATTATTTATTATTTATAAATTTAGTTGAAGAAAGTTTTGGAGGCGAACACAAAAAACTACCCTATTTGCGGGGTTTTTTGGAAAATCGTAAAATTTAGTTTGATAGCAAGGTTGACATGAGTTTTGTTTTACCTTGCGCGGAGCTCAATTTTTAGGAAAAATTGGCCACGCTTAGCCAAAAATGGCTATGGTTGGATCGTGTTCGCACGACCCGAAGTTCAAAGTAGCTTGATTTTACCTGAAATCAATGATTTTGTCAACAGAAACGGCATTTGACCGGTTTGTCAAGTGTTTGCCAATTTTAGGCTAATCTTAGCCAAAAGATAATTATCCCGAAAAACTATATAATTGAGTTATCCACAGTTGGTGCACACAAACCCCTAATACATCTATATATAGGACAAAAAAACTGACACACTCAAGTGCAGGCCGTTTGGATATCTAGAATCGCGTCGCGGGTATCACCCACGCACCAGAAACTGCATTTATTTTAGTTCGCCCAAAAATTTATTAAACCCGGCAGTATTGATAAAAAAGTTTTGCTTATTGCGCCGTAAATTTTGTTCAATGTTATCCAGCTGGTTAAGTATTTTCCCTTTGTTCATGCTCTTCCTGTCGGCGAATAAATTAAAGTACAAGCCATCCAAAAATGACATGTAGTGTATTCTTGGATTCGTTTCACTGAAACTAATGAATGCAATCACCTCGTTGATTTGTTTATCTTGACCGCCACCGCCTTCTTTCATGTGTTTGTGCTCAATGATAAATATATCTTTTTTGTTTCGTATCAAGAAATCCGGCATTTTTTGTTCTTTCTTTGCACTCCAAGAAAATTTTATTTTATAACTACTCAACAGACCTTGAAATAGCTTTTTCCCTTTTTTATCCGCCTCAACATACTTCTTATCACCCCGCGAAACAAAGTCGGCCAACGACTCTCCGTTGCATTTTTTGTATCCCGCTTTATCAAGAATCTTTGATACCTTGTAAATCCCCAAGTTGCCGCTTTCCTTGTGCGCCTTGGCATCTTTTCCTACCTGTAGCGTCGTCGGAGAATATCCATAAGATGCGTAAATACCGTGCCTCAATTCAATATATTTGCCCACTACATTTTTTATTATGTTTAACTTTTCTTTGTCGCTCATTTTGTTGTAGAGACTATAGGAAATATCAACTACCGGCCAAAATGAAACAAACTCGGAATAATTAATATTTTTGCATTTAACAATTTGCAATATCTTTTCTATTGCTTGTTTTTCGGTCACCTTATTTTTATTTTTTCTTGCAAAATTATAGGCAGATATGCTTTCCAATAACTCGGAATTTTTTCTCATTAGGTCCGTTGGGTTGCTGGCATCTTTGGAGATAATCAGATTCCCATGTTTCAAATATAATTCATCAATAATCGGTTCGGGATTTCTCAATGAAAATTGAAAAAGTTTTATGTTATCAATTTTTTTCATAAGTATATAAATTTAAACAGGAGTTCGGGCACGCCAATGCATGGGCGTCCTCTAAAAACGCTCTGGCCGTCATATAATCCAGCCGGCGTCTCCGCTCGCCGTTCTTTTTATTTCCCTTGAACGGCGAAAGAAGCACATCTTTCGTCTTTTTCCTAAAATCATATAACATTTGGTTGCTGTATTCAATAATTTTATCAATCAGTTCACCGCGAGCGTCAACCTCTATTACCGTTATCAATCTTGAGCTTTGTTTTATATCTGACAAATCATAGTCTATCTCGTCGGGCCGCATAAATGAAATCGGTTTTTTCGGATTTGTTGTATCCACGGCGCGTAACGCAATCTGGCCGGTAGGCACGTTGAATTTCATACAAAAATTTCTTTGCGGTATGCGACGCATCCTTTCAAAATAACCCAATTTGCCAAGAAATTCATCATTTTTATAAACGTTAATTTCATCGTATGTCTTATTTCTCCGATCAAAACAAATCACGCAAATAGGATTCTCGGTGTCGTTAAATAATTGATCTTCAATAATTGTAATACTGACGAGTCGATGTTTCGGAAAACTCGAATTGATAAAAGTTTCCGGTATTATCATTACACCGAAATCGCTTGATAAACATTTCTCAATAGCCAATTGATAAATATCATCAAACTTACAGACTTCAAAATATTTTTTTACATTTTCATATATTCCTTTTCTTTTGGCGCTATAATTCGTCAAATATGGAGGGTTGGTAATAATGACCGATTTATCAATCCTTGGAATATCCAAAAGACTATCGTTAATTTTCCAATTCAAACTTCTATCAATATCTAATCCTTTTGTTTTTTTAAAGCCAATCTTTTTAGCAACATCCAATAAATCTCCGCCTCCGGCAAAAGGATCGTACGCGACTTCCGCGCCGGTGGACTTTATAAAATCCAAAACATGGTCAGTCAGCCAAAAATTATTTATAGTAAAAAATTGCCCAAGACTTTGTTTTTTGATAATGGCATTCATAAATACATTATAGCCGATGTGGAATAAAAAATACAGTTTACAAAAACTTCAAAAAGGAGTTATCCACAGTTGATACACACAAACCCCCTATTACATCTATATATAGGACAAAAAAACGGGCGGCCTATAACAGGCGGCCCGCTGAGGTACTACTTGCTCACGAAGAGAAAGGCGCGGGGTAATCCCCGCCAGCCAAGCTGCGAGGCGCTTCCAAAGACGTTTCTGCGTCATCTTCATCGTCGGACTGGCGCATCAATTCCTGTACCCTCTGATAAAAGACCTCTTCATCGGGGATTTTGTCCGAGAAATTTTCCCTCAAAGAATCGACGATTTCGTGCAATGCTTTGCGAGTGGCAAGACGAGTCATGTGGGTGTATGTCAACCCAACACGCTCATCCGACCCGGGCGCAGTCGTTCTAAGTTGTTCAAACAGCTCTTGCAACTCGGCAAACGATGTATGGTGTTCATTTTCCCACCACTTGAAAATGAGGTCTTTGGCCCTGATGATTTGCACGCTTGATGCGAAGGATACACCAAAAGGAAACAGAAGACTGATACCAAGCACAACGGAAAACGACAATAAAATCCACTTAGTGATAATATTTGAAAAAATGTAATGGATACCGAACGCTATCAATGCCAATAAAAATATCACCCCCAGCACGGAGATGAATTTGTTTAATACGGGCTTCGGCCACGCTCCGGCGCGGTCGATCTTTTCATCGGCTTCAGCTTTTTTCGCGGCCAATTGATGGTAGGCTACCATCTCGCGCATTTTTTCACTCATTTTTCCCCTCGTTTTTCTATGCCGTCAAACGGCATTTTGTTTTGAATGTGCGAACTCTCCAAATAACATAGCATAATTTTCCGCTCCGGTCAATAACGCATCCGTTGCGTACCAACTTAACTTGTCCACACCTTGACACAATCACGATACACAATTAAAATGTTTGTTAAGTAAACGAAAAATATTTTTCTCCAGCAAGCTGCGGTGGAGCTGATGTCTTAAGCCATTCAATTCTTGGAGACATCTCTCTCCTCCCTTCAACAATTTCTTTTAATTGTTATTGGGAGTCGTCCTCAAAATAGGATCGGACCTTAAATCATGCAGCTGCACTCGCAGCTTTTTGGAGAAAAGCCACCCGCCTCGCGCGGGTGTTTTTTGTTCACAGTGCTTGGTTTGTTGCTTACCAAATAAAATGGTAAAATACAGCCGAACCTAACCGGTGTAATTTTATATTATGACCAGAACTTACAAACAAAGAAGCGCGCCGCATGACGAAGGAGGATTGGGCCCGAAAATTAGTCACGGCCTTTTATCCATTTTACTTTTTGTCGTGGCCGGGCTCTCCACTTTGAGTTTTTTTGAAATGGCCGGCGTGGCGGGCAAATTCATTGATTCGTTACTCGCCATCACTTTTGGACAAGTGCGCTATGTTTTTCCGGTAATACTTATTGTCATCGCCATACTCCTTATCAAGGACATGGAATATCATTACCGCTCCACACACATTTTGGGGGCAGTGATGTTTTTCTTGTCCTTTAATGGCATTGTCCACATTTATCAACCAGCCACGGAAATGGTTGACCAAGCCCTGCAAGGATACGGTGGCGGTTTAGTCGGGTTAATTCTCGGCTGGCCATTGGGAAATTACGTGGGCTTTTGGGGCGGGCTGATTATTTTAATCGGCGTACTTTTAATTTCTATAATATTTTTGTTTAACACTTCCCTCGCCGAACTGGTGGAGCTCAACAAAAAAGTTTTACTCGCCTTCGGTTGGATTGGCAAAAAAATTATTGACTTCTTTGGCACGTTCAAAACCGAAGAAAAATTACAGATGCGCATAGAGGGCGACTATGAGCCGGTCAAAAAATCCCAACCCGAGCCCGAAGAGGAAGAAGAGATTGAAGAAGAGCCGGAAGTCAAACCCGTGTTTGCCAAAAAAATTATTAAGGAGACAAAACCGACGGAAAAAGATGAACCCGAAGAAGAAACTATTGCTCGACCCACCACTTTGGACATCAATTACAAATGGCCGCCTTTGGAAATTTTATACAGTTCCAAAACCAAGCCGACTTCGGGCGACATCAACAGCAACGCCGCCATGATTCATGACACGCTAGCCAATTTTGGCATTGAGACCGAGATGGGCGAAATTCGCGTCGGCCCGACCGTCACGCAATATTCCCTCAAACCGGCCAAAGGCATCAAATTAACGCGTATCACCGGCCTCTCTAATGACTTGGCGTTGGCTTTGGCCGCGCATCCGATCCGCATTGAAGCGCCTATTCCGGGCAAATCCCTCGTTGGCATTGAAGTGCCAAATGAAAAAGTGGCCATGGTGACACTGCGCGAACTTTTGGAATCACAAGAATACAAAACCAGAAAAAATAACGCCGCTATCGCGCTCGGCAAAGACGTGGCCGGCAAAGTTTGGTTTGCGGATTTACCAAAGATGCCACATTTACTTATCGCCGGTACGACCGGTTCGGGAAAAACTGTTTGTATCAACACAATTATTTTAAGTTTGCTTTATCAAAATTCTCCGGAGACTTTGCGCTTTATTATGGTAGACCCCAAGCGCGTAGAACTGACTTTGTACAACGGCATCCCGCATTTACTTACGCCGGTTATCACTGACCCGGCCAAAACCGTGGCCGCGCTTAAATGGTGTATCAATGAAATGGAACGTCGCTTTGACACACTCGCTGCTATCGGTTGCCGCGACATACTTTCTTACAACGAAAAATCCAAAGACAAACTTCCTTACATTGTTTTCGTGATTGATGAACTCGCCGACCTCATGGCCATGGCCGCCTCAGAAGTGGAAGCGGGCATCATCCGCATCGCGCAAATGGCGCGCGCCGTGGGCATCCATCTGGTCGTCGCCACTCAGCGTCCGAGCGTGGAAGTTATCACCGGTCTGATGAAAGCCAACATTCCGGCGCGCATTGCTTTTTCCGTGGCTTCAATCATTGACTCGCGCACAATTTTGGATTGTCCGGGCGCGGAAAAATTACTCGGACGAGGCGACATGCTTTTCCTCACTTCTGACATGTCCAAACCCAAACGCATCCAGGGCGCTTTTGTGTCCGAAGAAGAAATGAAACGCGTAGTGGATTGCATCAAGGGCGACGAACCGCCGGTTTATGATGAGACGATAGTTTCCAAAACATCTTCAGCCGGAGGCACAATGAATATGTTTGGCGGTCCGAGCGATGATCGCGATCAGCTTTTTGACGAGGCTAAAGCCACAGTTATTGAGTCGGGCAAGGCTTCTGCCTCACTCCTTCAACGCCGTATGAAAGTAGGCTATGCACGAGCTGCCCGATTGCTTGACGAATTAGAGGAAGCTGGTATAGTAGGACCGGCGGATGGAGCCAAACCGCGCGAGGTTTTCACCGAACATTTTATGGCTGATGCCGAGGAAGAAATGCCGGTTGAAGAAACCACTATGGACGCCGGCGGCACGGTGTTTGACGATAAAAATGATGAAGTTGATAAAGTTGATGAAAGTGATGAACTTGATAAAAATCCGGACGAAAAAAATCCTGAAGAAATAACCAAAACGGATGAGCCGGAGCAGTACGCTTGACGTATTCGTATAATTCGCATGCATTCGCATATTTGTATCGCCTTATGTCTGTTTTTAGTTCCAAAAAACTTTCAGACACAGAACCGCGTTTCGGCGCAAAATTGAGACAAGCGCGCGAAGTTTTTGGCGTTGATATGGCTACTGCCGGACGCGCGGTTGGAATTCCGGAAAAATATTTGTCCGCTCTGGAAAAAAATCGTTTCGCCGATTTGCCCAAAGCTAAAGTTTATCGCTTAAGTTATGTCCGCGAATACGCGAAATTTTTACACCTGGATGAAAATCTAATGGCCGAACAATTTCTCAAAGAAAACGGTTTGAAGGGCGTGGGCGTGATTCACCCGAAAAAATTTCTACGCAATACTCCCCTGTTCTCCATTTCTATTTTTGCTAGAAATTTGTTGGTCGCGAGTTTTATCTTGCTTTTTGCCGGTTACCTATCATTCCAAGTCAAAAGAGTACTTGAACCGCCTAAGTTAACCGTGTATAATCCGGCCGAGGGTATTACGGTCACCGAGCAAAGTATTACCGTGCAGGGCGAGACTGAAAAAGAATGCCAGTTGGCTATCAATGGCCAGGAAATAATGCCTGATGAAAAAGGTAATTTCAATTTGACGATTGATTTGGCAAACGGGCTCAATACCATTACTGTCACCGCAACCAAAAAACACGGCAAAATTTCCACAGTCACGCGCCATATTGTGGTCAAAAGCATTGGCAAAGGCGCGGGCAAAATCCTTACTTATTCAAATTAATTACGCGATGCAAATATACAAATGCATTCGAATAATACTAATGTCGCGACAATGATTCGTATAATTAGTATGCATTCGTATATTGGCATCGCATTTATATTCGTATATGGCAAAACAAATCAGCGACGAAGTAAAGGAAAAATTAAAAGCGGCCGAAAGCGCGATTGAGCAAATCAAATCCCGTTTTGGCGAAGGTGCAATTATGAAATTGGGTGAAGCGAGAAAAATGCAAGTTGATGCGGTGCCAACAGGTTGTTTATCACTGGACATCGCTCTCGGTGTTGGCGGAGTACCGCGCGGACGCGTAATTGAAATTTATGGACCGGAAGCGTCTGGAAAAACCACTCTGGCCCAACACATCGTGGCCGAAGTGCAAAAACTCGGTGGCATTGCCGCGTTTGTTGATGCCGAGCACGCGCTAGACCCTGACTATGCCAAAAAAATCGGCGTGAAAGTTGACGAAATGTTAATTTCCCAACCTGATACCGGTGAACAAGCTTTGGAAATCGTAGACACGCTCGTGCGTTCCAATGCCGTGGATGTGGTAGTTGTGGACTCGGTGGCCGCGCTCGTGCCCAAAGCCGAAATTGAAGGTGACATGGGCGATTCTCACATGGGTTTGCAAGCGCGCCTGATGTCTCAAGCATTGCGCAAATTGACCGGCATAATTTCCAAATCCAAAACTGTGGTCATTTTCATCAACCAAACCCGCATGAAAATCGGTGTGGTCTTTGGCAACCCGGAAACGACCACCGGTGGTATGGCTCTCAAATTTTACTCTTCAGTCCGCATTGAAGTGCGCCGTTCAGCCCAAATTAAACAGGGCGATAAAATTATTGGCAACCGCGTCAAAGTTAAAATCGTCAAAAACAAAGTGGCCCCGCCGTTTACCACCACTGAATTTGATATTATGTACAACGAAGGCATCTCGGTTTCGGGCGATGCCTTGGATACGGCCGTCACCTATCATGTGGTGGACAAACGAGGTAACAGTTATATGTTTGGTGAAGAAAAATTAGGCGTGGGCCGTGAAACCGCCAAAGCATATTTGCGCGCCAATCCGAAATTGATTGATAAAATCAAAGCTCTGACTTTCAAAAAAGCCGAGGAAGGCGAACCAGAAGAGGGCGTGGGCGTGCAATCGGCAGACAACGAAGTTCCCCCGCCGAGTGAGGAATAGGCCAGACAACGGTAAACAAAACAAATACCCCGAATAGTTCGGGGTATTTGTTTTGGGCTTTTTATTATTTTAATGTTTTGTGCTATAATACATCCGGATAAAAATATACTGGGCGCCGACTCGGTGTCCTTTTGCGCTAATCATAATATATGCTTCCAATTAAACTCTTGGAGGAGGTAGTGGAAAAATACGAATTGATAAAGGACGAAAAAAAATGGGCGGAAATTAAAAAGGAGGCGCAAACCAATAACAAAAACGTTGAGGAATTACTATTCGCGAATAATCTCGTGGATGAAACGACCCTTTTTACCAAAGTGGCCGAACATTTAAATTTGCCATTTGTCACCTTAAAGGGACGCGAAATCAAGCACGAAGTCTTAAATCTAGTGCCCAACCCGCTCGCTCTCACCCACAACTTAGTCGCCTACGACAAAGACGAACAATATATTCGTTTGGCTATGACTGATCCGACCGATATTGAGTCGGCGGAATTTATTCGGCGCAAAACAGGACTGGAGCCGACCATCGCCGTCACCTCGCCCACGGAAATGCGCGATGCTTTACATTTTTACAGTTCCAGTTTGGAAGAAGAATTCAAAGTTATCCAAGAGAGAACCGCCGAAGCCACATCAGGCGGCGACTTGAAAAAAGTAGCCGAAGAACTGCCGATTGTCAATGTGGTCAACAGTATTTTGGAACACGCCATTTACGAAGGCGCCTCGGACATTCATATTGAACCCAATGAACTGGATGTAAGCATCCGTTACCGTGTGGATGGAATTTTACGCGCCACCATGTCATTGCCAAAAGCCTTGCAGAGCGGCATCACGGCCAGAATAAAAATCCTGGCCAATTTGCGCTTGGATGAACACATGATCCCGCAGGACGGCCGTTTTAAAATTGAAATTCAAAATGACAAAATCGCTTTTCGTGTTTCCATTATGCCGGTATATGATGGTGAAAAAATCGTGATGCGTTTGTTACCCGAAGGAGTGAAGTCCCTTACTTTGGACGAACTGGGATTTTCCGATCATGACAAAGAAATTATTTTACGCTCCATCAAAAAACCAAACGGCATGATTCTGGTCACTGGTCCGACCGGTTCGGGTAAAACCACTACCTTGTATTCGGTTTTAACTTTGCTCAACCAGCCGGGCGTAAACATCGGTACAATTGAAGATCCGATTGAGTACCGCGTCAAAGGCATCAACCAAAGCCAAATCAATCCCAAAGTCGGATTTACTTTTGCCTCGGGCTTGCGCGCTTTTTTGCGCCAAGATCCGAACATCATTATGGTAGGAGAAATCCGCGATGGCGAGACAGCTGAAATAGCTGTACACGCGGCCATGACCGGACACTTGGTACTATCTACTCTGCACACCAATGATGCGCCGACAACCCTACCCCGTTTAATTGACATGAACGTGCCGGCATTCCTCGTCGCTTATACCGCCAATGTGATTGTCGCTCAGCGTCTCCTGCGCCGTATCTGCAAAAATTGCAAAAAAGAATACACAATTGACAAAGAATCGGTCAAAGAGTTGGGCAAGGCCTTTGGTGTGGAAAAAATTGTTTCATTGTTTGAAAATAACGGCGCCTTGAAAAAAGGCGAGAAAACACTTGAGGGCATGACTTTTTATAAGGGCGAGGGTTGCTCCAAGTGCAACCAAACCGGTTATAAAGGCCGTCTCGGTATTTATGAGGTAATGGATATCAACGAACCAATTATTAAAGCGATCAACGAGCATGCCACGGCCGCGGATATCAAAGCGGCTGCCCAGAAAAACGGCATGATATGTATGAGTGAAGATGGTTTGATAAAAGCAAAAAACGGTTTTACCACCATCAGTGAAGTTCTCCGCGTCACCAAAGAATAAATATGCCGGAAAAAGAATCCCCACAAACACTTGCGGCGCGCGCAAACGCCTGGGTTGAACGCCATCTCGGGCGAGTTCCTTTTGTCCAAAAATTCATGTTCATCCACCACTTGGAAATCATGTCCAAGGCCGGATTGTCCATTATTAACAGTTTGCAAGTTCTGGCGGCGGAAATTGAAAATAAAAAATTGAAACACATAGTCGGTGAAATTAAAGCTGAAGTGGAAACCGGCAAGCAACTTTCCGAGGTGCTAGCAAAATATCCCAATGTTTTCCCGCATATTTATGTCAACATGGTGGCGGCCGGTGAAATATCCGGAAAATTAGATGACGCCTTGGGGCAAATCAGCGACCAAATGCAAAAATCCCAACGCCTAAACGCTAAAGTTCGCGGCGCCATGATTTACCCGTGCGTAATTATGGTGGCCATGGTTGGCATCGCTCTATTCGTAGTTTTTTATATCATGCCGAAAATCTTAGTCATGTTCACCGAGATGGACGCCAAGTTGCCGCTTGCCACCAGAATTTTAATCGCCATCACTCACTTTGGCCAAAATTATTGGTGGGCGATCTTTATTGCAATTGCAGCCGCGATTTTTGGCTATTCAAGGGCATTGCGAATCCCCAAATTTAAACACACAATACACAATCTAATATTATCTTTACCTATTTTTGGCATTATTGTTATCAAAGTAAATTTGGCGCGATTTACCCTTACTCTCTCGTCTTTACTTTCCTCCACCATCCCGATCGTGGACGCGGTCCGAATTTCATCCGAGGTTTTAAATAATGTAGTTTACCGCGAGCAGTTGGCCGTTGCCACCGAGGGTCTGAAGCAGGGGCAGGCGCTTTCGCAAATTTTAAGTGCTTACAAAAAAACTTTTCCGCCCATGGTGACGGAAATGGTCATGGTCGGCGAGCAAACCGGACGTATTGAAAAAATGTTAAAGGAACTTTCCGAATATTACAATAATGAAGTGGAAGAAACAATGAACAATTTTACTGCCATCATTGAACCGGTAATTATTCTGATGCTCGGCGTGGGCACGGCCGGCATCGCCATTGCTGTAATCATGCCAATGTATTCATTGGCTCAAAGCGTTTAATCGTTATGTTGATCAACAACCCATTCAACGGCGCGTTCGGACTGGACATCGGCGATACAACGGTGAAACTTTTGCGTCTAAAAAAATACTGGCGTCCGAAACATGGAATATATTTTGACATCAAAGATATTCGGCAAATCAATTTACCGGCCGGCTGTATTGAATCCGGTGAGATTTTGCAACCGGAACTGGTAAAGGAAAAATTAAAAGTATTGCTTGGCAAACATGGTCGTTCACCGGCCGTCAAGGCCCCCTGGGTGGTGGTAAATTTACCCGTAGCCAAATCGTTTTTAAAGCTAATCCGCATCAACGCGTCAGAAGAGGAAATCAATGACCAAGCGGTCCGATTTGAAGCCTCCAAACATTTGCCCATGGATATGAAAGACATGGACGTCGACTGGCAAATTATCAAAAACGGCGACAACGCTGCCGGAGTCACTTCCATTTTAGTTGGGGCCGCGCCCAAGGCCATAACCAATTCATATTGCGAACTACTTGAATCAATCGGGTTGGCTCCGCTAGCGCTGGAAGTGGAAGATTTATCGGTCGCTCGTTCCCTTATCACTGCCAATAAGACATACGAAAACGAAGCCAGAGCCATTTTAGATCTCGGCGGCTCGCAATCCAGCATGATTATATATGATAAGGGCAGTATTCAATTTAGCGCGCTTATTCCTTTTTCCGGCGATTTGATTGACACGGCTCTAACACAAAGATTAAACATAGAACGCGTCAAAGCAACTCAGCTTAAAAATGACAATGGTTTAAACTTCGTTAACGAGTATCCGGACTATTTAAAAGTCATGACCGAGATGTCGGAAAAATTAGTGGAAAATATTTATCAAAAAATTCTTTTCTATCGCGACCATTTTTACAAACCAAACCCCATTACGCATATCACTATGTCCGGCGGTTTGTCATCCATGACAAATCTGGATAAATTTTTGACTGATAAACTGCAAACCGAAACCCGTCCGGGCAATGTTTGGAAAAATCTTTTTAATGACAACCTTGGGGAGGACCGCAACTCGGGGTTATCGCTCGCCGCGGCAATAGGCCTGGCGATTCGCGCCGCCTCTTGGCCGATTGAAAAACAAAAATTATGATGAATTTAAATTTGAATTTTTTGCCGCAAAAAAATCGCCGTGATATTATCACTGTCTCTTGGCTGGGTTTGGCTTTAAATGTAATTCGTTCTACTGTTTTCGCGCTTATTATATTTGATGCATTTCTCGTTTTGCTTTGGTATGCGATTGATGAACAAAATGCCGTCCTCACCCGCCAATCAAACGAATCCGTCGGCAATAGTGCTTTCTACGGTCAAGAAATAGCTTATATCAACAAAAAAATCAGTGCCTTATCACAAGCCGGCAGCAGTTTTGGCATGCTCACACCCAGATTTTATACCATTATTGATAATCTACCAGCCGACATTAAATTAAGGAATTTAAATGTCGGTCTTGACCAATCCGCTTCCATGATGCTCGCCGGCACGGCTAAAACGCGCGACTCCATGATTGCTTACGCCGAAGAATTACAGAAAATCTCTTGGATTGAGTCTGTAGTTTTGCCAAAAAGTTTACTCTTGCAAAAAGAAAACATAGATTTTAATTTAGAGATTACATTAAAACCGATTTCTACCGATCTATGAAAATGTCACCATTAAAATCAATTATTGTCTTTACGGTAATACTCGCGACGGTCGTTGTCGCACTGATAGTCGGCGCCTTTATTGTTCAAAATAAAATTGTCGCCGGCAGTATGGCGGTAAACGAACAAATTGAACGGTTAAATAAAAAACGTCTTACCGCGGAAAATTTGCGCAGTAATTTAGCATTGGCGAAAGACGTCAAAACGCAGATTGCCAATTATGACAGCTTGCTTTTGCCTCAAAGCGCCGAATTGGAACTAATCACCGATTTGGAAAATATCGCCGCAAAAAATAAAGTAAATCAAAGAATCGACGCTTCAAATCTTGATAATTACACAAACGGAAAAATAGAAATCACCCTAAATGTCTCCGGCACTTATACTGATGTTCTAAAATACATTTCCAGTTTGGAACAATACAAATATTTAATCACCATTGAACGCATAGATTTCTCTCCCGGCGCCTCCAACCCGACTGACGGCAACTCTCAACCGCGCGCGTCTTCGCAGATAAAAATTTCCTTATATGCAAATCCTGAATAAATCAGCCAACCTAACGCGCCCGGCGCACACTTCGGCGCAAAGCCGAAAAAATTATTCTATCTGGTTGAGTGTACAATTCTCTTTAATTTTTATTATTGCCGTTGCACTGACTATTGAGGGTTTTCTTGTTTACCGAAATACGTTAAAACTTTTGAACAGTTCCAATCAGTACATGATGGACAAAGCCGGTATTGAAGCCTCCACTGAAATAAACCAAAACGGATTAAAACAAACCGAACTGATCATGGACAAAAAACAAAAACCACCGACTCCTCCGGAAAAACTCAGGAATATTTTTCAATTTGACTCTTACGCAATTATATATACCGGCGGTATTGTTGCCCCCGCCACCTCATCAACTACGGCCACAACTTCAATCTCGGAATAATATATTATGGACGAACCGGCCATTAACTCACACTGCTTTACCTTGGGAAATTTTCCTGAACTATCTTCGGCTGAAATTGTTTCTCTGCTAAAACTCACGGCGAATGATTATAATTATTCGCCTCCTTTTTTATTTGTGGACAAAAAAATTGATGATCCCGCCGCGCTTGCCGTTGCTCTTGGCGGCACTATCAAAATCGGCCGGGTAATCGGCCGTTGCCAAAACGAAGACGAGCTGGTGGAAATTATTTCCGATGAATTGTCGGAAATACAAACAAAAAAAATATTCGGTTTGAGCTATTATTCAGACGAGGAAAACGATGAGCGAGTTGATTTCGTGGAACAACTGGGCAAGGCCGTAAAAAAACATTTAACCGAAACAGGCGCCGGCGCGCGCTACGTATATAATCGCGAGGCTGTTTTATCTTCAGTTACGGTTACAAAAAATAATTTGACCAAAAAAGGCCGCGAGTTTATCATCATCAACAATAAAAATAATTATCTGGTAGTACTGACTCTGGCTGTCCAGCCGTTTGAGGACTGGGGCGCACGGGATTTTGGCCGTCCCGGACGCGACGATTTGAGCGGGATGTTGCCGCCAAAATTGGCGCGTATGATGTTAAATCTGGCCGGCTTATCACCCGAAAAGACAATTTTGGACCCCTTTTGCGGCTCCGGCACCATACTGTCCGAGGCCCTGGCCTGCGGATACCGCCATCTCATTGGCGCGGACATTTCCGAACGAGCCGTTAACGATACGGCCAAAAATATTGAATGGCTGCAAAATTGCAAACCGGAACTACACGCGGAAATACAAATTTTCGCCGCCGACGCCGCTGAAATAAACAAAAAAATTCCGTCAAAATCAGTGGATGGAATTATCGCTGAACCTTATTTGGGCAAACCGCTGAGAGGACACGAACCAAAAGAAATTTTAAATCAGCAGGCGGATGAATTGAAACAAATATATTTACGCGCCTTTGCCGAGTTTAAAAAAATATTAAAACCTAACGGTAAAATTATATTTATTATCCCGCGTTTTCGCACCGGAGATGAATGGGTAAAAATTAACTGTCTCAAAGAAATTGAGGCAATGGGTTTTACAGCCGAACCACTCTTTTCTTTTAAAGACAAAAAACTTTTCTCTCTTCTATATTGGAGAAACAATCAACATGTTGGCCGTGAAATTTGGAAATTTACTTTACAACCGTAGCGGCCGTAGCTGAAGAAGACGATGATAACGTCGTTAGTGTCCGAGCGGATACTGTGGTTAGAGGCTTCACTGTGATGGTGGAAGTCGCTATGTTGGTTGTACCGGTTGACGAAGCAGTTGTAGCATGGGTCGCGGAAGAACTTGTATCGGTTGACGCGCCAGATGCGTCAACCGCGTTAGTCGCGGATACAGTCGTAGTTGCGGCCGTATCTTGAGTAGTGGTTACAGTATTAGTATTCTGGGAACTATTTTTTTCTTCATTAATAGTTTCAACGTATAATTCTTGCGATTGCACTTCGGTTAAGCCCAGAGACTCGGCTGATTTCAGCTGATTAGTAATCTTCAAATCTGCTTCAATCGCGCGTATAATCCACGCTTGTTCAAGTAATTTCTTCGGAGATACCCTGACCCAATCCGCGAGCTTCGCGGTTTTTTTGGTTAAAGCTTCAATATCGGCCGCGGCCACAACTACATATTTACCTTCGCCGACAACGGCTTCTTGCCCGATAATCGCTTCACCGGTGGCCGGATTTAAAGCGCGAACCGTCACCTGATGTTCCGAACCAATGATGGTTGTAGCATCTTTCGCAAAACTAACACCAAACGCGGTACCGCGGACGGCAGCCACGGCATTTGATGTCTGTACTTCCCAAAACGATTCGGGTGTGGCCAACTTTATTATTTTTGACCACATATTCCCCGCCGCTAATTTGAGCCTAACGCTTAAAGTTTTATTTGTTTCGTTATACGAGCCAACGGAAATTACAACGCGCGTGTTTGAATCCAATCGTGCCACCGAACCGTCCGGAAAAACAATGTTGGCCAAACCAGTTTCATTGGTTTCAACTTGAGCTCCCTCGTTTAATTCATCACCGGTCAGTAAAGTTGTGCTTGGCGTATTGGTCGCGGTTAAATAAACTCCACCGGCAATAACTTGGATCCACGGTTTGCTAATTTGCGGTTCTTCAACTGTCGGCGTGGTCGTGACGGTTTCAGTCATTTGAACAGGCTGGGGCTGTTCAACAACTTTTTTGTTGCCACAACCTGTAAGCAGCATGGCGCCGGCGACAAACATCACAAATGCAATAATAACTCCAATGGTGCGTTTCATAAAAAAATTGATTATTATAATTACGCGTTAATGTGAAAATATATTACATCCCCGTCTTTAACAATATAATCTTTCCCTTCCAAACGCATCTTACCGGTTTCTTTTATTTTACTCCACCCGCCAAATTTTACAAAATCCTGCCAGTCAACCACATCGGCCTTAATAAATCCTTTTATAAAATCCGTATGAATCACTCCGGCCGCCTCGGGCGCTTTGGCTCCAATACGCACAGTCCAAGCGCGGGTTTCAGGCTCGCCACTGGTCAAAAATGTGGCTAAATTTAGCAGTTTATAGCTAGCTTTAATCAGTCTATCCAAACCTGTCTCAGCCAAGCCCACACTTATTAAGTATTCAGCGGCTTCTTCCGGGCTTAAATCCGCCAATTCAGCCTCCATCTTTGCGCAGATGGAAATTTGTCCGGTTAACTCATTGGTTAATTTAATTGCATCATCCTTGGCAATTTCATCAGTGTTCAAGACATAAAGCATGGGTTTCATTGTCAGCAGACACAATTCCTTCATCTCAACTTTTTCTTCATCCGAATAATCCAACTCGCGCGCCGAGCCGCCGTTTTCCAGATGTTTATAAACTCGTTCCAATAACTCAATGGATTTTTGAAAATCCTTGGCTGCCGCGCCTTTGGCATTTTTCTTGGTTGTGTCTAAACGCTTGCCCACGGTTTGTAAATCCGCCAGTGCGAGCTCCATATTAATTACCTCGGCGTCATCAATCGGACTGATTTTATTGTTCACGTGAATCACGTTGGGGTCGGAAAACCCGCGCACCACTTGCGCAATAGCGTCCACCTCGCGGATGTGCGATAAAAATTTATTGCCCAAACCCTCACCCTTGGATGCGCCTGCCACCAAACCGGCAATGTCCACAAATTCAATCACGGTCGGGACAATTTTTTGCGATTTTGATATCTCGGCTAATTTAGCCAAACGTTCATCGGGAACTTCAACCACACCGACGTTAGGGTCAATGGTACAAAAAGGGTAATTTTGAGCGTTGGCTTGTTTACTGCGGGTCAAAGCGTTAAACAATGTTGATTTTCCCACATTGGGCAGACCGACAATTCCAACAGAAAGGGACATAGGTGATTTATTATATAATAGTGGTGATATTATCGCTTAAAATACTAAATAATGCAAGATGTTTCTTGACAATTTATATATCTAATGTATAATATTGTGCATTAT
This sequence comes from Patescibacteria group bacterium, assembly GCA_041651015.1. GTDB lineage: Bacteria > Patescibacteriota > Patescibacteriia > Magasanikbacterales > GWA2-37-8 > JAPLWQ01. Next base: position 50,756 of record JBAZKA010000002.1, read on the forward strand.
GGGCCTTTAGCTCAGCTGGCTAGAGCGCTTCCATGGCATGGAAGAGGTCAAGGGTTCAAATCCCTTAAGGTCCACCAAAAAAATCAGCCCGCTTGTTCGGACTGATTTTTTTACATCATAATTCAATTTTTGGCTCTACTGACTTGTCTGCAGAAGCCGGCGGTTTTGTCTCTAACACCGGAGGCACACTGGGCGCTGGAGGCTCAACCTTGCCCGCGAACATTGGCACATCAATCTTTACCACTTCGTTTTTCTCTTTAATCTTAATATCCGGACTGGTGGCTTTTTCATAGCCCGCCTTTTCAAAGGTCACATAATAATCGTTCGGACCAACCATAAAGGAATATCGTCCTTTGCCATCCGTGATTTCCGTGGCAATAAGTTTGTTGAACTGTTTACTAAAGAGACGAGCCACTACGTGATTAATCGGTTTCTTGTCTGACTTGTCATAAACAATACCCCAGTTCTTAGGCTTTTTTGGTATGGCCAAGCGTCGGAACATAATATAAAGCAAAACTTGGAAAACCAGGAATCCAATCGTCCAGGCATTTGGTAAGATAATAACTGCAAGCAAACCGGCGGCAATGGAAAGCGAGGCAATAAACTTTTGCGCCTCGCGCAACCACTTATCAATAATAATACGACGCGGGGTTTTATCTTTGACGCCAATCGGATCAAGCGGAATATTGGCTGTGATGGTGGCATATTTATCATCAACATGTAATGGTTCGCCGTGATACAGATCCAGATAACCGGTATCTTCTTTTAAGTCTTGCAAAATTTTTGTTGGGAAAGTAAAACCGTCTTTGGTCACCTCAATCCTATATAATCCGGGATCAATAAAGAATGAGTATCGTCCCTCGCCGTCAGTGACGCGAGATTGAACAATGCGTCCGGTCTTCGCATCCAGCAAGCGAACCACGGCCAGATCAACGGGAATTTTTGTGAGCGAATTGTATACCACGCCCCATTTTTTGCGTCGTCTATAGCCAAGCAAGAATATCGGTTGGAAGAATATATAGCGTAAATACGCGATGATATTTGAAAGTACAGCCGGAATTGTGGCAATGGCGGCTGCAGCCAAGGCAATAGGCGCCACCTGATTCTCAGCCGCTTTTTCCACCACCGGGTCATTGCGGCTTTCAATTATTTTTGACGTTTGCTCGCCGACCACATCGGCCACATAAGCGGCCTTTTCCGAGACCGGCACTGTTGTATCCAATAAGTCCATGGCCGCGACCAAATTTATTGAACGATTGATAATATGGTCTGTCACCTGAAAACCACTTGTCTGTATTCGACGATAACCATTGGCTTCAGCAATTAGGCGATAAGATCCGTTAGGCACCGTGAAGCCCCAAGTGCCATATTCATCAGAATTAGCATTGGCCACTGTCACGTAATTATTTCCGGAAAGTTGTTGTAATTGAATATACGCGCCGATAAGCGACGAGGTTCCACCATCAGCATCTTTGCCAATGACTTTACCACGGCTCGCGACCGAAACGCTAAACGGTACCACAGCTTGTTCGTCTGTGCCATATTGCACAGTCAGCGCCGCATGTGTCGTACCAACGGCGGATAAACCGGGCACGTCCACCGCGTACATTCTCAAACCATTGTCATAATATAAGCGATATGATTTTTCTCCGATGAGCAATTCCACGGACGAAACTTGTTCTTTTATCCCGCTAATATCGGCCGCAACAGTAAAGGGCGAGGCAGCTAACACATGTACGGTACGTGAGGAATCTGGCGTTGTCTCCACAGTTCTATTGGCTAAATAAAATTTCAAATTGGAAGCCGTGAAATATTGATCAACCACTTCCTCAATGACACCCGTCACTTCGGTGGAAGTGGTAATGGTCGGACAAATAAAATCCCCAAAGACGAATTCATTATTGTCATTCTCGCTGACACAACCCGTGTCGGCCATATCAATCAAACCGTCACTGTCATTATCAGCACCATCACTACACTGTGGCGTAGTACTGGCTGTGGTCGGACATTCGGCCGAAGTACCACCACCGGCTACTGGCGTGCCGGTCGCGCAAACAAAATCACCAGACAAAAGTTCATTATTATCGGTGACGTCGCTGCAACCGGTATCGCTCGGAAAATCAATCTCACCATCGCCATCATTGTCCATACCATCATTGCACTGAGCTGTAATAGCGCTGGCTGAACAACCGAGTGCGGCGCAAGTCAAATCATTAAACTCATAAGTGCGCGTCATGCTGTTGCCGGCTTTGTCTGATACATTTACCGTCACTTCAACTTTTAGTTCCGGAGTTAAATTATTTACCGGATCAATAATAATTGAATACCACTTATCATCCGTACCATGGGCGGTCTGGGAAATATTGGCATCCAGCGTAATTCCATTTTGAACTACTGTCGAGCTGAACGTGCTCATATTTAAACCCGAACCATCATCGCGCAAATCAAATATAATATTCTGTCCGACCGGATGATTTGGTTTGCCCGCGACCGGATTTAAATTGGACATATACGGCGGCGCCGTCTCACAATACCCATCAATCACGGTAAACGACGCTGACCCAACATCGGTCAAAATATTTACACTGGTCGGATAATCGGCAATTTTACTGGTGACATCATCAGTTGTATTTAAAATTCCCAAATTTAACGAGCCGTTCGCGCTGGGCGTAATAGAAATCGTAGCAAAATCCAAACCACCGCCTGTCACATTACCGCTATATCCATATAAACCCAAGTAGCCTGATGGCGTACCGGGCGGTGTGCCATAGGCGGAAAATGATCCGGCCCCGCTAATTCCATAAGCCCCGGTTCCCGTATGACTCACATAAATCTGCGCGCCGTTTGACGTAGCGCTACCGGTATCCATCTTAACATGGACAGTCGCCGCGCATCCTTTTATCAAAGTGCCGGAACTGGGTTCAAAATAAAAACCGGCGGCCAGCGCATTGGTATGAAGCAGACAAAATCCAAACGCGGTAAATAATATAAATAGCAGGAATTTTTTCATATAAATTATACGGCGTCGCCGCGCATGTTAAAGTTGGTCAACACAGCGCTGATGTCCAAGACATCAACCGCGCCGTCACGATTTAAATCAAAAATTTTTTGGCTGGAATTAAACTCTATGTCTTCTTTAGACACATCCAGAATATCCACAAAGTTATCTTTTAACCCAGTCCCCTGCACATCTCCGGTATAAAGATAAAATGTATTGGCTTGAGTAAAATCCAAAGTTGTATTTGAACCATTGACGATATTCACATTTATTATACGTTTAGCCAGATGCGCTTCGCCCTTCAGCATGGCGTCATAAGTCCCAACCGGAATTCCATTGCCGGAAATAGTGGTGGAACCGGTGGCGCCAAAAGATAAGTCCGTGGAATATGCCAACGCTTTGGTCGTGGAATCATACAGACGCAAAGTCGCGCCCATATCATAGTTCCCACCGGTCTTGGGCACGCGTTTTTCCGGTTTTGCCAATATTATTAAATTATTTTTGAACTCAGACGCGAGCGTGGAAAACATTCCGGTAGCCGTGCCGGGATTGCCATAAGTATCCAGACAGGAAATCAAAAAATAATAATCTGTGCCCATGAGTAAACCGGATAAATCAGCATAAAAAGACGAGCCCGAACCCGCTACTGTTGCCGAATGGCCATAAGCGGTTGACTCGCCATAATAAAAAGTACAATTCAAAATTGCATTGTCATCCACCGCGGTCCACGAAACAGTGCTGGTCGTAAAATTAACAGTTGAAGACACGTTGGAAATAACCGGCGGGTTGGTATCAGTAGGACCGCCACCCGGAGGTTCTTCCGGTTCTTCTTCAGTACTGGATGTCACGCGCAAAGACACGTCAATATCTTGACTGGCAGAATATAATAAATCTTTGGCCCGCGCCACAAAACACCCCCCAATTAAGATTGCGGTGACTAATAATATTTTTATTTTAAATTTTAAACTCATACTACATTTTTTTCTTTTGGTTTTTTGCAACCCCTACTATCGCGATAATTATGATAAGTATCAAAAAAATAGAGCATGGCGGAAAATACCAAACAGTTTTAGTCGCCACCGCTGTTTGACCGGTCAATCCGTATTTGATTTTGTATTGAAATTCATATGGCCCGGGCAAATTAAAATTTTTCACTTTAATTTCACCGCCATATTTACGCGCCGCGCCCGGAAGGAGCATGGCTTCACTTATCACTTTTTGATCCACTACAATATGACCGAGCCAATTTCGCGCGCTTATATTCACGTCTACCGGTACTGACGCCGCGCCATTATTAAGGATGGAAAATGTGAACGGCCATTTATTACCAACAATGGATCGCGGAACCGTTGTCTCCGTAATAATCAGCGACTCCTGCACCATGCCGGCGACCTGCAAAACCAAAACAGATATAATTTGCCCGCCCACCCCAATACTTTTTTCAGATTTGAGCGATGTTTGCTCCGCAGTCAGACCCAGGTAGTAAGACCCGGCTTTAGCGTCATTTGGCACGTTTATTTCAAAGACCACTTCTTTGGCTTGGCCGGGCGCCAACTCCACATATTTGTCTTTCGCCACCACCCAGCTCTCGGCGATATTCATCCCTGATCCATAAATGATTGCGCCATCAGCCGACTGTTTCGCCCCCAATACCTTCAAGGCGTATTTTCTCTTGGTATTACTTGAATTAACAATAGATACAATCGCCGTCTGATCGGCCGAACCGGGCGCTACGGAAATCTGCTGTTTGAGCGGCCCCACTTGAAAACCCGCCGAACACTCGGAAGTAAATAATACATTGATCAGCGCAGCGGCAAATATTGTTATTAATATTTTTTTCACATTATAAAACTAAATATTGGCCGCGGCGGCAAATGAAATTGATTGCGCGTAATCACCGACAGCAGTTGACGCGCTTTTTGATGCTTTAAAACCCAATTCAATATTACTCGCGTTAGTTTCTCCATCATAAGAAGCTATGATCGTTCCCGTAGCCACAGCCGTATCGCCAATTATTAAACTGTCCGAACCAAGGGCGGCATAACCATATTCTTCCTGACCGGCTGTCACCGCACCATCTGCTACGTCGGTGATAGACGACCCGGAGACTCCGGTGACGGAAAGCGAATAACCGGTGGAACTGTCAGTCCCAATAGTAATTGTGGTTGAAGCAATATTTACACTTGAAGTGCTTAACGTACCAAGGTCTAATGATTCATCGCTAATATCAAACGACAAATAACCGCGTTCCATATATTGATAACCGGCGCGGATTTCATAAATACTTGAAGAAGAATAGCCTGATGACAATTCGCCGGAAGTGTCCTGCAAAATAAACGACCCTGCCGCCTGATAACCACCGCCGTTTTGCACACTATCGGCATAAATCTGATAATTAGCCGACGACATTTCCGAAGCAACCGGATGTGGCATTCCGATTAAAATCAAACCGATCGCAATAAACGCCACCATTGACTTCATACGTAAATTCATTCTTATTATTCAGCAACTGTTCCGCCGCCAACCAATGTTCTAATCTTTGCCACAATGTCTTTATTATCGGGATTCAACTCTTTAACTTTATAATAATATTGTAAAGCTTGTGTTTTGTCCCCTTTGGCTTCATACAACAAACCCAAACTATAAAGCGCGTTTGAATATCCTGGTTGTAATCTTATCGCCTCTTTCCAAAGAGATTCAGCATCATCACGGTCTTTGTCTTTATTACGATTATACAGAATACGTCCAAAATCGTAGAGAATGGATGCCTCGGATGACCCGCCATTATTTAAGGCCTTCTTGTAAGCGTCAACCGCCTCATCCATTTTACTTTGTTGTTCGTATGTCCCGGCCAGAGCCACATACGCATCCAGATAATCGGCTTTTAACTCAGTCGCCTCTTTATAACTCTTTACCGCGTTATCATAATCTTTTGACAAATAATAATTGTTACCGAGACGCAAAGCGAGCAATGGATTGGTCGGTTCCAAATCTTTGGCCGTTTGCCATGACTTGAGCGCCCAAGTTCGCGCCTCGGGCACAAGCACGGCCGCGTTCTCATACATCACCGCCAGGTTCTCCCAAATTGCCACTGACTTTGGTGATAAATCCGTGGCTGTCCTAGCTTCGTTCACGGCCAATGCCACATTTGAACTTACGTTTTGCAAATCAGCTGAACTGGTACTATTCACCAATTTTACCGCTTGCGCCAAATACACTTGGGCTAAAGCTGAATGATACAAATCAGAACCATTGCGCAAAGACAGCGCATTTTGCAAATCCGCCTGTGCCTTGTCATAATCCGTTTCCACGGTCGCTTTGGCGTAATTCACTTCCGCCATATACAATCTGGCACCCCACACACCAACCATGATCAAACCGGCGAGCACAACAATCATTATAAAAGAAAAGGTTAAACTATATTGTGGTGTATCTTCCATTTCCCATTGTTTCAATTTTACCACCTCGGAATTGGCAAACGACAAACCAGAAATAACCAAACCGAGAAGCATCCACCACAACCACCACAACACCGGACCAAAAAATATTATGGACATTGAGCCGGTGAGCACAAGCCACGCCGCCGCTGATGCAAAAATATCAATGCGAATATCCGAGTCATCAGAAATATCAGCATTACGCTGAGATAATTGTGACACTCTTTTGAACCATACATTAAAGACATGCCCAACCGCGTACAAAACGACAAATAAAATTACCAAGACAAACAAAACCCCGCTTTCAGACATCAAGGCAAAAAATGTTGAGTAGGGCTGACTAAATCTAAGCGACCACACCCATGAATCAGTATTAAATTCCACGGCGCGATATTTGGAAAAATCCACATTAAATGTGCCGGGACCGCTACCGATAATAAAGTCCTTTGCGCCGCTCGTAATTGTCTTCAGCCCGATTGTCCACGAAGGCGATGAGCCCAAAGAAATTTCCGCCGGCACCGATGTCTGCATGGCACGCGGTGTTCCGAAAGCAATAAATACCACGGTCAAAACCAGCATGGCAAAAAGCGCCGAGACCCATCCTAGCCGGACTTCTTTCATAAAACTGACGCCAATCAACAAAAGAATGATCAACCCGGCTATTACCACCCACCAGAGCACGCTAAAACTTAATAAAATTAAACTAACAAAAGATAAAACCGTAACGGAAAAATACACTAATGTTTTTACTAGTGACAAATTACGCTTCAACATATTGCCGGCCGCGAGAATAAATACGACTGCCATCCATAAACCAAACGGCGTGTTTAACTTATCCACGGTATTCAAGGCGCCGGGAAACATTAAGCCAATCAAATCAAAATTAAAAATTGCCTTGATCGCAAATATAAGCGACGTAAATCCGCCCACATAAATTATCACCTCTATCATTTTGTTCCAACGAGACCGCGAGTTGATGATATTTACAATCAAAAAATAAAATACCGCCAAAAAAATCAAATAGGTATAATTAAAGATAAAATATTCGTTTCGCCCCAAAAATGAATCATAGCGATTAGCGGAAAAAATTGAGGAAAACAAGGCGACCAGCAAAAGCCCCAATATTGGCAAATCCATGATTGAACGCCGGAACGACAATGACTTGGAAATAACCATCTTGGCCACAAATAATATCACATTAACCAAGAGCAGGCATATAAACACATACTGTTTTGGTATGATATAGAAATTCGCCAAATTTTTGTCCATGAAAAGCGGAATCACCACTGCATTCACCAAAAGAAAAACATAGGACAATGTGTCCAGCACCTTCAACAATTTTTGGTTTGCCAACATAATTATGAATTAATTAATAATTATTTATATAGATTTCACGCATTTATTTATTGAATGCGTCTTTACATAATTATATCATATATATAGACCTATGTTAACTGTGCATAAGATAATTTTCGCGTAGCATCGTTTACCTCGCAACAACAGTAAATATATTTTCTCCGGCAGTCGGTTGCGCACGCGGCACACAAGATTGATAAAATTTATTTATCGCCGTTAATGTTTTATCAACACACCTGACTACCTTCAGTTTGTATACACTAGTGTATACAAACATCCACTTTATGAGCAGGTTATGCACAGACTTATCCACAATGCTTTGCGTTGTGTAGGTGGGTTCGATTCCTTGTTTTATATATAATAAAAAGCGCATAAATGCGCTTTTTATTATGTGGACCTGGGGGGAATTCCGCATCGTCTCGTCCGCCCTAGGCGGACTCGACTCTTTGTCCTGGGCAGCGGCGGACTTCCACCGGAAGTCCGCCGACACTCGTCAGCTCGTTTTTGCTTCCGCAAAAACTTCGCGCCTCGTTCCTGCCCGTTCGATTCCTTGTTTTATATATAATAAAAAGCGCATAAATGCGCTTTTTATTATGTGGACCTGGGGGGAATCGAACCCCCGCCTCAGCAATGCGAATGCCGCATAATACCACTTTACTACAGGCCCTGATGTTGTTTTGCTGGATTATATCACAATAAAAAAATAAATCAAGACTTCATCTGTTCCCCGCCTGCCATCGCCTGTGCCCCCAGTATGAATCGAACACACATCCACCCCTTAGGACGGGGTTGTTCTATCCATTGAACTATGGGGGCTCAGGCAAGGGCGGGCAGGTATCCGCACCGACGCCTATTCGGGGTCGGTGCCCCGACTTTACGTCGGGGTTGAACTACGGGGACGACTATACTTTATTTATTGTGGCTAGGGGTTGTTCCACACCAGACATGCCTTTCGCGTATCCGAGGCGGGCAGGTCGAAGTTAGACTTCGTGGCCTTTACGTTTGTATACACTAGTGTATACAAACAGACTGATTGTAGCAAAATCCTTACTCATGTGAAACAATCATACCAAACTTTGAAACAAAAATCAAGTAATACAGTTTTCGCCGAAATTAGCCAAATTCCTAATGTTCCACATGAAACAACGCGTATTCGTGAAAATTGTGGAAAAACCATGCCTGAATTCTGCATATAAATCATGCCTATCAGCACGTATTATTGACTAACCAAAATATCTTAACCCCCTATAAATGTACCAGTTTGTATACACTAGTGTATACAAACTCATGCGCATTACTAAGAATTAATCGCGCCCAAGCAACAAATGACAGCCTAGAGATCTGTATTTGTTCCACGTGGAACAAATAGCAACCCTAGATGACAACATGACTAATAAGTGGTACAATTACAAAAATGACGACTATTACCTCATATGATATTAATAATAGCGCTAATCGTGATTGCCCTAACCGCGATCATCATATATACTAGTATCAAAGATAAAATATAATCTATGAATACCTTTTCAATTCTCGCGTTCTCCGCATTAATTGTCATAACTGCCGCCTTGGTGACAATCATCGTCCGTCTGACCAAAAAACAGGCCACTCCAACCGACCAAGGCCCCTATCTTTTGATACAAAACCAGATTCAGGAACTGGCCCGGCTGGTAGACTCCAAAATTTCCGAGACAAACAAAGCCATGAACGACACGCAATCCTCTTTACACAAAACGATTCAAACCCAATTTGGCCAAAATATCAAAGTCATCACCGATATCACCGAGCGTTTAACTAAACTGGATGAAACAAATAAACAAATTATTGGTTTTGCCGATCAACTGCAAAGTTTGGAAGATGTTTTGCAAAATCCCAAACAACGAGGTATTCTCGGCGAATACTTTTTGGAAAACGTCTTGAAAAATGTTTTACCGCCCGGCAGTTTCCAGATGCAATATAAATTTCCCGATGGCGATATTGTGGACGCGGTGGTGTTTGTAAAAGACAAACTCATACCAATTGACTCCAAGTTTAGCTTGGAAAACTATAATAAAATCGTGGCAGAAAAGGATCCCGAACGCCGGACTGAGCTGGAAAAACTTTTTAAAAATGATTTGAAAAACCGTATTGATGAAACAAGCAAATACATCAAACCTAAAGAGGGGACTATGGATTTCGCGTTTATGTTTATCCCGGCCGAAGGAATATATTATGATTTACTGATCAACCAGGTCGGGGCAATGAAAATCAACACTCATGATTTGATTGAATACGCTTTTAAGGAAAAACGCGTGATTATTGTCTCGCCAACATCTTTTCTCGCTTATTTGCAAACCGTCATGCAAGGGTTGCGCGCTTTACAAATTGAAGAAACAGCCAAAGAAATCCGCCAGAGGGTGGAGGATTTGGGCAAGCATTTGCTGGCTTATGATGAATATTTAAAAAAATTAGGCAATAATTTGTCCACAACCGTAAACGCCTATAATATTTCTTATAAAGAATTTAATAAGATTGATAAGGATGTGATAAAAATCGCCGGCGGTGAAAAAATCATTGAGCCGTTGGTGTTGGATAAACCGAGAATTGATGAGTAAGCATTGACAAAAATGAAAATTTGGTGTATAATCCAAACAAATTCGTTCATTCATCGCGCCTCGGCGAAATCTGAGGCAAGGAGGAAATCATGGCAAAACAACACTGGAATAATCGTCCGTCAGTCGTGCTGTGGTGGAACGGCAATGAATATATTCCCTGTCAAGTTATCTCGACATCCAAAGGTACTATTCGCATTCGTATCGCCGAGGGAAATTTTGTCGGACGCACAATCGAGATCGCAAATTCCTCATTGAATCCTGCAAATATGGTTTTGATGTGATGAAACAGCTCTTTCTTTCCGCAAAACCCCGCCACGTGGCTCCGTTCTCGGAGTCTTCTTTTTTACTTAGTGAGGGGTTTGACAAAAAATCATTTTTGCGTTATCATTACAACGCTCTCATTTAGAAATCAAATTTATATTTATGCCAAATAAGCAAAATGCTAAAAAGGCTTTGCGACAAAACGCCAAGCGACGCGCTCGCAACATGGTGCGCAAAGACGCTTTCCGTGATGCTATCAGAAACGCAAACAAGGCGACAAGTAAAGAAGAAGCTCTGAAAATCGCCCGCGCGGCGCAAAAGGCCTTGGACAAAGCATCCAAAACTCGAGCCATCCGAAAAAAAACCGCTGCTCGCAAATTGTCCCGCTTGATGAAGAAGGTCAACGCGAAATAATAAATTAAAACATCAGCCCCGGGCTGATGTTTTTTTATTACGCGCAGCTCGAATCTATTTTTTCTTGGCCGCCATGTCCATGTCCCAAATCATTTTTTGTGTTTTATATACCACCAAACACAGGCCGACAAATGAAAAAGCCAAAATAAACGGCAGGACCCGGCCCATATAGGTCTTGCCAAAATATATTATCAATGTGTTGATGATAATAAACAACAAGCGAATTTCCGTCGGGCCGATATACAAGAAAAATTGCTTAAATTTATTAGTGACCGCGAAATCCAAATATGAATTCACCATGAACGCACCGAGTATGGCCATTACGAAAAAAATTGTGTAATCATAACGATCGGGCATAATCAAGGCATAACCAATTAGAACCGAAAACAAGAACATATAATCCAAAAAGTGGTCCATGTAATAGCCCCACTTAATCGTTCCCGTATCACGATAACGACCCAAAGCGCCGTCCAGCAAATCCGTGACATACTGCAAAAAAATTGCCAATGAAACCAACCACAACCAATGGACATTGGACTTCGCCATGTAACTGGCTCCAACTATTATTAGACACCATGGAATTGTCATTAAGGTCAAATGATAGCCTTCCAGCCATAAAGGGATCTTCGGCACGACATAATCGCGAAATTTCACATCCCAGGCATAAAAAATAGACGTTCCGAATTTTTTATCACCGGCGAACGAAGTGTTGTCGTCTTTTTCTGGCATATTTTATAAAACAATATTTAATCCTATAATTTTCCCACAAACAAATCAACGAGGAAATCATGTTTGGCCACGCCGGTTTTCACGCCGACATCAATATTTAGAAGTTCATCGTAAATACGTCGTAAATCTGGCAAACTAAAACGACGGACTTGGGCCAAAGATTTTTTGGCCACGAATGGATGAATACCGAGGGCTTTGGCAATCTGGTCGCTGGTTAAGTTATCTTCACGCTCCCACAAATCCCGCATCTGCACGAGAATCTTAAACTGCCGGAGCATCATAGCAAAAATATAGCCGTCGTCTTGCCCGAGTTTTCGTTCATCGGTCAAAAGTTTGTAAGCCAGCTTTTTATTGTCCGCGGCAATGGCATCAATTAAATTAAAAATATTATCTTCAAGTTTTTCCTCGGCAAACAACGCCACGTCGGCCGAAAGAATTTCGCCGCCTTTTTTGTAGGCGATCAATTGATCAATGACAGAATTAACAAGCCACATGTCTTTGCCAATATCATCGGCAATTTTTTGCGCCGCCATTCTATCTATGGACGCGCCGCGCGCCGTGACTTCTTTGACAATCCAATTTACCAGTTCATTGCGGTCCATGGCTGGAAACTCATAAGCGTATTTTTGTTTTTTCAAAATCTCGGCGAGTTTCTTGGCTTCATTGGTTTTACCGATTGCTTCAGCTTGCCAGATAATCGCTACATTGGCCTCAGGCAATTTGTTTTCATTAATTATCTCGGATAATTTATCCAAAAAATCTTTATTGCTGGAAGATAGGGGATTTTTCAAAACAATCATTCGCTTTTCGGCGAGAAACGGCAAAGCCAAAAGCTCGCCGACCATTTTATTCGGTTCGTCTTTTTGCGCGTCAAACGAGAGGGTGTTGAAGCCCTGCGGGTCGCGCTTAGCCTTGAATTCATTGACGCTTTGGCGCAAAAAGTTGTGGCTGCGCCAATCGTCTTCACCGTAAATATATAGAAGCATAACGGTATCATCATACAATGTTAGAGGCGGGTTGGCAAATTATAGTGATACTTTTGCCTTTTTAGTTGTTAACTTGTTGACAACTTTTTACCCATTATCAAAAACAAAAGTTGTCAACTGAATGACAATTAAATAGACGACTTACCCGATAACACCGGCCTATTTCACCTCGCCCCAATTATCCGCCGCGTTCACCTCGGCCACGACCGGCACGCGCAATTTAACCACGTTTTCCATGGCTTCTTTTATTATTTTGGAAACGTCATCAATCAAATTTTCTTTCACTTCAAAAATCAACTCGTCATGAACCTGCAACAACATCCTCGCGTCTTCAGACGAATATTTATTTAGTGCGCTGTTCACCGCCACCATCGCCATTTTCATGAGGTCGGCAGCCGTGCCTTGCACCGGATGGTTGATGGCCATGCGCTCGGCGCCGGAACGGATCTGATAATTACTCACATTAATTTCCGGAATATAACGCCGGCGTCCAAAAAGAGTTTCCACATAACCGGACTGGCGCGCGAACTCCAGCGTGGAATCTAAATATTTTTTCACCCCGCTGAATTGTTCAAAATATTTATCAATAAATTGTTTGGCTTCGTATTGAGTCAAGTCCACTCGCGCGCTGAGCCCGTACGAGCCCATACCATAAAGCACGCCAAAGTTTACCTGCTTGGCGGCGCTGCGCATTTCCTTGGTGACCTCGTCCAACGGGACGTTGTTCACAATCGCGGCCGTGGCTCTATGAATATCCTCGCCCTTCTCAAAAATCTCAATCATTTTTTTGTCTTCGGCGAGCGAGGCGACAATGCGAAGTTCAATCTGTGAATAATCAGCGCTGATTAATTTATTACCGGATTCAGCGATAAAACATTTACGAATTTCATTGCCCAATTCCCCGCGGATGGGAATGTTTTGCAAATTCGGGTCCGAGCTGGACAGGCGTCCGGTGGCGGTAATGGCTTGGTTGTAAGTGGTGTGCACGCGCCCGGTTTTGGGATTTACTAATTTTGGCAACACGTCCACATAAGTATTTTGCAATTTGGTCAGCTCGCGCCATTTTTCTATTTCATCAATAATCGGATGAAGTCCGCGCATTTTTTCCAATTCGGCTTGCGCCGTGGACAAACCGGTTTTGCCTTTTTTGATGCCAAGCGCGGGAATGTCCATTTTTTCAAACAACACTTCGCGTAACTGGTTAGGCGAACCAATGTTGAATTCTCCGCCGGCATGCTCGTAAATCTTCTCCGTAATTTGCTTAACTTCGCACATCAGATGTTCGGACAAACGCTGTAATTCTTTCAAATCAATTTTCACGCCGTTTAACTCCATCCGGGCAAGTATCAAAGCCACTGGGATTTCCAATTTGACAAGCAAGTCTAAATTGTTGGCCGTGGATAATTCATTTTCTAAAATTAATTTTACCGAGGAAATCCGGCACCAATCTTCGGCCTCGGCGCGTTTATCAATGCCGAACAAACCGGCCTGACCGGCGCCGACTTTTCTTTCCGAACCCAAATATTTCAAAGCCAAACTATTTTCGTCATGCGCCCGCGTGCCCGGGTTCAACAAGTACGAAGCGAGCATCAAATCAAAAAGTTTGCATTTGACGTTCACGTTGCGCAAAAATAATATTTTTACGAATTTCTTTATATCATGAACACATACTTCAATTGACTCGTCAGAAAAAATTTCCGTCAAATTATCAAATAAATTTTCCGGAATAAAATACGCGTTATTATCAATTGCCGCGACAAAACCTTCTGGTTTGAAACTATAAACATCGGCATTAACGCCAATGACTTTGAACGCCACCGAACCAATATCTTTTATTTTTTTAATCAAATCTTTGGCGCCGGCCTTGTCCGCAATTTCATAATACTCAATATTCTTGGCGGTAATTTTTTTGTTAGTCTTTTTTTCCATTTTCGGCATTTCAGATTCCTCGCCCGGCAAACGACGCACCAATGAATAAAATTCCAACTCACGAAAAATATTAATAACTTTTTCCCGGTCAAAATCCTTGGCTCGGCATTGTTCCAAATTAAAATCCACATCCGGCACGTCCTGATCAATCGTCGCCAAATCATAACTCATTCGCGCGCTGGCCTCGCCATCAACCAATTTTTTTATCACGCCGGGTTTAATTTTTTCTTCAATTCCCGCTATTTTTATTTGTTTATATATTTCTTCCAGATTACCAAACTTCTGCAAAAGATCCACTGCGGTTTTTTCACCAATGCCGGGCACGCCCGGAATATTGTCTGACGCATCGCCGCGCAAAGCTTTATAATCTATCATTTGGTCGGGTGAAAAACCAAAAGTGTTTTTTACTTCTTTCGCGTCATACACCACGGTGTCGCTCATGCCTTTGCGCAAAGTAAAAACTTTTGTATTTCCACCCACAAGCTGCAGAGTGTCTTTGTCGCCGGTGACGATCATGATTTCCAAATCAGAATTATTTTTGTTTTTCTTTACCACGGTGCCGATGACATCATCAGCCTCATAACCGGATTTTTCGTAAATCGGGATATTAAACGCCTGCACTAAATCATGCACCAGAGGAATCTGATCATATAATTCTTGGTCGGCTTTAACGCGGGTGGCTTTGTATTTATCAAATTTTTCGTGGCGGAAAGTCGGGCCCTTCACATCAAAAGTCACCGCGATATATTCAGGTTTCAAATCATGCCAAGCCTTGAGAAGCATGGAAGCAAAGCCGTAAACCGCATTGACCATACGCCCATCTTTGGTGGTCATCGGAGGTAGGGCGTGGTAGGCCCTGTGTATTATTGCATTACCGTCAATAATAATTAATCTTTTCATATCAAATTAAGCCACTTGCCCCGTAGCGGTCGCGGAGCGACCTGCTACTGGGGTCTATAATGATAAGTCTTTTCATACCCCGTAGAAGAATTTTGAATTAATCATATTTCGTTAATAAACAGGGTCGCTCTTTATTTGCTAGCAATCCCAATTAATCCCGTGGCCGATAAATTGATTTTGCCCTATGGGCAAAATCGTTCAAAATTTCTCTACGGGGCATATTTACATCCATTTTACGCTATTCTACGTCCGCTGGCAAACCTTGACGATATCGGCATATCGTGATAATATATGTTTCCACTACGAACAGGAGGAAACGATGTTATACATAAAAGAAGAATCATATTTTCGCCTTTTTTTATGTGGTCTCGGCACTTACTTCGCCGTAACCGTCGGGGGAGCTTGCCTCGGCCTGCTCATTTCAAAGATCTTCGGCCTCACCCTGCCTTTTTAACTCACCGGCTCAAAACCCGCAGATGTCCGTCGCGAACTCGCCTCGGACTTTTTTATTTAAAAAAAATAACCCCAACAAATCTGGGATTATTTTTGAGGTACCGGTGGGAATTGCACCCACGCATAGAGGTTTTGCAGACCTCTGCCTTACTGCTTGGCTACGGTACCAAAATAAATTGTGTTTAATACTTAATACGTTGTGGAGTTTTGTCTCCCTGCGGGAGACCTTACTGCCCCGCCCAAGGCGGGCGCGCCTAGGGCGCGTTGGCCACGGTACCAAATTTCGTGTTAAAAATATAACACGAAAATGATTTTATTTCAAGACGCCTACTTTACGTATTTGAGTGGGTTAACCCGAGCGCCGTTTACTCTCACTTCAAAATGTAAATGAATACCGGTGACGCCGCGCACATTTCCCGTGTTACCCATAAGACCGATTGTCTGCCCGGCTTTAACATAATCACCGACACTCACTAATAATTTATTGTTGTGACCATATAACGTGATCACGCCATTGCCATGGTCAATTATAATAACACAGCCATAACCACTATTCCAACCACACTGGGATTTAGTGACAGTGCCGGCTCGGGCGGCGTAGTTCGGCGTATTTAATTTGCTGGCCAAATCCAAACCTAAATGACGCCAACTATAATACTGGGTGATGGTCCTGGCCGCGCTCGGCCAAACATAACCGGACACCGAAGCGGATTGACCGGATGATGCCGGCACAGTACCGGTATATTTTCCTTGTGAGGTTGTGTAAGTTGATTTTGGACGAACCGCCACTTGCACAGCAGTGCCATTTGGAATCATGATTCTTTTACCAATAACCAGATCAGTGCCGTCTTCGCTCAGTCCATTGAAAATAACTATGTCCTCGGCTTTTGCGCCATAGGTGGAAGCAATTTTTTTCAAAGTGTCGCCTTTCTTGATTGTGTGCATCACACCCGTGGTCGGCGGTATGTGCAATTTATCTCCCGGACGAAGCAAGGTTGTATAACTAATGCCGTTTTCCCACATTAGCGTGGAAATGCTCACGCCATAACGATAAGCAATACTGGAAAGAGAGTCTCCGGGCTGTATTGTATAGTCCATCACTTCCTTGCGGCTGACGTTAACGATGGCAGCCCCGCTCATAATTACTGGTTTACCAACAGCTCCGGACAAAGCAAAAGTCCCCAACTCTATATTCAAATTATTTTCTTCGGTGACCGCGCCAAGTGTAGGCTCGCTTTGAACCACTCCGCTTTTCCAAGCGGGCGCTTCGGTGGTCTGGGCGGTAGTTGCCTCGGCGGAAATTTCTTCGTAATCATAGCTTTCACCCGGACCAAATAATTTGTAAGCCATGGTCTTTTGACCGGGATGAACACCTAATTCCTGAGATAGTATCTTGGTTTGAGGCAAGGCTGAGACAAATAAAACGACTAAAAGTATAATTTGCAAATTACTTCTTTTTAACCACCAAATTTTGTCAGTTCCCAGGCCTATCTTTTTTAGAAAATATTCCAACTTATAATTCCAAAACGCAAAAAAACGCCAAATAAAAACGAAAAATTTGGCTATGTGCAGGTAAATATTCTTTCCAGACCACCAAAGGAATTTTTTTATTCCCACCAAGAGATACAGAATTTTCAACAGCAGTTTGTATTTCATAACTTGACTTTTGGTGCCATAATAGCATATTATATTTATCGCATAAAAGCAAGATGAGAGAGATTGCTATATTATTAATTAATTTAACCATTCTCTATGACACAAAGTGTCATCATAGTGGCTCTGGGGGCGATTCTGCCCGCCCTGATCGCCGTAGCATACGGCATTGTCTTGATCCGTTGGATCAACAAGCAGCCGGCCGGCGATGATCGCATGCAAGCGATCGCCCGCGCCATCCAAGATGGCGCCAAAGCCTACTTGGGCCGACAATACAAAACCATCGCCATTGTCGCGGCCGTAATGTTCATAGTCATTGGCCTCGTAACAGATTGGATTACCGGTTTTGGCTTTTTGGTCGGTGCTTTTCTATCCGGCGCGACCGGTATTATTGGCATGAACATTTCTGTCCGCGCCAATGTACGCACGGCTGAAGCGGCTAAAAAGGGTTTTAAACAAGCTATGAACATGGCGGTGCGCGGCGGTTCCATCACCGGTTTGCTGGTGGCCGGTCTGGCTTTGCTTGGTGTCTCCGGATTTTATCTTTTAACCAATGATATTAGCGCCTTGATCGGTCTCGGATTTGGCGCTTCTCTTATTTCTATTTTTGCTCGTATCGGCGGAGGTATCTTTACCAAAGCAGCTGATGTTGGCGCCGACTTGGTCGGTAAAGTGGAAAAAGGAATTCCTGAAGATGACCCGCGCAACCCGGCTGTTATTGCCGATAACGTTGGCGATAATGTCGGCGATTGCGCCGGCATGGCCGCGGATTTGTTTGAAACATACGCTGTCACTGTCGTGGCCGCCATGGTACTCGCATCATTACTTTTCCCGGGCAACAATAAAATTTTAGTTCTCCCGCTTTTACTCGGCGGTGTTTCTATTATTGCTTCCATCCTCGGAACATTCTTTATCCGCGTGGGTGAAGATAAAAAAGTGATGAAAGCGCTCTACAAGGGTTTGATTGCATCTGGAATTTTTGCTCTTATCGGTTTTTATCCCCTGACAAAATGGTTGGCAATCGGGTTGGATGGAATAACCTCCCTGCATCTTTATTTTACAGCAATTATCGGTTTAATTTTGACTGGTGTGATGGTGTTTGTCACCGAATATTACACTTCACAAAATTATAAACCAGTGCAAGATATTGCCAAAGCTTCCACCACCGGCCACGGCACAAATATAATTTCCGGTTTAGCTGTCTCTATGAAAGCCACGGCACTGCCCGTGCTCGCGATTGTGGCTGCCATCCTTCTTTCTTATTGGCTCGCTGGAATTTTTGGCGTGGCCATTGCCGCTGTCGCCATGTTGTCGCTGACTGGTATCATTGTTACTATTGATGCTTATGGTCCAATCACGGATAATGCCGGCGGTATTGCCGAAATGGCAAATCTGCCAAAAGAAGTCCGAGATATTACCGATCCGTTAGATGCAGTCGGCAACACAACCAAGGCTGTGACCAAAGGTTATGCGATTGCTTCAGCCGGACTCGCCGCGCTCGTCTTGTTCGCTGACTTCACTCACAAACTTCCGGAATCAACTGTATTTTTAATTAATGACCCGAAAGTTCTCGCCGGTTTATTCATCGGTGGTTTGCTCCCGTATTTGTTTGGCGCCATGCTTATGGAATCTGTGGGCAAGGTCGCGGGCAAAGTGGTAGAGGAAGTCCGCAGACAATTCAAAGAAATTGTCGGCATCATGGAAGGAACTAATAAACCTGACTACGGCAAAGCAGTGGATATTGTCACCAAAGGCGCCATCGGACAAATGATTTTACCGGCTTTAATTCCGGTTATCGTTCCGATCTTAGTTGGATTCATCTTGGGTGTAGAGGCCTTGGGCGGTATGCTTGTCGGCACGATTATCACCGGCTTATTTGTAGCCATCTCCATGACTACAGGTGGCGGCGCTTGGGACAATGCCAAAAAATTCATTGAAGAAGGCAACCACGGTGGCAAGGGCTCATTTGCCCATCAAGCCGCGGTGACTGGTGATACGGTTGGTGATCCCTACAAGGACACTGCCGGTCCGGCCATTAATCCGATGATTAAAGTGGCGAACATTGTGGCACTGTTGATTGTGGGGTTGTTGATAAAATAAACAATATTACACAAAAAAACCCGGCCATCTTGGTCGGGTTTTTTTGATACCTGCCTGAAATTGACATGATTCCCGAATTGTATTATAGTATGACGATGCTCTTTTGAGGGCTAAAGAAAGGAGGGCGCAATGGCGAAACAACAGCATAACGTCTATCATATTATTCGCGACCTGCAAAATGAATTGGATAGTCTGCTCGATACCATCATGGAAATGCTCGGAAGGGAGACTCTGGAAGACGGCAAGCCATACAAAAATCCAGGAGCCGACCTCGCGATCATCTCGGAGACGTTGCGTGGAATGGTCGGGGTTTTGCACGGATTCAATGACGACAGCCAACGGAGGAAAGCCCTCGTCAGTGCCGCGGCCGCGCGCCCGACAATACCGCCCGATACAACCATCCCGCCACCGGCACAGCCTGGTGCAAAAACGATCGTAGAAGTTGGCGGACAGGCAAGTCGCGGCGACGAGACTCAAGTGATACGTGGACGTGGCGACACGCCACCGGCTCATCAAGCGCCGCGGGAGAGACGCCAAACTGGTCTGCGCGACCCCGTCGTATCCAAACACGCCGGTGTCTATGGTGTGCAAACACTCCAAGAGTTGCTCCACAAGTAAACCCTCGCCCCAGCCTTCGCAGGCTGGGGCTCATCATTTATTGACACTTTTCTCGTTTTCCATTAAACTTCCCATACAAAAAATATTTACTAACAATTACCTTATGTCACACGAACTCAAAAAACTGGATAAGTCACAAGTTGAATTAACCATTACCGTGGCCCCGGCTGATTATCAGCACGCCTTGGAACACGCAGCCAAACATTTATCCGAAGTCGCTGCCATCAAGGGTTTCCGCCCGGGCACGGCGCCTTATGATATTGTGAAACAACAAGTCGGCGAGCAACGAATCCTGGAAACCGCGCTGGAAGAAATCGTGCGTGAGAATTATTACAAAGCCGTGGACGCGGAAAAATTGGAAACCGTGGGCATGCCCCTCGTCTCCATGGAAAAGGTGGCCATGGGTAATGATATTATTTTCAAAGCCACAGTTGCCCTGATGCCAGAAATTAAATTAGCTGATTTCAAAAAAATTAAAGTGGAAGTTAAATCCACCGAAGTTGGCGACAAAGAACTTGATACGGCCATGAATGATTTGCGCAAAATGCGTTTGAAAGAAGCGGCCAAAAAAGAACCGGCGACCAAAGATGACAAGGTGGTCGTGGACATGAATATGTTTATTGATAAAGTAGCGGTAGAGGGCGGTTGGGCCAAAGACCACCAAGTATATTTATCCGAAGGACATTATATCCCGGGCTTTGCCGAGCAACTGGTCGGTTTGAAAAAAGATGATGACAAAAAATTCAATCTTAAATTTCCGGCCGAACATTACCAGAAACAATTAGCCGGCAAAGATGTGGATTTTGAAGTCAAAGTGAAAGAAGTATATTCGTTGGAATTGCCGGAACTAAACGATGACTTTGCCAAAGGCTTGGGACAAAAAGATATTGCCACTTTGAAAAATCTGCTCAAAGATAATTTGACGCACGAGGCCGAACACAAAGAAGCGCAACGCCAAGAGGCCGAGATTTTGGAAAAAATTGTGGAAGCGAGTAAATTCAGTGACATCCCGGATGTGCTTATCAAATCCGAAAAACAAAAAATGTTTAACGAACTCAAACATGATTTGGAACATCGCGGAATTGAAATTGAGCAGTATTTGAATGACATCAAAAAAACCGAAGACCAAATTTATAAGGACTTTGAAGATGGCGCAATGAAACGCGTGAAGGCGGCTCTGGTCGCGAGACAAGTGGCGATGGATAACAAAATCACGGCCGAAAAAGATGAGATCAACAAAGAAATTGAATTGGTCAAAGCCACTTATGGCAATGACCCGAAAGTAGAAGAAAATTTGAAAAATCCCGAAGTGCTGGATACCATTGCCCGCATGGTACAAAATCGCAAAGTGGTGGAATTCTTAAAACACACCATTATCGGAACTACTGATCCAAAACATCATTGCGAACACTGCTAATGAATGATTGAAATGATGTAAATGATAAAATTGATGAAGATGATAAAACCGTCCGTTTAGGCTGACGGTTTTGTTTTTTGAAAACAAAAAAGGCCTTTGATTTCCGTTCGGCTAGCGCTTCGGGCAAGTATCTGATACCCCGTTGGGTTTACTAATTCATATAATTATTGCTATAATTCTAATATACAATTCTATATTCTGCATTCAACATTCAATATTCTCTTTTATGCTTTTCGGCGCCCACGTCTCAATTGCCGGCGGACTGATAAACGCTCCCAAAAACGCGGCTGATTTGGGTTGCGAGGTTTTTCAAATGTTCACCCGTTCGCCTCAAGGTGGATTTGTCGCGCCTTTGGACGAAAATATTGCCAAAGAATTCAAATCCGCTTGCAAAGAATTCGGTCAAAAAGAATGGTATGTGCACACGCCGTATTTTATCAATTTTGCTTCGGCCAACCCGCGCATCAAACACGCTTCCATCGCCGTGGTACGCGAGGAATTGGAACGCGCTTCCTTGCTTGGTGCTAAATATTTAATGACCCACCTTGGAAGTTTTGCTTCACTCGGCAAAGAAAAAGGCTTTCCCCAATTAATCAAATCACTGGATGAAATGTTGAGCGGATACAAAGGCAAAACAAAATTTCTGATTGAAATATCGGCCGGCGCCGGTGAAATTATCGGTGGAAATTTTGAAAGCATTGCCGAAGTTATCAATCACCCGAAATTAATAAAATACGATATCGACGTTTGTTTCGACACACAGCACGCGTTTGCCTCGGGCTATGATTTGCGCGATGCAAGCGCAGTGAAAATAACTTTTGATACTTTTGATAAAATAATCGGTTTGGATAAATTAAAAATTTCTCATTGCAATGATTCCAAAACCGACTGTAATTCGCACAGCGACCACCACGCGCATATTGGCCAAGGTAAAATCGGAATTGAAGGATTCCGCGCGTTAATCGCGGACAAACGCTTGACAAAAGTAAATTTCATTTTGGAAACAAAACCAGACGCGGTAAAAGAGGATTTGGAAATGTTAAAAAAACTTCGGTTGTCATTCTGAGTGAAGCGAAGAATCCCTTGTCGCGTTGGCGCTCACGAAAATAATTGACCCCTTCCTCCCTAGACTTCGCCCTCGTCCGGCCTAGGCGGACGGCTCGTCAGATGGTCGTCAGGAGTAAATTTTTTCCGCTCGCTAAAACCTTTAATATGCGCTATTCCATTCACGTCATCCCGCGTTCATCAAAAAATTTAATAACCGAGATGGGGGACGGCACGCTTAAAATAAAATTAACCGCCGCGCCCGTGGATAACGAAGCCAATATCAAGCTCGTGAAATTATTATCCGAACATTTTGACGTGGCAAAATCCAAAATTAAAATCGTGAGCGGCCTCACGAGTAAAAATAAAATTATAGAGGTGTCATCCTGAACTTGTTTCAGGATCTTTCGGTGTTCGTAAAAAAATAGTATTAAAGATGCTGAAACAAGTTCAGCATGACGCGCGACTCACGGCAAATCCACTCCGCCGTGGCTCCACGGATTGCATCGTAAAATTCGCCAAATGGTTTTCGGTACGCCTCGCACGAGGCCGTATTTTTTTATTGATTGATAACCGTACTCACTGCAAGTCGGATGAAACCGGCACACACCGGGCGCGAAAAAACCTTTCATGGGACCATGGTCGGGTGAAAACGTCTTTTGATACAAGCGAATCAGCCACAAAACAGGAATACGAGGCAAAAATATTATTAATTGTAATGCTTTTTTCGGAATGCTCATATTCTCACCCCGCTTTTTTTCAACAATAAATCTGTCTCTTCGCTAATTTTGGCGTAATCCAAGTCCATTGATCCTTTCTTGGCGACAAATAACAAGTAATATCCATTCTTGATTCTGCCGTCCTTCACCAGCAAGCGAACCACCTCGCGCATCTGCCGGCGTAAGCGATTGCGCTTGACTGCGCTTTTTGACAGCTTTAATCCCACGGCAAAGGCTATCTTTAGCTGTTTTTCAAAATCATTTGGCTCAATTTTTTTCGGAAAAAAGTCCCGATTTTTGGCTAATTCCAGATACTTGAGGTCAAAAAACTCAGCATTGGCCCACCGGCCCCGCTTCATTACCAAATTAAAGTCCCTGGTTTTCTTCAAACGATTGTCTGGCTTGAGCATAACACTCTCATTATACCACAAAAGCCCGCTTTCACGGACTTTTGTTGATTATTATTTGGTTTTGCGCGTTCTCTTGCCCTTGCGCTCATTGGAAACCGTTAATTTCTTGCGTCCTTTGGCGCGGCGGCGGCTCAGTACCGTGCGACCGCCCGCTGTGCTCATACGCTTTCTAAATCCGTGGGTTTTAGCGCGTTTTTTCTTGTTTGGTTGGTATTTTCTGAGTGGCATATCATTTTATATATTGCTTTTTTTAATTGAACAATGATAGCATACTCTAATCCATGAATCAAGTCAAGTTTTAGGGGGTCTCACTAAGCAGTTATCCACAGTTCGTCCACATTTTTTTAACCTCCCTTAACTGTTTATTTTCGCTAAACAGTGATAAAATTTACTTACTTTAAAAATAGAGCATTCACTTATGAACAATGCCGAAATTTGGCAGGCCGTACTCGGAGAACTAGAGCTTTCCATCTCAAAAGCGAACTTTGTCACCTGGTTCAAAAACACCGGTATCATTACTGTCCAAGACGGACAAGTGATTTTGTGCGTACCCAACAACTTTGCTCAGGCTTGGTTTGAAAAAAAATATCATCAAATGATAATTAAGTCGTTGGAACGCATCATGGGTAAACCGGTGCGCCGATTAGAATATAAAATAGACAACATTAAAAATTTAGTGGAACAGGCGGCGGCAGATTTACAAAACACCGCGGTTGAATCCTACAACACCTACGCGGACATGGCCGCCTCAGTGAATTCCACTGAACGTTCCGCCCCTCAACGCGCAGCTTCGCAAAACGGTGTATTTGTATTAAATCCAAAATATACTTTTGAAACTTTTGTCGTCGGTTCCGGATCAGAACTGGCTTATGCCGCGGCCAAGGCCGTGGCCGAACGTCCGGGCGAGGCGTACAATCCGCTTTTCATTTATGGCGGTGTCGGTTTGGGCAAAACCCATTTGATCCAAGCCCTGGGTAATCAGGTTCTGAAAAATAATCCGGCGGCGCGCGTGCTTTATGTGACCGCCGAGAAATTTTCCAATGATTTTATTCAATCGGTCAAAGATGGCAATGCGAAAGATTTTCAAAATCATTATCGCAATATTGATTTGCTCATGATTGATGATATCCAATTCATCGCCGGCAAAGATCGCACGCAAGAATCTTTTTTTCATACTTTCAACGAGCTACACCAGCAGAACAAACAACTTGTGCTCACTTCGGATCGTCCACCCAAAGCCATACCGGCGTTGGAAGACCGTTTGAAGTCGCGTTTTGAGTGGGGGATGATCGCGGATATCACCATGCCGGACTTTGAAACTCGCGTCGCTATTTTACAAAAGAAATGCGCTGAGAAAAATTTTATTGGTATGGACGAAAGAATTCTCTCCGCCATTGCCGCCACCATCCAATCAAACATCCGCGAACTGGAAGGCTCGCTTAATAAAATTATCGCTTACCATCAACTGAAAAACATTACCCCTTCCGTGGAATCGGTTAAATCCGTGCTTTCATCCATTGAGGCGGCCTCCATGAAACAATCTTTAACCGCTAAACAGGTCTTGGAGACAGTCGGCTCCTTTTACAGCATTCAAGCCGACATGATTATCAACAAAAGCCGGGAAAAACGCGTTTCTTACCCGCGCCAAATCATTATGTATTTGCTCCGAGAAGAACTCAAGATGTCTTTTCCAAATATTGGCAATGAATTAGGCGGGCGCGATCACACTACCGCCATGCATGCTTGTGAGAAAATCCACAATGACTTGGATAATAACCCCAAGCTTAAGCAAGAAATTGAATTAATCAAGCAACGCTTGTATATAAATAATGTCTAATTTTGTGTATAACTTGTGGAAAAGTCGTCATTAACTCTGGATAACTTTCTTTCCTCATCCACAGAAATAAGTTATCATGCACAGTAAAATTTCCAAACCGATTTTCCTCCACCGGATACTCACATCGCAAAAAATCGGTTATCCACAAAAGCGAAGTATAAATTTATTTGATCTCAGCCAAAAAAAGAAATTATCCCCACTATTAA
Source organism: Patescibacteria group bacterium (assembly GCA_041651015.1). Taxonomy (GTDB): domain Bacteria; phylum Patescibacteriota; class Patescibacteriia; order Magasanikbacterales; family GWA2-37-8; genus JAPLWQ01. The sequence continues at coordinate 76,817 of JBAZKA010000002.1, forward strand.
CACCCCTTATTATTACTATTATATAAAAATATATAAATAATAATTAATATAATAAACCCGTAAGTGCATAACTTTTAATTTATGAAATTTACCTGCATAAAAGAAAATCTGGTAAGCGCCCTCTCGCTCGTCACCGGCCTGGCGACCAAGAGCGTTAACTTGCCGATCCTTTCTAATTTATTAATTCGCGCCGATGAACAAAAAGTGGAAATCATATCCACGAATTTGGAGTTGGCCATTGCGGTCACGGTGCGGGCCAAAGTGGAAGCGCCAGGGACATTTACCGTGCCGGCTAGAACCCTGACGGATTTTATCAGTTTGTTGACTGACGAGAAGATTGATTTGGAATTAAAAGACAATGAATTGGTGGTCTCGTGCGGAAAATCTTCTACCAAAATTAAAGGCATGCCGGCTGATGAGTATCCGGTGATTCCCACACCCGGAGACGGTCAAGGCTTTGTGGTGACGGCCGAGGACTTGCGTAAAGGCCTCTCACAAGTGAATATTGCGGCCGCGAGAACGGAAATTCGTCCCGAGCTCTCCGGTGTGCTTTTTGCCTTTAATTTGGAGAATAGCGGGCATTTAGTATTGGCCGCGACCGATAGTTATCGTCTGGCTGAGAAGAAAATTAAAATCCAACAAGGCAAGGAAAGTTTCCGGGTGATTGTGCCCGGACGCACGGCCCAAGAAATGAGCCATATCTTATCCGCCTCCAATGAGTTGGGTGATGAAAAAAGCGTACGGGTGATTTTGACTGATAACCAGATTGCTTTGAATTTTAACAGCGTGCAGATGATTTCACGTTTGGTGGAAGGGCAGTATCCTGATTACACGCAAATTATTCCGCGTGAGTTTAGAACTGAGGCGCGCTTTTCCGCGACTAAAATGATTAAGGAAATAAAAGCCGCCAGCTTGTTTACCACTATTGGAGTGAATGCGGTTAATTGCGATGTTATGCCCGAGGAAAATGAAATTAAAATCGCCTCCACTTCCACGCAGACCGGTGAATATAAATCCGGCCTGGAAGCGGAAATCAAAGGCGAGAAAAATTCCGTCTTACTCAATCATAAATATTTTCTGGACGGCCTTAATTGTATTTCCGGCGATGATGCCATACTCAAAATTGTGAATGGCGACAGCCCGTGCGTGTTGTCCGAACAAAGCGATGCCAATTATTTGTATATCGTGATGCCAATTAGACAGTAAAAAGTTTGTAAAGTTATAAAGTTGAAAGTTAAAACACCGGCGGGGAGGCCGGTGTTTTGTTGACAAATGATTCACGTTATGCAAATATATAGGACAACAAACAACAAAAGCGTTGCCCAACAGGGAGGTGTAAGAATGGGTGAAAGGTACAAAGTGTTCTTTGTGATATTAAAATATGGCGAATTTCGTGATTTAAAGATGGGAAAGTTGAGCTTAGCGGACTTGGGTGAAGACCGTGATCATACATTTTATCTGCGAGTGATTCCCAGATTGGGAGAGCAGGTAAAGTTTGATGTGTTGAACCTTGACACCACCCAAGAACCTGGTGGTATTACGGGCTTTGTTAAGGTGGTGGAGCACATACCGCGAGACCCAAGCAGCTTTGGTGTGCTTGTTGAAGCTGGAAATAAAGAATCCGAAAATTGGATTGGCCGACTTTTTGTTGGGGAGGAGGTAAACCCCTTTCGTTACTAAGAATTTATTCTGGCAGCAGCACCTTTCACACACACTGAATTCAGACAGTTTGGCCTTCGGTATGACCGGGGGCTTTTTTTATTCCACTATCACTTCCAAATCCTTGGTAAAAGTTTTTCCGCTGGTATCGGTCAGCACGCCGGAGAGAACATATGAACCAACGCCCGGGGAATTTTTCCAAGTGAAATTTAATTTATCCACGAGTAGTTTATCATTGTGGTCAAAAGTGTAAATCAATTTTTTGGCGTTGCCCTCGGAAATTAGTTGGATGGCGATATTTTTTACATCACTCCAACGGAACGGCAGGACACTGATGGAACGCGGAAAATCATCACTGCGAATTGTAAGGGGCGAACCATCGGTCCATTGGAAACTCGGCGCGTCCTGTTCAGCGGTCAAGTTAAAAGTAATTTCTTGCATGGCGCTGTCGCCAATGTCATCTGTCGCGATAACCGAGAGAGTGTGCACGCCTTGGGTGGCGCTTTTCAAATAATAATCCAAAGTAAATGGCAGGCTTCGGCTGACACCAATCACGTTGCCATCTAAACGATAATCCACCTCGGTGATACCGCGCGGGGCCGAGGCGTTGACTTCAATGTGAAGCGTGCGCGAATTTAATGACGAACTGGCGATGGGTGAAATTATATTGATAGTCGGAGTGAGCGCGGGGTCGGAAGTAAATGTATCGGCTTCGGCCGGCGGTTCGGAAAAAGAAATCTCCCGGCCGGCGGTTTTTTCGCGAGCCACCCAAGATTGTAAGGCCGCCTCCCAGTTTTCATATTGTCCGTCAACAGTCGGGTCGGTCGGCATGGGCCCGCGCGGGTCATCTTTGTTTACATAATACAAAATATCGTGCGCCGGCATGAATTCTTTTTCCGTGATAAGGGATTCGGGAGTGGATGAAGTGGCGAGTCGGCCATTCAAACGATTAATTTTAACTTTCATCACGCCATCAGTACCGCGGAGCACGGCCTTGTCCGCGTCATTGACCGGGGCTTCGGGAAATGTTTCGGGCGTAGTGGAGGCCAGGGCGAGCTTCATAAATCTATTCCAAATCTTTCCAGCCAGCGCGTTGCCACCGCCTTTCATGGGTGAGGGCATGGTATTGCCCACCCAAACACCGGCGGCGAGAGATGGCACATAGCCCATGGTCCAAGCGTCTTTGTTGTTATTGGTAGTACCGGTTTTGGCGGCGACTAATCTGCCCGGCAAAGTGAGCGTGCTGTTTCGTCCAAAGACATAAGCGCGGGCCGCGTCATCGGTTAACACACTGGTAATGGTGGCGGCGATTTCCGGCTTTATGGCTTCCGTGCCCTCGGTGGTTTTGGTTGAATATAATTCATCGCCGTTCGCGTCAGTCACTTTTAAAATTGCCACAGTCGGATGATAACGCCCGTTATCCGCGAGCGTGGCATAGGCATTGGTGTGTTCCAATAAATTTACTTCAGCGCCGCCCAAGACGAGAGACAAACCAAAATTTCCATCACTTAAAGTAGTATAGCCAAACCGCTCGGCAAAATCCGACATATATTTTTCGCCGACTAAGTACAAAGTTTTGACGGCCGGAATATTTAACGATCCCTGCAATGCTTTGCGCATGGTGACCAAGCCGTGTTCGGTCCCATCATAATTTTTTGGCGTATAATCTCCGCCGGTGCGCATATCAAAGTTTGTGGTGACATCATAAAGCACGGTGTCCGGCGTGTAACCCTTTTCAAACGCGGCCGAATAGACAAGCGGTTTAAATGATGAGCCCGGCTGGCGTTTGCCCAGCACGGCCACATTGTATTGGCCGTCAATATCATCATTAAAATAATCGCGCGAACCAACCATGGCCAGTATTTCCGCGGTTTTTGGGTCAATGGCCACCAAAGCGGCATTGTTCGCGTTTGCGTCTTTGGCAAATTGATCGCCGAGTTCTTTTACCGCCGACTCGGCGATTTTTTGTTTGTCATAATCCAACGAAGTGATCACTTTGAGGCCTGACTGGTCAACCATTGATTCGCCAAATTGTTCGGCCAATAGTTGTTTGACATACAAAACAAAATGGGGCGCATCAGTAATACCATTGGTGCGCGTGATTTTTAGCGCCTCGGCTTGGGCCGTGGTTTTTTCCGTTTCAGTGATGTAGCCTTGATCAAACATTAAACGCAAAACTAAATTGCGCCGTTCTTTAAGCGACTCGGTATCGTTTAAATATTTAGTCGGCTGTTTGAGTAAAGCCGCGAGAGTGGCTGATTCAGCCAAGGTTAAATCCTTGGCGGATTTTTGAAAATAACTTTGCGAGGCGGATTCAATGCCATAGTTGGTGGAGCCGTAGGGGATCTCATTTAAATACATTTTGATAATTTGATCTTTGGTATATTTTTTTTCTAAACGCAAGGCCAGAATCGCTTCTTTGAGTTTGCGGAAATATGAATGAGAATCGCCGACAATGGCATTTTTGATTAATTGTTGCGTCAGAGTGGAAGCGCCGCCCGAGCCGGCCTTTCGTCCGATTAAATTATTAAAAGCGGCGCGCAAGATGGAAAGAATTTTTACTCCGCTGTGTTCGTAAAAGGTTTTATCCTCCACGGCAATGGTGGCTTTGATGGCGTATGGTGCAATTTGGTACAGGTCCACCATGGTACGTTTCTGGTCTTGGTAAACTTCGTAAAGTAAATGTTCGCCCGTGCGGTCATAGATCTTGGTGCTTTGGGCCACCTGGCGCTCGGAAAGTTTTTCCGGGTCAGGCAATTCTTTGGAAATAATGGCCACGGCAATGGTGCCGGCGATAAAACCGGCCAGCAACAAACAAAGCGCGGTCAAAATAAGCGGCTTGAACCATTTGCGTTTGGGTTTTTTTGGTTTTTCAGAGCGCAGATCACCGTAGGCGCGTCTTTGTCTGGCAACCAGCTGTTGAATAGGCATAAAAATCCTCCCTAGAATAAATATATATCATATTATATACCAGCGAGGAAGATTTTTCAACGAAGGGTAAGCCCTTGACAAAAACCCTTCCCTGTGCTATACTTTTCTGTTAATATAATGTCGAGAAATATCCTGTATAGGATATTTTTTCGCTTAAATAAGCGGAAATATGAAATTTAACTTGACCAAAACCTTATATACTAGCGGAAAGTACTGGATTTTAGCCATTGCTGTTGTTTTGGCTAGCGCCATTGTCTTTTCCACTCCGGCCGAGGCTGAAATCGCTGATATTAGCCAAAAGACCTGTGCTTTTACAGATTTTGACCGCTATACGGCCCTCTATTACCGCCAAACCAAGGAAAAAGAGGTTAAATCCAGTGAAACGATTGTTTCTATTACTGATGAGGCTTCCAGAGCCAAAAAACAGGCCTCTTTGATTGAGGAAGCGAAGACCGAGGAGTTGTCTAATGCCAACGAGACTCTTTTGATGAATTCCAAGAAGATCGCTGATGCGGTGGAAACATCCGAGGAAAAGCCGGACAAGGTCGTGAACGTGGTCATGACTGCCTACACCTCCACTCCGGACCAGACTGATGACACGCCGGACATCGCCGCTTCGGGCAAACACGTTTATGATGGCATGTTGGCCGCCAACTGGTTGCCCATGGGTACCAAAGTAAAAATTCCGGAATTATATGGTGATAAAATTTTTACCATTGATGACCGCATGAACAAACGTTATGGCTATGGCCGTATGGATATCTGGTTGGACACAACCAAAGCCGAGGCCAGAAAATTCGGTGTCAAACGTTTGACTGTGGAGATCTATTACGCGCACGCTGAGCCGAAAGAATTGGCTGTGGCGAAATAAAAATATATTTAAAAACCGTCTGGCGTGATGCCGGGCGGTTTTTTTGTTCGTCACCAGTATTGACATTTGTATATAAATGTGCTATATTGATTAGCCAAATTGTTTTGGTCAAAATCGCACCTTCCCAAAAAGGGGGTAATCATGAACAGTCGTTGGTCGTTTTTTATCGGCGTGGTCGCCGCAGGAAAGGAGTAGCTCAATGTGGCAATCATTTTCTTTTGGTTCTCTCGGTGCGTACGAGTATGAGTATGACCGGTATGGTTATACCGGCTGGTACCGCTGTGCTGGTGGCCGCCTCGCGGACGGCCGTTGGCCCGAGTGGAACTTCAAAACCGGCGCGACCCGCTATCGCTGAGGCAGCACGTCGCGACAAACGCCCACCTAGTAGGAAATCCGAACGGCGGGCATTTTTATTTTAATGCATATTCCGCGGCCGTCTCTGCATGTATCCTCATTGTGTCAAACAGCGGAATGTTTACATCGGCCTGTTGAACTAATAGAGGTATTTCCGTGCAACCGAGTATGACGGCTTCGGAGCCTTTGTTCGCTAAATTATTTATAATGCTTAAATATTTTTCTCTCGCTCCCGGACTGTGGATTCCTTGGCAGGCATTGTTTATTTCCTGCTGCAAAATATCTTGTTCTGATTCGTCGGGTAACAGGATATTTATTCCGTGTTTTTCTCGCATTCGGTCTTTGTAAAATTTTTCGCGCATCGTCAGCTTTGTCCCCATTAGACCAACCGTGGTATATCCGGCGGATATTATTTTGTCAGCAGTCGCTTCAACGATGTGTAAAAGAGGGATTTGAATGCTATTTTGGATTTCATCGGCGAGGATGTGCACGGTATTGGCCGCCAATATGATAAAATCTGCGCCACCGCGCTCCAAATTTTTTGCCGCGTCAGTTAGGATTTTATCGGATTTTTCCCATGCAACAGTACTATGCTCCAAGTCAATTTCATCAAAATCCACCGATTGCATCAAAATTTTGGCCGAATGCCAGCCACCAAGTTGGTTTTGAATTGTTTCGTTGATGATGCGGTAATATTCCAATGAAGAATGCCAGCTCATCCCGCCGATAATTCCGATTGTTTTCATAAAGGTGATTAGCGTTTTGACAATAAAATTTTTCCGTTTTTAATTAACACGAGATAAGAAGCGAGGGCGAGTTTAAAGCGTTCTTTGGGCATGGGGTTAGAATAATAAGTCTCTTTATTCTAATGTATGGGCTATAATTAGAATAAGGCAATAGGGGTTGGTATGAACTTTTAGGTGGTTGTGGAGCGGAGAAGGCAGGTTATTTTCGCAATACTATTATTTAGTGTAAATTCTATCTAATCATAATATTTGGTAGTTGTTCGTAAGTGGCCGTTTTTAGCCAAAATTTGGTCGTTATTTAGATGTGTGTTTACCTAATATTACCTAAATTAATTTTTGTTAGTTGTTTTTAGTGTCCATTGAGGATTTTTGCTTGTGCCCTTGTTGGTAATAGTCAAGTCTCTTTTCGAGAGATCGTATAAAAGGTTGTCAATCTTTTTTAACTTTTGTTTTTTATCTAATACAGCTGGAAGTAGGTCCATCAACAATTTATTGATATCTTGTCGCGAGGCGTTATTATACTTTTCGAGATATTCCCTTATTAATTTTTTATAATGTTCATTGTGGAATCCTCTATTTTTTATATATTGCGCCCTCTCTCCCGTAGTGCCGGCAACATGTTCCGAGATATACAGATTTGGATACCTACCCTCAATTAAATTTTTTTCTTTAAGTTTTCTTGCGCCAGCTTTAGAAATTCGCCTAACTTTTTGAATTTGGTCAAGAAGCATAATCTCTAAGAGAGTAAGATCTTTATGGTGCGCCAGTATTCTTGCATAGTTAATATCTAGAACTTTTCCATGAATAGTAACTGCTACTTTATTATCCGTTAGGTCATAGTCTGGTAATGGAAAAAATTTATTTTTTTGTAAAGTAAACATCCGCTTAATACCGCTACCGATTGTATCTATCATGTTTAAATTTACCATCGCTTCGGACAGGTGTTTATTTTGATAATACTCTTGTGGTGAGTCAGCTGTAACGACGGATTCAATTGTACCTGGTAAAAAACATCCCTTGTTCGTGAATAGAAGCCATCCTGCTTCGTTTTCAACGACCTGTATACGACCGTGCAAAGAATAATCCTGATGGGCGATGCAGTTATGCAACGCTTCTCTGATAACATACGGATCGTACATATCAACCTCTTCGGGGAAAAGAGATCCGTCTTTTATATATCTATATTTTAGATTTCGGATTTTATTAAAGAGGCCGTCAACAGACAGCAAAAATGGACAATAAAAGTGTTCGTAGTCTTTTTCTTCCCCGTCCTTTCCTTTTAAAATCCATGAAATTTGAGATACTGCCGATGATATAAGCGCGCTTGATTCCGGTTTTCCAAGAAGAATGATTGCGGTGTTGGTCACGCGACCTTTGATAGTGAGTTTCGCTTTATCTAAAAATTCTTCGTCGGTCCATTCGTCGACCTCGTTCGCCAGTCGAAGATTCTTTTTTTAAAAATTATTTCTCGCAACATCAATCGCCGTTGGATCGAGGTCTGCCAATGAAGCTCTATCGCAGATAGCGGCTGACCAGTCTGGTGCTGTCTCGCGACGAATCGCAGTTTCTGTTTCTTCGTCCATCTCCATCAATTCCTCGCCGATCCTCATAAGAGGAATACCGTAGAATTTTAATGGAGTACCTATTTTCCGAGACGGAATGGTTACCACTACAATACGTTTAGATTCATGGTCGGTTATTTCTTGGATATCGATATGCATGCCTATTTGTTGGTAGATTTTTGACTTAACGTCTTCAAAATTTTCTAGGGCCGATGTTCCAACTATTTTGCGAGGTATCTTGTCAGAAACCCCCAGTATTAGTTTTCCACCCCTCATATTTCCAAGTCCAACGCAATATCCCAAGACAGAATATCTATTTTTTTCAGCACCAAGAACGGAAAATGAACTTTTCGCCTCCTTGAACTCTAAACGTTCTTTTTCTCTCGATTTCATCAGTTCATTTAGCTCTTCTAGTGTCATATATTATTTATTAATTTCGGTGTCAAATACCCACAACTGGTAAATTAAATGTATCACTCATCCCGCGTATTTTCAATACACCCCCTCCATGGACCTATACTGCAACGCCTCGGCCATGTGAGCAGGCTGAATTGTGTCGCTAACGCTGAGGTCGGCGATGGTGCGCGCCACTTTGAGCAAACGGTTGTAAGCGCGGGCGGATAAGTGCAAACGCGTGACCGCATTTTCTAAAATACTAAGCGTGGCCGAGTCCACGGCGCAAAAATCCCGCAGTTCGCGGTTGGACATTTCACTGTTGAGGGAAATCGGCGCGTTGAGGAAGCGTTCATATTGGCGTTGGCGCGCGCCGAGCACGCGGGCGCGGATTTTATCCGATGTTTCCGCGACCGCGCCCGATGACATTTCTTCAAAATTTATTCTCGGCACGTTGATGTGCAAATCTATTCTATCCAAAATCGGTCCGGAAATTTTTTTGCGATAATTATTTATTTGCGAAGTGGAACACGTGCATGGATGGTCCGGGTCATTGGCATAACCGCAGGGGCAAGGATTTTGCGAGGCTATCAAAATAAATCTGGCGGGAAAAGATAAAGTGCCTTGCACGCGGGAAATGGAAATCGTGCCATCTTCCAGAGGCTGGCGCAAAGTTTCCAAAACCGAACGGGGGAATTCGGGAAACTCATCCAGAAATAAAACTCCGCGATGAGCCAGGGAAATTTCTCCGGGTTTGGGCCATTTGCCTCCGCCGACCAAGGCCGCGCCTGAGATGGTGTGATGAGGTGAACGGAACGGCCGGGCGCGCACGATTGTCCCGCGGATTAGTCCGGCAATGGAATAAATTTTCGTCACTTCCAATGATTCATCCTGATTTAATTCGGGCAAAATTGACGGTAATGTCCGCGCGAGCAAAGTTTTGCCCGAGCCGGGCGGGCCGATCATAATGACATTGTGCCCGCCCGCGGCCGCGATTTCCAAAGCGCGTTTGGCAAATGATTGCCCGCGCACAAGCGACATATCTAGAGATGTGGAAGAGAATTCCGATGAGGCCGGTTCACTGCTCGGCACATATGGCGCGATTGGTTCTTCGCCCAAGAGGTGGGCCATCATTTGCCGTAGATTTTTTACCGGAAAAATTGTTGGACCGTCTTTGACCAAGGCCGCTTCCGGCGCGTCGCACTCGGGCAAGAATAATCTGGCGATACCGTGAGCGCGCGCGTGAATGGCAATGGGCAAAACGCCGTTCACATGGCGCACAGAGCCGTCCAAAGCCAATTCCCCGACAATCAGGGCATCGGATAAATCTATAGGTAAATCCTGGCTGGCCGCGATCAGGCCAACGGCCATGGGCAAATCATAAATCGGGCCTTCTTTGGGCAAATCAGCCGGCGCGAGGTTGATTAACAGCCGGAAATTAAAGGGATAATCAAAGCCTGAGTTTTTGATAGCCGAGTACAAACGTTCTTTGGCTTCGCGGATTGACGCATCCGGCAAGCCGACAATTTGAAAATTTGTTTGTCCTTTGTTGATGTCAATCTCTACGTCAATCGGTGATGATTCAAGCCCAATAATCGCTGCCGCCGGCAGTTTGTAAAACATATAAAAAACAGATTTGAGAAAAAATAAGTATTAACAGATATATACGAAATACGAAAAATACGAAATTACGAAAATAATGGTTAACGTTTGGGGCGAGACGAAACGGGTATTTGTTAGAGGGCCATATTGGAGCGAGCTCGGAGCGAGCGGAAATCGAGCAAGGCGAGCCCACAGGCGAGCCGCGCGTGTCCGAAACAAATATCCGTGAGTCAAGCCACAGGATAAACAAAAAAATTACTCCGGCAATCTTTTGTAGCTTTTCAGGACGATAGCTATTGCGCCAAAGACGATGAAGACGTCGGCGATATTGAAGTTGCTCGTAAGAAGAAGAAAGTAATCGTGGACTGAACCAAAGTATAAGCGGTCAAAAAAATTCAGTAGAGCACCGGCTAAAATGAAACTTAATGAGGCGATGATCAAATTATCTCGCGATTCATGCAAGTGGAAATACCAGATAAGCAGGGCAATAAATATCACCGAGAGAATAAGAATAATGTTTGGCGGTACATACAAACCAAACGCAATTCCCGAGTTGACCGAGGGATACCAGCCAAATAAATTTTTAAAAGCCACCACGCTATCCCAGCGAGTAATGGAAAAATAACGCAGAATGATATCCGCGCCAAATAAAAAAACGCCAATTGCGTAAGTCAAGATAAGGCGTTTTTTGTTTGATTGCATAAGTCCCTCCAAAAAACTTTACAATTCCTGAGTGATAGTTTTTTTGCACTCCACACAGGCGGACGAAGTCGGGCGGACGAGCAAACGTTTTTCTTCAATTGGTTTCTTGCAGTATTTGCAAGTGCCGTAAGTGCCTTTTTTAATCCGTTCCAGAGATTTGTTTACATCACGCAAGGTTTTTTCCAAACCCTCTTCCACCGGCAGGTTGTTGATATACTCGGCGACCTCGGCGGCATTCTCGTCTTCTTTGTCGCCATACTCGGGGAATTGAGTATCAAAATCATCAGACACATGAGCGCTCTTTTTGGTAAATTTGCCCAGTTCTGATTCTAGTTTGGTTTTTTGTTCCTGTAATAAATTTTTGATTTTGTCCAAAAATTCTTTGGAAAATGATGGCTTGGCCATATAATTCTATTTAGCCGGACCTCGGCTGGATTATGCAAGTATTATAGTCCAATTCGTGATTTTTGTCCACAGGTCTAGCCGAGTCTGGCTCGCACCTTTGCGTAGTCACTATTATTCCTTTTCATCTTGAACAAATTTTTCCCACATTTTTATTGAGTCGCCTAAAATTTGAATAGCGGCCGGATCCGTCATAGTCTTTAGAGCGGTTTTTGCCTCTCTCAACCAGATCTCTCGGATATTGATACCCGGCGCCATTTCGCAGGGTTTTACCAAATGCGCGATAAATCCTTTGGCCACTTCCATATCAGATTTTGATCTCGCTGACGGTTCTTTGTATTCAAAATTGTTCATATTAATTATTTTAAAACACGTATTAAATATACTCCGAAAATCCGCAATAAACAAGCTGAGCAATTTTAAAAGGCCTACGCCCATATTACAATGTTGTTTTAAGGCGAGGCCTTTAGATTGTCCACGAGTAAGCATTGTTTAACCCCTTGCGGGGATAAACGGCATTACGCCGTGGACTATGAGATCCCAACCACCTCGAGGTAGGGCCCCGTACCCATCGACCGATATACGGTTAACGAGTTATAATTGGGGATACCTGTCCGGAAGTCAGAATGTATGGATATTTTTTTATTTCTATCCGTATATTCTGATTTCTTGTTTATTCTTTTTATTTTGGTAGTATGGATCTGTTTTGGAACAGAGCTGTTCCAATTTATTGTTTAAAGAGCTTCTTCGTCTAAACACCCATATACTATAGCACATTTTTGGGGTTTTGTCAAGTGTGGGAGGTATTTTGCCATTTTTTGCCGAATGTTAGCCAAGATATGGCCAAAAAGGCCTAAAAGTTTGTATACACAAGTGTATACAAACGTGATTTGACTAAGATTAGCGGAAATTGCTGTGTTTAGCCAAAAATTTTAAGAAGTTATCCACAGATTCATCCACAGTTTGTATAGAGTTGTGTATACAAATTTGAAGTTGGTAATTGGGTTGTAGCCAGGCTATTATTTGTTAGAATATTTATGGTCATTGACATCAGCGCGCATCCGTGATATTTTTTGTGTAAATCGCGCGTCAAGGCAAAGACGCTTCACCGCTCTTTTGAGCAAGGGAGGATTGAATGGCTGACAACACACGAGAAGTGATAGGTCCACCCACGATGGCGCGAATCATCAAGATGTCATTGGAAATTAAGGTCGCCAGCTGGAATAAGGTGCTGGAAGGATTGGAGGGCGAGAGTATTGATTTTCAGTCGGGCGAGATCGTTGTCTTTGAAACGCCCAATGCTTTTGAGATGGCCGCGTTGATAGTAAAGCAGGAGTTGTTTGATCAGTTGGATTTGACCGATGACCCAACAACGCGCCTGAGAATCCAGCAAGCGCTGGACGATGCGGATGACTTGTTTTGGATGTCGGTTAATGAGAGAATTGACACTGTGTTTCTGGATGGTGAACTGTACGGCGCCTTTGATCTGCGTGAAGGCGGGATGGTTGTGGCAATTCCCGCGCGTGAAGTGACTATTGTCGCGAGCGAACCATCCGGCGACGGTTCTGGCGGGACGCGCCATTTCACCTTGCACTGAAAACAGAGGGCGCTTGCTACCAAAAGCCGGCTCGCGGAACATCCCGCGGGCTTTTTTAATCCTTGATTTTTCTCGTTTTCTGTTGTATAATGGCATATACTATATATATGACGCATATTCTCGCGGTAATCGTTATTGTTTTATCCATAATCACATTGGTCTTTGCCAGCCACTTTTTTTTGTATTTTTCGCTAATTCATTTTTTCAAAATCGTGGACCCCGGGCTAAATTTTGCTTTAATAGTGGTATTGTCTATTTTGGCCATCAGTTTTATTGTCTCGTCGCTCATGGCTCATTGGCGCGAGAACATCGCGACCAGGATGTTTTATTTGGTTTCGGGCATTTGGTTGGGTTTTACGGTCAATTTGGTGTTGGCACTCACGATTGGTTGGATTGTCCGCGCCATACTCATACTCGCGCACCTGCCAATAAATTCTATTTTGATCGGGTGCCTGGCCGTCGTGGCAGCAGTTATTTATTCTGTTTGGGGCGTATACAATGCTTTTCATCCGAGAATAAAAAATATTAATATAAAGATTTCTAATCTCCCGGACAATTGGCGCGGTAAAAAAGCGGTTCATGTTTCGGACTTGCATCTCGGCCATGTTTATCGGAAGAATTTTTTGGAAAAAATAGTGTTGATGATTAACTCAGCGGAACCGGAAATCGTGTTTGTCACCGGCGATTTGTTTGATGGCATGGATGGCCAGCGTTTGGATGCGCATGTGGAACCATTGAATCAAATTGTGTCCAAGCAGGGAACTTTTTTTGTCACCGGTAATCATGAAACTTATTTTGGCACAGCGCGCGCTTTGGGCATTATTTCGCAGACGAAAATCCGCGTGTTATCCGATGAAGCGGTGGATGTGGACGGTCTGCGCGTGGTCGGCGTGAGCTATGCCGAGAATTTCAGCGAACGGGATGTGGCGCAAGTGGTGCGCGACAAAATTGGCGCGGCGCCAAAACAACCGACCGTGCTTCTTTACCACAGCCCGGAGCAGATTAATGAAATTAAGGAATCCGGCCTGATTGATTTACAATTGGCCGGCCATACGCATTTTGGTCAGATGTTTCCGTTCAATTATATTACCCGTCTGATTTTTTGCGGTTATGATTACGGCTTGCACACTGATGGAAATTATTCTTTGTACACGACCAATGGCGCGGGCGCTTGGGGCCCGTCCATGAGAACCGGCAGCCGGCCGGAAGTGGTGGTGATAAATTTTGTGTAAAAAATATTTTTTTGATATAATTATTGTTGTAATTTTTTACATCAATATTTATGAGGAGGGGACCAAATAAATTTTTGATTGCGCTTGCATTGGGCGCGATTTTTATTTTTGTGAGTAAGAATTTTGTTGAGGCAAAGGTTTTGATTAGTGAGGTGAAGACGAATGATTCGTCGGAGTTTAGTAGATTTGTGGAATTGTACAATTATTCAAGCTCTACCGAAAATTTATCTGGTTGGAAAATGTGTAAATATACTAAATCGGGATCAGAAAGTGAAAAGGTATCGTTAATTGATGATTTCTCAAACATCCTAATAAAACCATTCGGGTATTTGCTTATTGCGGACTCCGAGTTAGTCGGTTCATCGACATCAGATGTTATTTTTTCAAAAGGCAATCTTACAGATAATAATTATTTGTATTTATTAAATAATTACGGCGCGGTAGTTGATAGCTTTGGCTGGGGATCTGTTACGTCGGCGTATCATTCATATTTGTTTACCCCGACTTATAGTGGATCAGTTAAAAGTTTTTCCCGTTTGCCGAATAACGATACGGGGAATTGGCAGGATACGGATATTGATACGGAGGACTTTGAGACAACGACGCCAAGTCCGCAAAACAGTTCAAGTGCGTCTCGGCCGGAATATATTTCTGATACCACAACAACACCAACGAGTACGATTGAAATTCCGACCTCCACACCAGAAATACCAACTACCACACCGGACATTTCTACCACGACCACCTCAACCGTTCCGGCTATCAATACTTCATCAATCTGGGCGCAAATAAAAATTAATGAATTTGTTTCCAATCCCGAGTCGGGAAACGAGTGGGTGGAATTTTTTAATCCGAGCACGAGCAGTTTGGATTTATCCGGCGGGTATATTTGTGATGAACACGGAGCAGACTCATTGGACGAGTGTAAAAATATTTCGGGCGCGATCGGCGCGGGTGGTTGGTTATTTTATGATTTATTGACGACGCGTTATATGAGTAATGTCGGTGATAGTATATTTTTAAAAAATGTTGAAGGGGAAATCGTGGATGAGATAATATATGAAAAAAATACGGCGACCGAAAAAGGGCAATCGTTCGCGCGCAAAATTGACGGCGCGGACACAAATTCAATTTCTGATTGGGCTCTGACGATTACGACCACGCCCGGGGCAAAGAATGTAATTATCGCACCAATCGTCTCTTCAGGTGGCGGTTCATCAAAAACAGTGGATAATACGGGCGATACAAAGACAGTCACCGTGGTTTCTTCATCAACCGCATATCTGGGGCTTGTATTGAATGAAATTTTGCCAAATCCGATTGGCGCGGATACGGAAAATGAATTTATAGAAATTTTTAATACCACGAGCGCGTCCATTGATTTATCCGGCTGGAAAATTTCCGATAAAGCTAAATCGTTTACCTTGTCTGGTTCAATTTTGGCTAAAAGCTATTTGTATTTTTTGCGCAGTGAAACAAACATCGCTTTGAACAACACGTCTGGTGAAGAAGTAAAATTAATCGCGCCCGATGATAAATTAGCGGATTATATTTCGTATAATTCGGCAGATGAGGGCGCGGCCTACGCGCGGACCGCTTCGGGCACTTGGCAGTGGACAACCAGTTCCACGCCGGGCGCGCAAAATTATTTCTTTAATGCGTCAGTTGTTTACGACACCTCCACTCCGGCCGTGGAAAAAATTATTTTTTCCGAAATTTGTCCCAACCCCAGGGGGGCGGACGCGCGCGAATTTATAGAAATATTTAACAATGACAGTGAACCGATAGATGTCGGCAATTGGACCATCGCTAATTTGAAAAAAAGATTTGTAATTCCGGAGGAGACAATAATTTATCCCGGACAATATTTGGTGTTTTACAAAGCCGTGAGTAAACTCACGCTCAATAATTCACAGGAAGAATTAATTCTCAGAAATGCGTTCGGGCAAACCGCGGACAGCGTAAAAATCGCCGCGGCCAAAGAGAGTATGAGTTATGCGCGTGCAAATGACGCGTGGCAATGGACCGAGGAGTCAACGCCGGCGAAAGAAAACAAAATTGTCATCACGCCGGCCGAAGAAAAATCCGTATCAACAAAAAATAAAACGGTCTATCGCGCCATGAGTATTGCCGGAGCGCGCGAAGTCGAGGAAGAATCGGGAGTGGTGGTGAGAGGCGTGGTCTCGGCTTTGCCCGGAAATTTTGGCGTGCAGTATTTCTATATTTTTGACGGCCATGACGGAATACAAATCTATAATGCCAAAAAAGATTTTTTGAAATTTAAAATCAACGACCAAGTGGAAATAACCGGCGTGGTCGGAGAGGCGAGCGGGATAAAACGAATTCGCGCGAAAAATAAAGAGGCTATGGATATTTTATCCACGGACAATATTTTGAAACCAATGGAAAAAAGTTTGGACAAAATAAGTGAGGATGATGCCGGGCGTTTGGTCGCGGTTGAGGGCGACATCACAGAAATAAAAAGCAATTACATGTATCTGGACAACCAACTGGGAGAAATTAAAATTTATTTTAAAAAGGGAGCCAATATAAACAAAAGCGCGCACACTGAAGGCGAACAAGTGCGCGTGGTTGGGATTGTGGAAAGCGCGGGCGATGGCGTGCAAATTTGGCCAAGGAGTAACGCGGATATTATTAGTGTGAGCAGTACGCAAAAAGTGGCCGGAGAAAAAATTTCATCTGATGAGGAAAAAGATGTTGCCTCCAAGACGCCACTCTTCGCATTTTTGGGTTTGACCGGCGCGGTGATTTTGGGATTTGTGATAAAAAATTATGGCGCGAGTGTTATCGCTAAGTTTAAAAAATAAAAAAGCCCGGTCTGGAGGAGGGGTTCAGCCGGGCGCAAGAGAAGGAACGACTCGAGCGTGCTATTTGTCGTGCCGCACTTTCTCGATTTTTGTGACGATGGGGTCTCTCGGATTCACATAACCGAGAAACATTTCTATTGTTTTACTCGGAGCGGTCCGCGCGAGTCTCTTGATATTGAGCTTATAGCCTCCGCGGACGCGTTTGAGCGAGATGCCAGGCGCGACGAAAATGCGTTGGGCGCGTATGCTGTCATCCAGCACGAAGTCAGGGTTAATTCCCTGGGCGAACATCACGAATCCATCGTAGCTCGCGGTTGCTGTCAGACCCAATCCGATCAGACTGACCGTCGGTGCTCCGCGGGGAATCACTTCCTGCGTTATGATACATCTCACCGCCCGGTTGTTCCCTTCCGGAAAGATTTTGATGTTGTGCGATTTTATCATCAGCGACTCCTTCTTGTGCGTGGGGAGACATTCCCCATTACAGTGAAACACTATATATTATTTTTTCGGTTGTGTCAAGGGGGTGTTGACTTTCGCCCTATAAAATGGTATAATCTTTTTGCTTTTGTGAACCGTATGGAAATTCAAAACTCGGGCCGATAGCTTAGTTGGTAGAGCGCCGCGTTTGCAACGCGGAGGTCCGGGGTTCGAATCCCCGTCGGTCCACAGGCAATGCAACAGTTTGCATTGCCGGGGGATGAGAACGGCGGAGCGATGTCGCGCGAGTTTGTCGACGAGCGCGACCGCGAGCCGGTGGCCAGACCGCCGAGTCGGAAGACGAGGCGAGTCGCGGCCGAATCCCCGTCGGTCCACGAGAGCGTAGCGAAGCCGAGGTAGCTCAGTGGTAGAGCGAAGGACTGAATTTCGGTCCGCCCAGCAGTAATGTTGGGGCAATAATCGGGTGAATTCGGGGAAACCCCTTGGGGCAATCCCGAGCCAAGCCGAAACGGTTTAACTCTTTCGGAAGGTGTAGAGACTAGCGAGTGAGTGCCAACAATAATCTCGCAAAAGCGCCCGACTCCCATAATTGGGATGATGATATAGTCCGATCCTCAAGGCAACTTGAGAAAAATATGGAAAATCCTTGCGTCGCGAGTCCGATCCTCGCCCTCGGCACTTGGTAGAAAATAAAACCCGTGGTATACTATACATAGTAATACATATCACGGGTTTTATTTATGAAATCAAGCGTAAAAGACAGCGCAATAAAATTGCGAAAAAAAGGCCTTTCGTATAATATAATTTCCAATAAATTGGGCATACCCAAAGGCACATTAAGTTATTGGTTTAAATCCCTGAGAGGGTCGGCAAAAATCACTAAAACGAATACGTCAAAAGCAAAAGAAATTTGGGCCAAAAATATCACAATTTATAACAAAAGCCGGTCAATACGCGCCAGAGAGAAATGGTTAGAAATTCAAAAAAACTCCAGACACGAGATGGCGTCATTGAGCAAGCACGACTTACTTTTTGTGGGGACGGCATTGTATTGGGCCGAAGGATATAAGAAGGGCAATTGGAGTGTGATTTTTTCAAATTCTGATCCGCGCATGCATCAAATAATGATGAGATACTTTTTAGAAGTGTGCAGAGTGCCTTTGAATAAGATTAAAGGGCAAGTGCAGACGCATTCAAATGTTGACAAGAAAAAAGCTGTGGCCTATTGGTCAAAAATTACCCGCGTTCCGCAGCGTCAATTTATGAAATGTAATGTATCTGTCCCTAAAAGCAGTAAGAAAGTTCGCGGCAATACCTTGCCGTATGGCACTTTACGAATTAGGATAAATGATGTAAATTTAACAAACAAAATCAAAGGTTATATATTGGGTTTAATAGAATCGTCAACCATCGGGGTATAGCTCAGTTGGTAGAGCGCCTGGTTTGGGACCAGGAGGTCGCAGGTTCAAGTCCTGTTGCCCCGACAAATATAATCGGAGGTCGTCCGCCCAGGGCGGATTGCCCCGACAATCATATTTTTCATGCTTACCCAAGAACAAGAAAAATGGGTTAGTCATTTGAGCGATACAAAGAAAGTGTCGGTTGTTACTTTTGATCCAACGTGCGAAGAAAAATTTTTGATAATAAAAAATGAATTGCAAAAATTGCTCGGTAATAGTCAGGCGATAGAACATCGCGGGGCGAGTGCTTTAAAAATTTCCGGCCAGGACGAAATAGACGTGTATGTGCCCGTCTCGCCAGAAGAATATGGTGCAACCGTTGAGATTATAAAAAGTAAATATGGAGAATCGAACAGTAATTATTCGTTAAAACGAACGCATTTTATCACGGAAATTGAGGGGAAACATGTAGATATTTTTGTGGTAAATAAAAACGATTCGGACTGGATTGATAGTGAATTATTTTATAATTATTTATTGACACATCCGGACATACTGGGAAATTATAAAAAACTGAAAGAAAATGCTTCGGGAAAAAGTTTGCGGGAGTATTATAAAGGAAAAATTGAGTTTATAAATTTGATTATACGCTCAGCGAAGATTCAATAGCAAGTCGCGTTACATGCTTCACCTTTTTTCATTTTTCCTGTAAAATACCTATTAGGATAATTTTATAATACAAATATATGGAAAACACGCCTCAAGTGGAAAAAGTGTCGCCGAAACACGTTTTTCTGCATTTATTTGTCATCGTTTTGCTTTATTACACGACAATAAACTTTTTGGTTTTGATTTTTCAATGCATTAATCATTGGTTTCCAGACGCTTTAACGCAAATCAATTATTATCAGGCGGCCGCAAGTTCAGAAATGATTAGGTTTGCTTTGGCCTCGCTGATTATTGTGTTTCCGGTTTTTATGATCGCCTCAAAGTTGTTGCGAAAAAGTTATATTACAAGTCCGGCCATCCGGGACATGCGAACGCGTAAATGGTTATTGTATTTTACTTTGTTTGTCGCGGCCTTGGTTATGATCGGCGACATGGTCGGCGTGATTTTGACATATTTGAATGGAGAAATAACCACGCGATTTGTATTTAAAGCGGCGGCCGTGCTGGTGTCCGCCGGAGCGATATTCTTTTATTATTTGCGGGACTTGAAACAAGAAATAATGACGCGCTCAACTAAAATTTTTATTTGGTGCGTGATTGTAGTGGTCGCGGGCGCGGTGGTCGCGGGTTTTTTTGCCGCCGGTTCGCCCAAGACGGCGCGCATGATTCGTTTTGATGCTGATCGAATTTCCGATTTGGCTTCGGCTCAGTCGCAAATTGTTAATTATTGGCAAACCAAAGAACATTTGCCAAATACCTTTGCTGATTTAAATGATGACATTAAGGGTTATTCAGTACCGGCCGATCCTGAGACCAGCGCGGCTTATGAATATTATTTAACAGGCACGACTTCGTTCAAATTGTGCGCCACATTTGATTTGGTAAGCGACGATGAGGTAAAGCAGTCTTCCGCTGTCTACTATTATGGCAGTGACATGGATAATTGGAAACACGATGTCGGATATTATTGTTTTGAACGGACAATTGACACAGAATTTTATCCGTTTATTTCCGAGAAAAAATAATTATATTTTTTATGTCGCATTTTGATTTATATGCCGTTGTGCCACAATTAATATTTGTCGCGCAAATTATTCTCGCCATCGCGCTCGGCGCTTTGGTTGGATGGCAACGCGAAAAAAGCGGCAAGGCGGCCGGGGGCCGAACGTTTGGCATCGTTAGCGCCGGTTCATGCCTGTTCACAATTTTATCCATGCATGCGTTTACTAACGCTGACCCGTCCAGAGTGGCGGCGCAAATTGTCGTCGGTATTGGTTTCCTCGGCGCGGGCGCGATTTTACATCGCGAAAAAAATATTTACGGTTTGACCACGGCGGCCGGTCTTTGGATCAGCGCGGCCATTGGTATGGCGGTCGGCGCCGGGTTTTATGTGGTGGCGATTTTGTCTTCGTTTATTATGCTCGGAGTACTGATGGTCAATGAAAAAAGCATTTTTAAGTCAGACCGGAACAACGACCGGATTGATGAGTAAAAATATAAATAAAAAATCTCGGCTAGTCGCCGAGATTTTTTTGTTAGTCTGTTACTTAGTTTTTTCAATTAAATTATTTTTCGCCATTACAATCATTCCGACCAAAACCCAAAACATCATGGCCAAATCGTTTTTAAAATATGGCACGTCCACCAAGCCGTGGACAAGGAAGGCGACGAGCGCGCCGAGAATCGCCGCGCCGAGGAGTTTGTCTTTTTGATAAATTTTTATACCGCAATAAATTAAATAACCGTACACGCCAAAGATAGCCACCATGCCGGTTAGTCCGGTTTCCAGCCAAAAATTCAAAAAGATATTGTGCGGATAAATTAAGCGTTCCATTTCTTCAACATTATAATGCGGTCTTTGTACTTCGTTGAAAAACATGCGCAGGCCCGAGCCGAGGACAAAATGCTTTGGCGAGGCGGTCAGGTATTGCATAGAATATGTCCAAAGCGTCAGGCGGTTTTGCCCGGCTTGGTCTTGGAAAGTAAAGGCCGAACGCAAGCTTGGCACCAGCGCCACGCCGAATATTATCATGACGATGACTGTTGCGGCGAGTTGTCGTTTGCCGGTCAAGAAGACATATACGAGCAAACCGCCCATAAACGCGGCCCAAGCGCCCTGTGAAAATGAAGCGAGGATGGCTATCGCGCCTAAAATAAAGATACCAGCTCGGCACAGATCGCCGTGTTCTGATTTTTTTTCTGCTAGTCGCCTGATGGCCGGAGCTAAAAGTAAGATTATCGGCACGAGAAATAAACCAATGGCGTTCGGCGTGGTAAAAAACGAAGTTGGCCGGCCGAAAAGCTGGTCATCCCACAAACTCGGCGGAAACGGTCCGCCGAAAACCATTTGAATAATCGCGAGCCCGGAAATACTAACTGTGGCAATAGCCAACGAATCGCGCAAAAATTTATAATCAATTTGCCGTGCGACGATAATGACAAATATAATGATCGGTTCCAAAAAATACGCCCGCCAAAGTCCTAGGGCTTTGAGCAGATTTGGGTTGGTGAGAGCGGCGAGAAATGTACCAGCGAGGAAGAGCGCGGTTAAAATAAAAATTAATTTATTTTTTTTGGCTAGTTCTTTTAACTTTGGCCAATCAGCATGCGCGTATTTAACAAGCCAGAGAAGCGCGATGGCGCCAAAGGCCATTTCCAGTGCGGTGGTTGGTAATGGGCCGATGTTGCCGCGAAGCAGGTATGTCGGCAAAGCGACTATCAAAAGGCCGATAGATAAACGAAAATTTACCGCGGCCAGACAGGAAAAGAGAAGAAAAATTCCGATTAAGAAAAGATTTGGCATACCCCGTAGAAGAATTTTGAATTAATGTGAATTATAAGTATTTTGTATTTATTAAAATGATATTATGAACCGCTTTGCCACAGCCTGACAAGTATTTTTTATTTTGCCTTAAAGGCAAAATATTTCAAAATTTCTCTACGGGGCATGTTATTTTTTTACTTCAGGCGCGTGCTCGCCGAGACGCCAATGAGTAAATTCGTGTTTAAAAATCACGATAATAAATGACGCGCCGATTAATGAAAGACACCCGACTGTGATAAATAAAAATTTGAAAGAAAAAGCCTCGGCCAGAGTGGCGCCGAGAAAAGCGGAGGCGGCTGTGCCAAAACTGATTATGGTGTTGTAAACACTCCACTCATAGCCGGCTTTTTCCTGCCGGCTGTAGCGTGAGTAAATCACCACCCAACCGGGAAAGGCGCAGGCCGAGCCAAAACCGTAAATAAATTGGATGAGGTAAATATGCCAAACATCGGTGGAAAAAATAAAACAAAACGGCGCAATGCTCATCAGAAGCGAGCCGACAAACAAAGCGAATAATTCACGGCGGTTGCCGGCTTCGGCATCGGTCCATTTGGCGATGGCAATTTGAAAAAATCCTTTGGCTAAAAGTTGGACGGCCGTGGCAATACCGATGGTCGTAATGCTCGCGCCGTTGATTTCATTCAACATAAAGATGGCGAAGATCGGTTGGATCAAACCAAAACCGCCTAGTAAAAATAGGTCGGACAAAATTAGGGCGCGCAAAACTTTGTGCATATATATTTGTTATATGACAAATATATATTATCATTTATAAAGTAAATAATCAAAAATTTTAGAGTTATCCACATAAATATTTGACAGACAGTTACGGAAATTGTATTCTTTTTTATACGCAATCACTCCCAAATAAAAGAGAGGAGGAAAAAGAAGGGTCTTTTAATTGTGGGAGTTTTTTTGTTCTTTGAGAAACGATGCTGACAACCAACAGAAGAAGGTGCAAAATGGAACGAGTTGGAAAGATGAAGTTCTTCGCGACCGCAGTGCTTCTCGTCTCGATGTGGTGCCTCTGTAAATCGGCGGAGGCTGGCAGTTGGAGCGCGTGGTCTGAAGTAACCATCGTGGCTAATGGCTCGCATACGGTGTACTTCATCCCGGGCGTAGAAGGGACCCACAAGATTCAATTCCTCAACGACCAACCCACCTATCAGGGAGGGGAGATGGAATCGTATTGGGGCAGCTCTGATAATGTGGGTACGTGGTATTGGTGGGCTACCAGTGACGTGTTCTATTATACTAGGACACAGACACTGGAAAGCGGGAGCGACGATATTATTTATAAATTTGTATTTTATAATATCAATAATTTTTCTGTTGTTTTCAACTATCGTTTCTATACGGACGACTAATCCTTAGAAAGAATTAGTCGCTCGACGACGTTAACCCTGCGTTTTCGCAGGGTTAACGTCACCCCTAATAATATATTATTTATATAATATTTATGAACACAAAAAACAAATTCACACTATTGTTGATTCTAAGTTCCTTGATTGTTTTAGGCACGAATTTATATTATAATTTTGCCGACCTTATTATTTCTGACGGAAGATGGAAAACAATTGTTTCCGTTACTGGACTATTCGTAATCGTATATTTAATTTTGTTTGGTCTGGTAAGTAAAAAGTTTTTAGCCGAAAGAAATTATTATTTTATGATTGTGTTTAGTATTATATTATCAATATTTTTTCTAACATTACAACCGGCAATATCCCGCGCGTTTCAAGATAATCGAGCGTTTTATGTGGCGGGATATGTTTTAACCGCACCGTATTTAATAGTATTGGGAATCGGGATTGTTGCATATATCACATTAGTGCTTTTTATAGAAAGATTAAGAGTAAAGAATAAGGTTTAAGTAGATTTGCATAAATAAATTAGCAACACACGGAATTACTCCGTGTGTATTTATTAAATCTCTATAATAATTAAATTTTGTGCTATAATATCAAAAACCAGTATCAATGTCCAATATGACACATGCAAAAATCGGTTTGGCGCTCGGTTCTGGCGCGGCGCGCGGCCTCGCCCATATCGGCGTGCTAAAAGTTTTGGAACGCAACAATATTCCGATTGATTATATTTCCGGCGCATCTATCGGCGCCGTGGTCGGCGCGCTTTATGCCGCGACGCGCAATGTCGCGGAGATGGAAAAAGTCGTCACTGAGGCGGATTGGAAATTATTTCTGTCGTTAATTGATCCGACTGTGGTAAACGGCATGATTAAAGGTGAAAAAATTAAAAAATTTTTGCGCCGCTTTGTTGGTGATATGACTTTTGCGGATTTGAAAATTCCTCTCGCGGTCGTGGCCACGGATTTACAGACCGGAGAGCCGGTTATTTTGGACAAAGGCGATGTGGTTGACGCGATTATGGCTTCCAGCACCGTGCCTTTGGTCTTTCAACCGGTAAAAATGAACGATCATATTTTAGTGGATGGCGGGTTGTCGCATCCAGTGCCGACGCAGATTTTGCGCGAACGCGGGATGAAAAAAGTTATTGCCGTGAATTTGGACGCGGATTTTTTTACCAAGAAAAAAGTGGATTTGTCGCCCGGAGCCATGGCCATGCAAATGATTACGTTGATGCGGTATCATCTGGCGGAATACGATGCCGCACTCGCCGATGTGGTTATCGCGCCCGAGGTTGGCGGCATATTTGGCACGCGGTTTAACGCCGGACCGCCGGTGATTGACATGGGTGAAAAAGCGGCGCAGAAAGTTTTACCGCAAATAAAAAAATTGGCGGCTAGAAATTAATTCTACAGCAGATGGCGGCTCGCCTCGCGGAGAGCCGTTTTTCTTTTTTTGTAATCTGGAATCGTTTTGGCGACTATTGCCCAAAAACGGGAAGAGTGGTTCATTTCTTGCAAGTGGCAAAGTTCGTGCACGATTAAATAATCCAAGAGTGATACGGGTAGATATACCAAGCGGAAATTAAAGCTCAAGTTGCCGTGTCCTGAACACGAACCCCAGCGCGTGGTTTGATTGCGGATATATATTTTTTGCGGGCGAAGATTATAAATTTCGCCGAAGTGACGAATTTTCTCGCGGACAATTTTTAAGGCGAGAAGTTTGTTTTTATGAAAATCATTTTTGGAAATGGTTTTTTTATTCGCGTTTTCAGGCTTGCATTTGGCAAGTGTATTTAATATCCATTCGGATTTATCCAATACAAATTGTTTGATATATTTTTGCGTCACAAATCTCGGCGCGCTCACTACCACTCGGCCGTCCGCGTGGATTAAAATTCTCACCCGCCGTGATAGGCGATTTTTTTTGATAGTAAAGTCAATGATTTTACCGTTGAGGGTGATTTGATGGGGCATATCTGGTTAATTTTAACAGATAAACCGATGGATGGGTAGGGTTGATTTTTTTTCGCATTTATGCTATTATACGCCTCATTGGAAGGGTGGCTGAGCGGTCGAAAGCGACAGTCTTGAAAACTGTTGTCCATGAAAGTGGACCGTGGGTTCGAATCCCACCCCTTCCGCATAATTTATTTACGCCATATGGCGTAAATAAATTATTGTGAATGTGGGATGAGAAGTTCATGCCCCGAGAGCGAAGCGAAGGGGTAAATCCCACCCCTTCCGCTTATTCAACATCTGGAGAGATGGCTGAGCGGTTGAAGGCACCGGTTTCGAAAACCGGCGTACTCAAAAGGTACCGTGGGTTCAAATCCCACTCTCTCCGCACAATAAAAAAATCACCCCGCGCCATGGAGTGATTTTTAATCTCAATTTATTTTTCCGGACTGATTTTATCAAACGCCCTCAATACTTCAAGCGGTAAAGCGAAGACAATCGTATTGGATTGGTCTGACGAAACGTCGTTGATGGTGTTGAGTGTGCGCAAGTGAAGGGCGCCAGGTGCGGCCGATAAAATTTTGGCAGCCTCGGCCAGTTTGGTGGAGGCGATAAGCTCGCCTTCGGCGTTAATAATCACCGCGCGTTTTTCACGCTCTGCTTCGGCTTGCTTGGCAATAGTGCGTTGCATATCATCGGGCAAGATTATATCTTTCAATTCCACGGTTTCCACGAGTACACCCCATTTATCCGTCATGCCTTCCACAATTTCTTTAATTCTGTCCGCGGCCGCATCGCGATTGGCCAAAAGTCCGTCTAGCTCCAATTCGCCAACTACATTGCGCATGGTGGTTTGCGCCAACTGCGAGACAGCGTATTGAAAATTTTCCACTTCCAATATCGCTTTGGACGAATTTACTACTTTGTAATAAATAACGGCATTGATCTTTGCGGATACATTATCTCGGGTGATGGCTTCTTGAAGCGGGACATCAACGGCTTTGGTGCGAATATCCACTTTGGTCAGGCTTTGGATGATCGGAAAGACCAGATGCCAGCCCGGTTCCAAAGATTTGTAATATTTGCCGAGAAAGAATTTTACACCCCTCTGATATTGCTCCACTTGGCGGATTGACCGCAAGACCAGCAATAAAATTAGGAATAGCAGTACGTATATAAATTGCATATGTTTGCATTTATTGGCTTAAGCGCCATTGGTTTTATTTTACACCGTTTAGTATATTTGACAACCCCGCCATCATATTGGGCATAAAATAGGAATTTGTGCTATAATATATTAAGAAGCCCCGAGAGGCACGGGAGCTTTTTTTATTTGAAAATATATGAAAACGCGAAAAATAATATTTACGGTCGGTGTGGTAGCCGTAATTTTGGTCATCATTGCCGCGGCAGTAATTATTTTATGGCCAAAGAAAAAACTTTCCGCCGAATTGAATGTTTACAATTGGACGGAGTATTTATCGCCCGAGGTCATTCTTGGATTTGAAAAAGAATATGGCGTAAAAATTAACATGCATTATTATGATGATGAATTCATCATGCTTCATGAACTGGAAAATAATCCGAATACGGATAAATACGATTTGATTGTCGCCGGTAATTCCATCATGGGGCGGTTAATTGAATCTGATTTGCTGGCTTCAATTAATGCCAAGAATATACCGAATTTAAAAAATATTGGCAGTGAATTTAAAGACACGATATTTAATGCTAAAAATATTTACGGAGTTCCTTATTGTTGGGGCACGACCGGCATATTGGTAAACAAAAAGTTTATTCCCAATGCCGACAGTTGGGGTGTTTTGTGGAATAAAAAGTACGCGGGTAAAATTTGCATGTTAAGCGATCCGGCCGAAGTTATCGGGGCGGCGGCCAAATATCTTGGTTTACCGCTTGTGCCACAGTCTGTGGAGCAAATGAGTCAGGTAAGAAATGTTTTGTTGACGCAGAAAAGCATCATCCGAGGATATTGCGACGATACCACTGCGTCTGACGGTGCGGTATCCGGAGAATTTTGGGCGGTGGAAGAATGGAGTGGGACGGCGGCGGACGCGATAATGCAAAATTCAGATCTGTCTTATATAATTCCCAAAGAGGGCGGAGCGAGCTGGTTTGACATGTTTGCCCTTCCGAAAAATGCCAAGAATAAATATACGGCCGAAGTTTTTCTGAATTATTTGAATCGTCCGGACGTTAACGCAAAAAATGTTGAATATGTGTTTTATGCCAGTTGTAATGAAGGGGCGAAGGAGTTTGTGAGCAAGGATATTTTGGATAATCAGATTATTTATCCGTCAAAGGCGGTGATGAATCGTTTAGATTCTTATACTGATTTTATTGTTGATGACGAGGTGTATAAGATGCGGGATGAATTGTGGGTTGAATTAAATAGTTGAGATTATTCATATTTTGTCCTCTTCAGGATTTTAGTGTATAATATGGATAGAAGCTGCCCGATGCTCTCTGACACTGTAGCAGAATTCATATGAAAATTTTACTTGTTGAAGACGACAAAGATATTTTGGCCTTCTTGAGGGCGAGTTTGAAAACCGAGGGGTTTGTCGTGGACGCGACCGATGATGGCGAGCGCGGGATGGAAATGGCCCGCATCAATTCGTATGATTTGATAATTCTGGATTTAAATTTACCAAATAAAAATGGCGACGAAATTTGCCGAGATATTCGCGGACGCGGCAAAACGACTCCGATACTCATGCTCTCGGTGCAATCGTCTGTGAGCAATAAGGTTGACTTGTTGAATTCCGGAGCCGATGACTATGTTTGCAAGCCGTTTTCATTTGAAGAAGTGTTGGCGCGGATCAAAGCCCTTTTGCGTCGTCCCGCGGCCACATACAAAGAAACGCTTACATGCGCGGATCTGGTTATGGATTTGAACAAGAGAATAGTAAAACGGAACGGGAGGGAAATAAATTTGACCGGCAAGGAGTTTAACCTTTTAGAATATTTGTTGCGCCACAAAGGCGAAATTGTGCCAAAGACCGCGATATTGGAAAATGTTTGGGACTCGGAAGTGGATTTATTTTCCAATGCTATTGAGACGCACGTGTTAAATTTAAGAAAAAAATTAAACCGCGCCAGTTCGGATGATTTGATTAAGACTGTTTCCGGACGCGGCTATCGCATTGGATAATCAAAACAAAGGTCGGCTTTAATTCACCGTTATTAACCCGTAGATTTTCTAGAAAAACTGGGCATTAATAATATGGACAAGCTTATCAAAAAGTTTCTAACAAGCAAGGCGGCGCGTAACGGAGTTGAATTGACTTTGTTCGTGGCTGCGGCAATGAGCGCGGGTTATCCCTGGAGAGGAACGCTCGAATAGTGCTTTTGTTTGGTTTCTGTTATCTATGAGCACTCCTTTCTAAAGAGGGAGTGCTTACTACTTTAATATGTTGAAGGAACTATATTGGAAATTTTTACGACCGAACTCTGTAGATGAGGACTTACAGAGGCGAGAATACATCTTAAATATTTTGCTTTCCTCGTCAATAATTTTGTTGATTCTCGCAAATATTATATGTTTTTTTGATCGCGTATTTTTATATAGCTCAACCCTTGAACAAAATTCTGTGCCACCTTTTATTGTGGTTGGGTTATTATTATTTTTTGTAGGTTTATATATTTTGTCGCGCAAAAAGTTTGTCAAAATTTCGGCGGTAATATATGTGTCAGTATATTATTTTGTATCAATATATTTATCCAGTAGATATGGAATAGGGCTTGGCACCGGTCTGTTATTTTATATTTTAACAATAGTAATATCCGGAATTTTGGTCAGCGCTAAGTTTTCTTTTGTTGCCGCAGTGATTTCGTCTGTTGGGATAATGTTTATAAATATTTTTCACAACGAAGGGGTTCTTGCGCGCTTATCATATTGGGAGGGGATGAAATTGGATGGTATTGATGTTATATTATTTTCCATCGTCTTTTTCATCGTTGCCACAGTCTCATGGCTGTCCAATCGCGAAATAGAAAAATCATTGACTCGGGCGCGCAAGTCCGAAGCCGAATTAAAAGAAGAAAAAGACATGTTGGAAATTCGGGTGGAAGAAAGGACACAAGATTTGCAAAAAGCGCAGATGGAAAGATTGGTACAATTATCCCGCTTCGCGGAAATGGGGCGTTTGTCCGTGGGTTTGTTTCACGATTTGGTCAGTCCGTTAACGGCTGTTTCTCTTGGCGTGGAACGCATCAAAAATACACAAACCTCGAGTGAGGGATGTCATTTGATTGAAGCGGATTTGGAGCGGGTATTAAAAACCACCGAACGCATCGGTAAATTTATTACTTCTGTACGCAAGCAAATTTCCGGCAACCAAACCCGAGAAATATTTTCAGTAAATCAGGAAATCAAAGACGCGATTCAACTCATGGCTTATCCGGCGCGCCAAGCCGACGTTTCAATCATCTTTTCCGAAAATAAAAATATTGAGACCGCCGGCAGTCCGATTAGGTTCAGCCAGATGATTGTCAATTTAATTTCCAATGCCGTGGATTCTTTCCCACCGATGAATCCGGCCGAGCTGGGGCGCGTCAGTCGCGAGATTGTCATTCGTTTGGCCGAGGACGCGGGCCAAATTATGTTGTCCATTGGCGATAATGGACGCGGGATTTCGGCGGACATTCAAGATAAAATTTTTGAACCGTTTTTTACCACCAAAGATTCCAAGCATGGCACCGGCGTGGGCTTGTCCATGGTCAAAAGCGTGGCCGAAATAGATTTCCACGGTAAAGTTATGTTTGAGAGCGAGGAAAATAAAGGCACAAAATTTATCATTACATTTCCAAAAGATCTAAAAATTTGAATATGAACAATATCGCGAATAGACTGTCTAACGCGCAAATGCCGAGTGGCGCATTCGCGGGCAACGACGGTCAAGAATCGGTGATTATTACGGCCGGCATCTTATTGTTTTTGAATCGGTTGTCGGATGATGGTGATATCGCGCGAATAAAGAAAGGCGCGGGAAGTTGGCTTTTGAGCAAGAGAAATGAACAATGGTTGGTGGATAAAAATTTGGGTGTGAATTTTTTGGCGTTGACAGCGGTTTTTGAAAACGACAAAAATATTTTTGATGGCACGGCTTTGGCAAAAATTTTAGTGGCGCTGTCCTCGTCCGAAGCCAAAGAAGGCGGGCCGTATTTTTCCGAACTTAATAGCGAAAATAAAAAAATTGATTTGGGTGTTAATGCCGCTATCGCGCGGTTTTTGTTTTTGCACGAGGTGGAACTGCCGGAATTGACCGGGCTATTTGCCACGGCGATGGAAACCAAAGTTTTTTCATCCGAAATTTTTGCCGATGAATATTATGTAATTTATCTTCTTGCCGGATTTTATCGCGGTGAGCGCGCTGATAAGTTGTTTGAACATGTCCTTGCGCAAATTCGCGGAAGACATTTAGATTCGCCATTTGATAAATTGTTGGCGTTTGTTTCGCTCTTTCATCTTGGCGCAACGCCGGAATTGTTGCGCGAGTCGGCAGAAATACTTAATTTGGCAGAAATTTTATCCAACGATAATTTGAATCCAATAGGCGAAAAAAATTTATTTGTCACACCGGAATTATTTTTGGCTCTTTGCATAACGGCGAATGAAACCATGGAAAAACAGGCCGGATTAATAAAAGACGAAACAAACGGCGCGCCGGATGATCAAGAAAAATTTATTATGGAATTGATTTTAGAGAAGGCGGAAAAACGTTTTGCCAATCTCGTTGGCGGGATGAAAGAAATTGCTTGGCGCGAAATTACCAAAACTATTTCCCAAAATCCCGACCGACAGATGTCGCTCATGCCGTATTGTATGAAGCAAGCGTTGGGTAAAAACGGCCGGAAGATTTCCGATGACACAGTGGCCGAGATGGGGTTGGCTAATATTTTTTATTGGACCGCCTTTATTATTTATGATAATTTTTGGGATGTGGATGAAGAAGCCGACCCTCGGACATTACCAACCGCAAATTTATACGCTCGTCATTATTCAAATTTTTTCCACTCGCTCCTGCCGGAACGCACCGGTTTCAGAGAATTTTTTCGCGAGTTGATGGACAATCTGGATGCGGCTAATACTTGGGAAACGACTTATTGCCGAACAAAAGTCGCGGGCAATCATTTTGTCGTTCCGGATTTTTTGCCGGATTACGGCGATTATGAGATGAAATACCGTCCGGCCTCCGGGCACGCGCTCGGATCCGCGGCCATGCTCTATATGCTCGGGTATAACGAAGATTCATCGGAGGTAAAAAATTTATTGGATTATTTTCGCTACTATTTGATTGCCATGCAAATCAATGATGACGCTCATGATTGGGAGGAAGATATGGCGCGCGGACATTTAAGCACGGTGGTGGTGATGCTTTTGGAGGACTTCAAACAAAAATATCCCGGTATCAGAGAAATTGATTTAGTTGAAGATAAAGAAAGCCTGCGTCAGATATTTTGGTTCAAGACAATTAAGCGCGCTTGCGAAACAGCCGTGCATTTTACGAATAAATCCCGTTTGGCTTTGCACACCATGAAAACACTGGAAAATTTTGCGCCACTGGAACGTTATATAGATATTACCGAGGCCGCGGCTCAAAAGGCTTTAAAAGAACAAAAAATGAGCGTGGAATTTTTAGGTGAGTTCAAGGATTAAAACATAATCAACCGTAAAAAAATTCCGTCCCGCAGAATGCAGAACGGAATTTTTTAATTGAATTTGTTTTAGTCCAAGAATTTGAATTTGTCCGCGAAATCTCCGATGAACGGCAGTTTTTCTTTTTTGCCGTTGGCCGCATTGATAATGCCGATGATGGCAAAGACCAAAGTGGCGAGACCAAGCAAGCTGAAAAGCCATGACCAAGTCAAAATATAATACCAAGGAATCATGGCGCGAATAATCCAAAGGATGGCTGAAACAGCAAAAATTAAAAATCCTTGTTTGACGTGGAATCTGACAAAAGGATCCTTTTTTGCGTCGGTCAAAAGCGGAATAAAGAATAAAATGTAAGCGACAATGGCCATGCCGGTGTTCGGCTCTCCATTCGCCGGAGCGGGTGAAGTCGGTTGGGGCGCCACCGGTGTCGGCGTCGGTTGTTGAGGCGTCATCGGCGGCACGGGTGTGCTTACCGGCGCCACCGGTTGATTATTCTGCTCGTCCATAGTAGTTTCAATAAATTAATTAAAAATCAAAATTATTGATGAGAATTTCCTTGCTCGGCGTTGATAACAATAGCGGTAATGACTTGCTCGTCCTTGTTAAAGCCGATGGTGTAGGTGAAATTATCTTTTTGCGCCATGATGGACGCGGCCTCGTTTTGTTGGATGTTGGTAATAATTTTCATGCCGCGATTTTCCATTTCTTTGGCAATGGAACCGGCGTCTGATACGGCCACAAGTTTGGGCAAAGTATATTGAAAGATGCCAGAGCCGCTGTTCATGCCCATATAGCCACTGACAAAACTTGAGAGTTTGTAATCATCGTAGACTGCCTTGATGATTCCGCCGACTTCATCAGCAATGGCCTTGTGCGTGCTGTCGCCGATTTCTTGATTTTCAGCATTGGCAAAAATTTCAGCCGGTGTTAATTCTTTACCCTCATCGCCGGAGTTTTCGTTATTCATCATTTGGCCTCCAGCTTCAATGCCCAAGTTTTTGAGCATGTTTTGAGCGGTTCGGTCTGCGCGCCAGCGCGAAAAGGCCGTGTATCCAATGCCGATAACCAGAATCGCGGCAATGGCAATTATAAGGGCTGTTTTATTATTATTTCCGCCTGTTGGAGTTGTGGTTGGTGTGCTCGGCGCCACTGGAGCGGAGGGCGTCGGATTTACGTTATTTTCCATATTTATTCAAAATTTGCCTCGGCTTACGCGCCGATGTGTGGTTATATTAGCACGGGATTAGTTAAGGCGCAAGAAGCGTGGCGGTCTGAGCTTGACATATTTTTATTTTATGTTATATTAGATGCGCTAAATCGGCGATACCAATGGTAAAGCCTAATGATGTATATTTTTTTGTTATGAATAAATACGAGTTATTGTTGGTCCTGCCGGGCACCTTGGATGAAAAGGAAGCGGCGGCGAAAACTGACGAAGTGGTGGCGCTCATCAAAGAAGTTGGGCAAGAAGCGGAATTAAAAGTAATGGGGAAAAATCGTTTGGCCTATCCAATTCAACAGGTACGCTATGGTTATTTTTACACGATAATTTTTTCCGCTGATACTGAAAATATTAAAAAAATTGAGACAAAATTACGCTTGACTCGCGGTTTGCTTCGCGCCATTGTCGCACGCTACAACAAAGCTTTGGACGGAGCGGAAAACACCGCTCGTCTGACTGGCATGACGGCGCACGTTGAGGCGGAAGAAGCTGAAAACAACGACGTGGTGGCCGTGGTGGAAACAGCCGAGCCGGAAGTTGAGATCTCCGAGCCGGTGAGCGTCGCTGAAGCACCGGCGGCAACTGTTGAAACAGAGCCAATGGATGAGACGCCGGCGGTTGAAGAGGAAAAAGAGGAAAAGAAAGAGGAAAAAAAATCAACCAAAGCCCCTGTTATGGATTTGAAAGAGATTGATAAAAAGTTGGATGAGATTCTGGCTGATGATAATTTAAATATATAATTTGACCTGTTAAATTATTTTAATTATTTAATATGGATCTCAATCGCGTGATGTTAATCGGCAACATGACCCGAGACCCGGAAGTGCGCGCCACTCCGACCGGTCGTTCGGTTGCTTCGTTCAGCATCGCCACCAATCGCGTCTGGACAGATGCCAACGGCCAGAAACAAAAACAAGCTGAATTTCACAATGTGGTATTTTGGGCCAAACTTGCGGATATTTGCGGTCAGTATTTGAAGAAAGGCCAGAAAATTTACGTGGAAGGCCGCTTGCAAACACGCGAATGGACCGGACAAGACGGCATTAAACGCTATCGCACGGAAATTATCGGAGAGAATATGATTATGTTGTCTTCGCGCCAAGGTGGTCCGGCGGGCGACAGTTCCGGCATCCCGTCGTATGCTGAAGAGGCGCCGCAAGAAACGGCTGAAGAAGTAATAAAGGTTGAAGATATTCCATTTTAATAAACAATTATGCTTTCATCGAAAGAACAACTGCAAAAAGGTTGTCTGTATTGCGCCAACCAACGAACCGTGGTGGATTATAAAGACATTGCCAGCTTGCGCCGTTTCGTCTCTTCATATATGAAGATTGCTCCGCGCCGCCGCTCGGGACTTTGCGCCAAACATCAGCGCCAAGTGTCCAGCGCCATCAAGCGCGCGCGCCAGGCCTCGCTCATGCCTTTCATGCCCAAGTAATTTGTGTAGGGTTTAATCTATTTTCAAACACGGCGCACTATATTGGTGCGTCGTGTGTTGTTAAATAATATTTTATGCTGTGGTCGGATTTAAAAAATAATCCTCGTCTCAAAAAATATTATGATACGCGGATAAATATTACAAAATTAATTCGCGAATTTTTTTGGTCGCAAAATTTTCTGGAAGCGGAAACTCCGATTGCCGCGCGTTTGCCCGGGCAAGAGCCGTATTTGAATCCAATTCCGGTTGATTTTCACGAACCAAATGGCGCGGCCGCAAAAATGTATTTGCAGACTTCGCCGGAATTTGCCTTGAAAAAATTGTTGGCTGCGGGTTATGAAAAGATTTTTCAAATTTTCAAATGTTTTCGCGATTACGAACAGTTTGGCGGTAATCACAATACTGAATTTACGATGATTGAATGGTATCGCGCGCCCGGAACACTGGAAAATATTATGGATGATACGGAAAATTTATTTAAGTATGTGGCGGAAAAGTTGAAAATTTTTGTCGTTGAATATAAAGATAAAAAAGTAAATATAACGGGCGAGTGGGAGAGGATGACCATGCGCGAAGTCTGGAAAATATATGCCGGCGTTGAGTTGAATGATTATTTGACGAATGAAAAAATGGCCGAGCTCGTACACGAGCGCGGGCTCGTGGCGGACGCGAATGATGAATATGAGGATTTGTTTTACAAAATATTTTTGAACGAGATTGAAACAAATCTTGGGATGGAAAAACCGATTATGATTTATGATTATCCCGAGCAAATGTGTTCGCTTTCGCGATTGTCAAAAAATGACCCGCGCTATGCCGAGCGATTTGAACTGTATATTGGCGGGTTGGAATTGGCGAATGCCTTTGGCGAACTGACGGACGCGGTGGATCAAAAGAAACGGCTGGAAGCGGACAAGTTAAAACGTGAACAACTCGGCAAAGAGACGTGGCCGGTTGATCCGGATTTTATAAACGCGATCAAAGAGTTGGACAATGCGCCGGCTGCCGGAACTGCGCTCGGCATTGACCGCATGGCTATGCTTTTTACCGGCGCGAACGACATTAACGAAGTGATTTTTCAGGCCATGGGGGATGAAAGATGATTTTGTGCTATAATAAATTGAGTTAGCCAGTCGTTTGTGCTATGTCTTTCCTTCGTTCTAAAATTAGTAAGATAAATTTGTCCGTCATTGAGTCGGGTATTATTTATTTTGTTATTTATGGATTTATCGGCTGGTTGATTGACTCAATGTATCGTTCTTTTGAAGCCGGTCAAATTATTTTTGGCGGAATGTTTCTAAGTTTTTATTGGCCCATTCCGTTTGCCCCGATTTACGGATTCGGCGCGTTGATTTTGATTGCATTCAAAAAAGTTTTATGGAACAAGAATCCGTTTTTGGTCGTGCCGGCTGTCGGTATTATCCTTACCGCGGTGGAATATTTGGGCGGGGAATTTACTCTGGCGGTTTTACAGCATCGCGCTTGGGATTATTCAAAAAATTTTTTAAACTTTCGCGGGCATATAGATTTGCTCAACGGGCTTTGTTGGATGGCTTTGGGCTGGGCGTTTGTTAAGTTTATACATCCGGCGGTGGAAATATTAGCAAAAAGAATTTTGACGCGGCTTCATGGAAATTGATTATTCCACAGCTGGCGGGGATTTAAAAAATCCCCCGGGAGTTCCCCGAGGGATTTTGATGATTTATAAAATTTTTTAGCTCAAAATTTCGTAAACATTACTCACGTCGGCGTCAAATGAGTCGGGGAGTTTACTCACGGCCTTGGCGCGGTTGGCCGACACCAGAAATAGATCCACATTGATCGGATCTTTTTTTGCGCCAAAAATATTTTTGTATTCTTCCTCTTTTTCCGGTTTGACGTCGGTCAGAATTAAAAAATGTCTAGTCTTGTCCTTGTCGTTAAATTCCATAATTTGTACATGGTGAAAAAACGACTCGGCCTCGTTGGTGTCTTTGCAGGCGGTAAATAAATCACGCCAAATATTTTTTAAATCTTTGATGGCGGGTAATACCTCAACTTTTGGTTCAAATTGTTCCGGCTCGCCTTCCTCGGTTGGCGTATCCGGATGAAACGATGCTTCATTCATATAAATTGCATTTTAAACTAAAATTATTATTTTGTAAACAAAAAAAGAAACCCCGCAGTTTCTTTCGGCAAGCCGATTGAATACTGCGGGGCGACCGTCTCATGAATGCTCGGATGAGCGAGACGGGAAAGGGCGAACTAGCGGGCGGAGACAGCGAGGGTGTCCTCGCCGTCCGTGTGGCGGAACTTCGCGTGGAGCTTCAGCGCGTCACCGAGCTTGGCCGGGTTGACCTTCGGGGTCGCGGCAGGCGCGGCCTTGGCGTCCGGCGCCGTGTAGGTGACTTCCACTTCGGAGGTCGGATTCGCGAACGCGATCGAGCTGAAGAGGCCGGAGAAGATACTGACGGTGACGATGATGGCGAAAAACTTCTTCATAATTGACTCCTGTTTGTTGGTCGGCGCGCCTTTGTGGCGACAGCCGACTTTGTTTTTGGTGGACACTCTGTTTGAAGACAAATTTTGGCTTAAAACAGTGTATCCACCAATTTCCGCTAGTTTGTAAAGGGCATATAAAACGAGAAAAACTCCCGTTTTGAGAGAGTTTTATACAGAAATTACACTAAAAGTGTATTTATTGTTGTTTTCGTAAGTAACGCTCTCTCAACGTTAATTACAAAAATAAGTATAGCACATTTTGAAGGTTTTGTCAAGCCCCCCGACCATATTTTTTTGGCTAAGATTAGCTAAAATTTGGATGCCATTTTTTGGCTAAGATTAGGGAAAATCCAATGTTCTTAAATTACTCTTGACAAAATCCGCGTCATCATATATTCTATGGCCAGAACGTCAACTTCGTTTTGGTCAATCTAACCAAGATGAACGAGAAACCTTTAGCATAAAATCGTGGCTGATTTTAACAAAAGGGTTTCTTTTTGTTTAACAAAATTAAATCTGAAGTAATAATCTATGCCAACAATCAACCAAGTGTTGCGCAAAGGCCGTAAGAATAAGATTACCAAATCTAAAACTCCGGCTTTGCAATATCTCACCGATAACTTGCACCGCAAGAAAACCGTGCTCTCCAAAGGCTGTGCCTTTAAGCGCGGCGTGTGCACCAAAGTGTACACCACCACTCCGAAGAAACCGAACTCCGCGCTCCGCAAAGTCGCCAAAGTTCGTTTGTCCAACGGTCAAGAAGTCATCGCCTATATTCCGGGCGAAGGACACAATTTACAGGAACATTCCATCGTGCTCATTCGCGGCGGTCGTGTGAAAGATTTGCCGGGCGTCCGCTACCACATTGTGCGCGGTGTTTATGATACACAAGGAATTGAAACTCGCCGACGCGGTCGAAGCGTTTACGGCACCAAGCGTCCGAAAGCGAAAAAAGCGTAATGCGATACTAATATACTAATGCATACTAATAATACGAATAAATATGAGAGGTAAAAAAGCAATTAAACGTGAAGCCGCGCCGGATTCCAAATACGGCAATGCTTTGCTCGGAAAATTCATTAACTACGTGATGCTCGGCGGAAAGAAAACCACTGCCGAGAAAATCGTGTATGGCGCTATGGAAAAAATTGCCGCTGAAACAAATAAAGACGCGGTGAAGATTTTTGAGGAAGCTATCCGTACGGTTTCTCCGCAAGTGGAAGTACGCTCCAAACGCGTGGGTGGCGCCAACTACCAAGTACCGTTGCCGGTGCGCGGTGAACGCCAGAACGCTCTCGCGTTCCGTTGGATTATTGACGCGGCTCGCGCCAAAAAAGGCCAACCGATGCTGGACAAACTCGCGACCGTGTTGAACGAGGCCTCTCAAGGACTCGGCGACGCCATCAAGAAACGCGACGAGGTCCATCGTATGGCTGATGCCAACAAGGCCTTTGCCCATTTCGCCAGATTCGCGAAATAAAAATTCAAAAATTAAAAAAATTAAAAATTTGAATTTATGCCCCGTGAATATCCCTTGGAAAAAACACGCAACATCGGCATCATGGCTCACATTGATGCCGGCAAGACCACTGTCTCCGAGCGCGTTTTGTTTTACACCGGACGCAAACACAAAATCGGCGAAGTGCACGAAGGCGCGGCCGAAATGGATTGGATGGAACAAGAAAAAGAACGCGGTATCACTATTACTTCCGCCGCGACCACGGCTTTTTGGAAAGGTCATCGCATCAACTTGATTGATACTCCCGGACACGTGGATTTTACCGCCGAAGTAGAGCGCTCTCTGCGCGTGCTTGATGGCGCCGTGGCCGTGTTTGATGGTTCGCAAGGCGTGGAACCACAATCTGAAACCGTTTGGCATCAGGCCGATAAATATAATGTCCCGCGTTTTGCTTTTGTGAACAAGATGGACAAGATGGGCGCGGATTTTTATATGAGTTTGGATTCAATCAAGGAACGTTTGTCCAAAAACGCCGTGGCTGTTCAATTGCCGATTGGCGCCGAAGGAACTTTTTGCGGTATTGTTGATTTGATTGAAGAAAAAGCTTTTAAATTTGAAGGCAAGAACGGCGAAAATATCGTGGAAGTTCCGATTCCGGAAGATATGAAAGAAAAAGTCGCGTCCTTCAGACGCGAAATGGTGGAAAAAGCGGCCGAGGCCAATGAAGCGACCATGAATAAATTTTTGGCCGGCGAGGCACTCTCGGTTGAAGAGATTCAATCCGGTATACGCGAGATGGTTTTGCGCGGTGATATTTATCCCGTGCTTTGCGGTGCGGCGTTGTCAAATATTGGTGTGCAATTAATGCTTGATGCGGTAGTCGCGTATTTGCCGGCCCCGACCGACATCAAAGCGTTTGTCGGAGAAAATCCGGACACCGGCGCTGAAGAAACACGCAGTTCGTCTGATGATGAACCGTTTTCGGCTTTGGCCTTCAAAGTCGCGACCGACCCGTTCGTCGGCAAATTAATTTTCTTCCGCGTTTATTCCGGTAAAGTTGCTTCCGGTTCATATGTGCTCAACTCCGCCAAGGGCGAACGCGAACGCATTAGTAGAATCGTCCGCATGCATGCGAATCATCGCGAGGATGTGGAGGAAGTCTACGCCGGAGAAATCGCCGCGGCCATTGGTCTCAAATCCACCATTACCGGCGACACTCTTTGCGACGAAAATCATCCGATCACTTTGGCCAAAATTACTTTCCCCGAACCGGTTATCTCGGTCGCGATTGAACCAAAGACCAAACAAGATCAGGAAAAAATCGGTATGGCTTTGCAAAAATTGGCTGAAGAAGATCCGACTTTCAAAGTCAACACGGATGAAGAAACTTTGCAGACCATTATTCGCGGTATGGGTGAATTGCATTTGGACATCATCGTTGACCGTATGAAACGCGAATTTAAAGTGGAAGCCAATGTCGGCGCGCCACAAGTCGCGTACAAAGAAACGATTAAGATGACGGCCGAAGGCGAAGGTAAATACATCAAGCAATCGGGCGGACGCGGTCAATATGGCCACTGCTATTTGCGCGTTGAGCCGACCGAACCGGGCGCGCCGTTTGAATTCTTGGATGAAATCAAGGGTGGCGTGGTCCCGCGTGAATACGTTCCGGCGATTGAAAAAGGCGTAAAAGAATCAATCACTCGCGGTATTTTAGCCGGTTATCCGATTGTCAATATTAAAGTCGCTTGTTTTGATGGCTCGTATCATGAAGTTGATTCATCCGAAGCGGCTTTCAAAATGGCTGCGTCCATGGCGTTTCAAACCGCGTGCAAAAAAGCCAATCCGGTAAT
This sequence comes from Patescibacteria group bacterium, assembly GCA_041651015.1. GTDB lineage: Bacteria > Patescibacteriota > Patescibacteriia > Magasanikbacterales > GWA2-37-8 > JAPLWQ01. The sequence goes on from JBAZKA010000002.1 coordinate 117,487, forward strand.
TTTGGAACCGATTATGAAGATTGAAGTTGTCACCCCGGAAAAATTTATGGGTGATGTCATTGGCGACCTCAATTCCAAACGCGGACAAATTCAAGAAATGACTGACCGCAGTCAAATGAAAGTGGTCAAAGCGATTGTGCCTTTGGCCAGCATGTTTGGCTATGTGACATCCTTGCGTAATATGTCGCAAGGACGCGCCAGTTCCACCATGGAATTTTCCCACTATGCCGAAGTGCCAAATAATGTGGCCCAGACAATTATTGAAGGTAAAAAGAAATAAATTAGATTAAATAAAAAATCTCCGAAGTAATTCGGAGATTTTTTTGTTGTATTTTTTAAGCGGCCGGCCGTTCAATCCAACTACCTACATCATCACTGTCTGTGTCAGATTTGCCGATATCTATGGCGCCGGTCATGTCAGTTTCGTGTTGTAGCGTTTTAAACGCTTCGCGTGCTCCTGATCGGGTGTTGTCGGTGACTCTGCCTTCGCCTGCCATATGTAGACCTTCAATACCTTTTCTCTTTTCAGCGATTTCTTCATTTAGCGTGTGGCGTTTGCCTTCTGACGCGGCGATCATTTGTTCTTGCATGCCTTCACTCATATTTTTAATGTTAATGTTAAATTAACCAAAGTATTATAGCACATTTTGGCCGTTTTGTCAATCATCATTGACATAATATATTTTTCGTGCTATGTTTGGATATCCGGAAGAAAAGGGATTTATTCGTTTGCCACGAAGCCCTTTACAATTTAGGTAAGGGGTTGCAACAAGAGGAGGGAACCATGTTTGGCGGGAAAAAACAAGAAGAAGTCGAAAGAGAGCTGATCAGACGTGAACAGGCCGTCGAAATGGAAGAACTTCGGCTCGCGGCCGAGAAGGAACGGATAGGCGATTCGTGGGAGGAAGTAAAAGCGGCGGCCGAAGCGGCCATGCGTATGACGGCTGAAGTTGAGGCCGAGAAAGCAGTCTTGGTCGAAGAGAAAAATCATCTGGCTGGGGCGAACGATCTCGTTCGGGAACGGCTGTCTACCATCGGTATCATCCTGCGTCGGCTTTTCACGGGCGAACTTGACGGTGATCCGTCAGAAAGCGCGCGCGCCATGCTGGAGTATCTGGGCACGTTGCCCGACGCTCCAGTTGGACTCGCCGATGACCTGGACGAGAAAGTCAAGATGATCGTCGAGGCGTCGACCTTGTCGCGATTGAACGGCAGTCTGCAGCAGATCTGTATAGCGGTCGAAGCCGCGAGAAAAGCGATGGATCACAAATCGCGCCAACTCGACGTTCTGCTCGCGCAAAAGCGCGAGCAGAACAATCTCTACAAGAACGCTGTTGCCGACAAGGCAACGGCCGAAGAACGCGCAAGGTCGGCCGAAACCGAACGCGACACGGCTGTGGAGGAGCTTAATAGGCTGCGCGAGGAACGTGATCGCATCACAGATCAGATCAACGAGGTTAGGCTGGCCGTGACAAATCTTTTGGACTCGCAGAAAAAAGTCCAAGCTGATTTGTCCGCCGAGAAGATCAGGCTCGCCGAACTGCAGAAGTCTTGTGACGAGGTCACAAAAATCGCAAAGGCTGATTTGATCGTGTCCGAAAAACAGCGCGATGCGGCGTTGGCTGTTTTGCGCAGCAAGGTTCAAGCGGCGCAAACCGCCTTGGCCGCGGAGGAGCAGATTTCCAGGGAACGCATTGAAGCCGCGGAAAAAGCCGCGGAAGACATGCGGACTGAAGCCATGCGAGCCATTGAAGGAGTGGCGAGCGACCTGCAAGGCGAAACCGAAAGTCATGTTGCCCTGCTTAAGGGGCTGGCCGGCGGGATCAAGGCTGCAACAACCTCTCGGCTAACAGAACCGTTTTTCGGACCGCCGCCCGAGCCGGAAGACCCGCCGCCTTCCGCTGAAGGCGCCGAGTAGCCCCTACCACAGTTCATTACCCCGCTGATACTGGCAATATCAGCGGGGATTTTATTTTCTCCCGACGTAAAGTCGGGACGGGGTTGACTTTCGCGTCTGATTTCATTATACTGGTTTTATATTCTTCAATTTGGAAAAATTATTTTATGAACTCCAAACAATTAAATAGATTGCTAAATTTGGTCAGAGAAACCGGCGACCGTTTGGTCGTGGCCGATAATGAAAGCGACGATGTTTTTGTATTGATGAATTTAGATGAATACGAAAATTTGTCCGGCAACGGCGAATTTGACTCACATGAGTTTTGTCATGAATGCGAGCACGAATCTAAACGCGATGAATTTAATGACGATTTTGACCCGGAAGAATTAAACGAAAATGCTTTTGATTTTTCCGCATCTGAAGAGCCGGAACAAAAAAAACCAACCGAGATGAGCGAGCGCGAACTTCTGGAAAAAATTAACGGCGACATTGCGGATTGGCGCAGCGCTCAGACCAAGAAAGAAGAAAATGAATTAGCCGAAGAATTAGTGGAAGAAAAAATTTCTGAGCCGGAAAGCAGACCGGTGGACGATAATAGCGGCGAAGAAAAAATTCAAGTTCCTTCCGGCATTGCCAGTATCGGCGATGTGCTGTTTGATAAAAAATACCAAAACAGGGAATTTGACAACACGCCCAGAACGGGAATTATTGAAGAAGACGATTTATCCGGTGTGCCGCATGAGGAAGAGAAATTTTATTTGGAGCCGGTAGAATAATGATAGATTAGCCAAGAAATCAGTTTTTTGGTTATTCACAGAATATTCACAAGCGACCTCTTGCCAAAATGGCGCATATCTGCTATAATCGTTAAGAAATATGAGCGCTTGGCTCTAAATTTTTGAGCCGAACATTCAATTTGAAAATTTTTTTTATAAATATTTTAGCGGCTGGATAACAAATCTGCGACGACCACTCGGAGCAGTGCCGTGTAAATGTAATCGTATGGCAGAGTTTGTGAGAACAAAGCCGCACGTCAACATTGGCACAATTGGCCACGTTGACCATGGTAAGACTACTCTTACCGCGGCGATTTTGCAGGTTTTGAGCACTCATGGTATGACTGCTCAAAATAAAGGTGTGGCTGATTTGGATAAAGCCCCTGAGTCAAAAGCTCGCGGTATTACCATTTCCACCGCTCATGTTGAGTACGAAACAACCAAGAGGCACTATGCCCACGTGGATTGTCCGGGACATGCTGATTATGTGAAGAACATGATCACCGGCGCCGCTCAAATGGACGGCGCGATTTTGGTCGTCTCGGCTGCTGATGGTCCGATGCCGCAAACCCGCGAACACATCGTGCTCGCTCGTCAAGTCGGTGTGCCGTATATCGTCGTTTTCTTAAACAAAGTTGACCAAGTTTCCGACCCGGAATTGATTGATTTGGTGGAAGCCGAGGTTCGTGATTTGCTCAAGAAATATGATTTCCCGGGCGACACCACCCCGATTATCCGCGGTTCCGCTTTGCAAGCTTTGCAAAACCCGACCGATGAAGCGGCCGCCAAACCGGTTTTGGATTTAATGAATGTGGTTGATGAATATATTCCGGAGCCGACCCGCGCCGTTGATCAACCTTTCCTCATGCCGATTGAAGACGTGTTCTCCATTGAAGGCCGAGGCACTGTGGTGACCGGTCGTATTGAACGCGGCATCATTCACGTGAATGATGAAGTGGAAATTGTCGGTTTGAATGAAGAAAAAATGAAAACCGTGGTCACTGGTATTGAAATGTTCAACAAACAGTTGAAAGAAGGTCAAGCCGGTGATAACGCGGGCATCTTGCTTCGCGGTACCAAAAAGGAAGAAGTTGAGCGCGGTATGGTTCTCGCCAAACCGGGCACAATTAATCCGCACACAGATTTTGAAGCCCAAGTGGTTGTCTTGACCAAAGAAGAAGGCGGACGCCACAAACCGTTTTTCAAGGGTTACAAACCGCAGTTTTACGTCCGCACTACGGACGTCACCGGTGAAGTAATTTTGCCGGAAGGCACGGAAATGGTTATGCCGGGCGATACAATCAGCTTTACCGTGAAGTTGATCAAGCCGGTAGCTATGGAAGAAAAAATGAAGTTCGCCATTCGCGAGGGCGGTAAGACCGTCGGCGCGGGTGTGGTAACAAAAATTCTTAAATAAGTCATGACGAGGGGGGTGAAATATTCACCCCCCTTTGTCGTGAGATTAAGTTCTTTACCATGACGCAAGCAATAAAGAAAACCACAGAAGCAGTAGCGACAAGAATTCGCATCAAAATTCGCGCTTATGACAATAAAATTATTGATCAAGCGACCAAGATGATTATTGAAACAGCCGAGCGCAATGATGCGAAAGTGATCGGGCCGGTACCGTTGCCGACCGAAAAGTCCAAATTTACGGTTAATCGCTCTACGTTTGTGCACAAGGATGCGCGCGAGCAGTTTGAAATGCGCGTGCACAAGCGTTTGATTGACATTATGAACGCCTCGCCAAAATGCGTTGACGCGCTCATGAGTTTGAGCTTACCGTCGGGTGTGGATGTGGAAATAAAGATGTAAAAAATAGTTGGAGTGAGGGGCTTGACAACAATTATTAATTGTTGTATAGTGCCAGCGTTGAAAAAAGTCGGTTTGGCCCAACTAAATAAGATTCACCGCAATGGGCGATGGAAAACATTTACGCGGAATCAGGCGCGACGGGAGAAAATTATTTAAAACAAAAACTACAATAGCCAATCTATACCGGATTTATTCGGTGTTTGCGTGCAAGTTTGTTTAAATAGACAAGCGTGCGCGAGATGGCTAGAAGCAATAGCATTAAAATATATTTAATGTTTTTGCTTCTAGTTTTTTGTTAAGAGGGGGTTGAAGGACGGGATTTAATTGATTATTTAACAGTTATCTCCGTAAATCGGGATGGGCTCAATTCGCTTTGGCGGAAAGAGAACGCGGAGCAATGACTCACAAAAATATGAAGTTTATTTTAGGAAAAAAATTAGGAATGACGCAGGTGTTTTCTCCAAACGGAGATATTTTGCCGGTCACCCGGGTAACTGCCGGACCGTGCCAAATCACTCAAGTCAAAAATTCCGGCAAAGATAATTCCGTTGCCGTGGAAATCGGTTTTGAAGAAGTGAAAGATTTTCGCGTCAACAAACCGAAAGCGGGTCATCTGAATGATTTAAAACCGGTCAGACATTTACGTTCGTTTTTAACTGAATCAGTGGAAGGACTGAATCGCGGCGATGTCGTGGCCGTGGATACTTTTTCTGTCGGCGACATCGTCACTGTAGAAGGAATATCCAAAGGTAAGGGTTTCGCCGGCGTGGTTAAACGCCACGGTTTTCATGGTGCTCCGGCTTCCCATGGTCACAAACACGATTTGCGCGCTCCGGGTTCTATCGGCGCGGGCGGTGTGCAACGTGTTTTCAAAGGTATGCGTATGGCCGGTCGCATGGGCGGAGGTCCGGTAACGGTCAAGAATCTGGAAGTAGTGGAAATTCATCCTGAGACCAATGAAATTTATATCAAAGGCGCGATTCCGGGAGCGAGAAACGGTTTGGTGAAGATTTCCTGCCCGGGAAAATTGTCGGTAAACAAGGCCGCCTCGTCAGCGGAACCGGTTAGCGAAAATGTTTCGGTTGAAGCCGAACAGGTTAACGCTTAACGGCAGAATATTTGAAATATATGAAGACAAAAGTTTACAATCTTGAAGGTAAAGAAACCGGCGAAATAAATTTAGACGAGAAGGTTTTTGGCGTCAAAGTTAAACCCGAAGTTGTTCACGAGGTTTTTGTCGCCATGACAAATAATCAACGCGAACCGTGGGCTGATACCAAGAATCGCGGTGAAGTTTCCGGCGGCGGCAGAAAGCCTTGGAAGCAAAAAGGCACCGGTCGCGCCCGCCATGGTTCAATCCGTTCCCCGATTTGGGTGGGCGGCGGCGTGGCTTTTGGTCCTTTGACCGAGAGAAATTATAAATCCAAAATCAACAAAAAAACTCGACGTTTGGCCACTCGCATGTGTTTGTCCGATAAGCTGGCGTCAGGCCTTTTGACTGTGGTGGAAAATTTTGATTTCAGCGAGCCAAAGACCAAAGTGTTTGCCGCGTTTTTATCCAAATTGCCGGCTAAGCACAAATCGTATTTGATTTTGACCGGTACGACTGATAACGACAAGGTCTATCGCATGGCCAGAAATTTAAAGAAGATTGAAATTTTACGCGCCGCGGACGCGAACGTGATGGTGCTCGCTCAGAAAGAAGCGGTCATCGTGAGTCAAGACGGCGTGGGTGAAATTGAAAAGATTTTAATCAAGAATGACTAATGATATGGCAACAACTTGCATTAAAAAACCGCTTATCACCGAAAAGTCTGCTGTGGCGCAGAGTTTGAATAAATATTCTTTTGTTGTCAGCAACAGCGCCAATAAAGCTGATGTTAAACGCGCGATTAAAGAAATGTATAATGTGGAACCGATCGCTATAAATATTGTTAATATGGAAGGTAAGGCCACCCGCCGAGGCGCAGTGACCGGTCGACGCGGAGATTACAAAAAGGCTGTGGTGACATTACCTAAGGGTAAGACCATTGCTATTCACGAAGGCGTTTAAGGTAAGATCATAGATTCAATAATATGCCAATTAAAGTTTACAAACCAACTACCAACGGCCGCCGCAACTCCAGCGTGGATACTTTTTCTGATCTCACCAAATGGGAGCCGGAAAAATCCCTAACCACTGTTTTGAAGCCGAAGTCCGGTCGCAACAACCAGGGCTTTATTACCGTGCGCCACAAATCCGGCGGAGCCAAAAAACTTTATCGCTTGGTGGATTTCAAACAGCAAAAATTCAATGTGGAAGCCGAGGTGCTCGCCATAGAATATGACCCGAGCCGCGGGCCGCGCGTTGCTTTGATTCAATATGATGGCGGCGAGAAATCATACATTCTCGCTCCGGCCAATTTGAATGTCGGCGACAAGGTGGTGGCTTCCGATAAAGTGATTGAAGCCAAAACCGGCAACAGAATGCCGTTGGAATATATGCCGGTTGGTTTATTTATTTTTAATATTGAACTTACTCCGGGCAAAGGCGGACAACTTGTTCGCGGCGCCGGACTTTCCGCGCAGTTGGTAGGTTTTGAAGGCGAATATGCGCAGATTAAATTGCCTTCCGGTGAAATTCGTTCGGTGCGCAAACAATGCGCGGCTTCCATTGGCGCTTTGAGCAATGCCGATAGACGTTTGATTCGCTGGGGCAAGGCCGGACGCATGCGTCATCGCGGTATCAAGCCGACCGTCAAAGGTAAAAACATGAACCCGGTTGACCATCCGCACGGCGGCGGCGAGGGCCATTCTCCGATCGGCCAGAAACGCGGCCCGCAAACTGTTTATGGCAAAACCGCCATGGGCGTCCGCACCCGCAAGCCGAAAAAATGGAGTGATAAATTTATTATAAAATCCCGACGTAAATAATAATAACGATTTTGTATGTCCAGAAGTTTAAAAAAAGGACCGTATGTAGATCCGCGAGTGCTCGGCAAAGTTGCCGCGCAAAAAGCGACCGGCAAAAAATCACCAATCAAGACGTGGTCGCGTGCTTGCGTTATTACTCCGGAAATGGTTTCAACGACTTTTCTTGTTCATAATGGTAAAGATTTTTTGAGTGTTTTGGTTGATGAAAATATGGTTGGACATCGTTTGGGAGAATTTGCGCCGACTCGTAAATTTATTCGCCATGGTGGCAAAATGGCCAAGGAGCAAGAAGCCAAAGCCGCCGAGACTGCGTCCCCGGCCGCCAAACCGGCCGCCGCCAAACCGGCCGCTAAAAAATAAATATATGACAGAAGTTAAACAAGAGAATAAACAAGAAGGTAAACCGGAAATCAAAGCGACCTTGAATTTTTTGAAAATGGGTCCGCGTAAAGTCCGTCTGATTGCTGATTCCATGCGCGGCCACAAAGTCAGTTTGGTGTTGGAACGTCTGACCATGAATTCCCAACACGCCGCTTTGCCCATGCTCAAACTTTTGAAATCAGCCGTGGCTAATGCCAAACATAATTATAAATTTGATGTGGGTACTCTGCGTGTAAAAAGCATTACCGTTGACGGCGGTCCGGTGGTTAAACGCTGGATGCCGAAGGCGCATGGCCGAGCCACTCCGCTCCGCCAGAGAACTTCGCACATCAATTTGGTATTGGTGCACGAAGAACCGCTCGCGAAAAAGGTCAAATCCGCCCGAGGCGGATCCGCCTTCGGCGGAAAAGCGGTTAAGAAAACATCTAAAAAATAATCACTATGGGTCATAAAGTTCATCCGACAATTCACCGTACTCCATATATATTTCCTTGGGACTCTCGCTGGTACGCGAAAAATGATCAATTGCCGACTTATCTCGAGCAAGAAGTTCGTATCCGCGCGTATTTGGCCAAGAAATTAAAAGAAGCGGGAATTGACGCTATTTCCATTGAACGCAGTCCGAAAGATATGACTATTACCATTCTGGCAGCCAAGCCGGGCGTGGTGATTGGACGTTCGGGCCAAGGATTGGATGTTATCCGCAAAGAAATTGAAAAGAAATTTTTGCAATGCAAATTAAAAGTTAAGATGAACATTGTTCCGGTCAAACAGCCGGCTCTGTCCGCGGCCGTGGTCGCCCAAGGTTGCGCCGCCGAGATAGAAAAACGTATGCCTTTCCGCCGTGTAATGAAACAAGCGATTGAAAAAGTTATGGCCGCCGGCGCTCAAGGGGTGAAGATAAACATGGCCGGACGCTTGAACGGCGCGGAAATCGCCCGACGCGAGACTTTGTCTTCGGGCAAAATGTCGCTCATCACTTTCCGCAGCAATGTGGATTACGCCCTGACCGAGGCGCAGACGATTTACGGTAAGATCGGCGTAAAAGTGTGGGTTTATCATGGTGAAGTTTTTGGCCGCCGAGACAAATTCGCCAAAACCGATAAAGATAAAAATCAGGAACAAGGTAAATAGTCATAAGCAAATTAATACCGATTCAGTATGTTATTGCCAAAAAAAGTTTTACATCGCAAATGGCACAAAGGACGCAAGCGCGGACTTGGCGTGGCCACCAGAGCCAACTCTATCGCCTTTGGCGAGTTTGGTTTGAAAACAGAATCACATGGTTGGGTGACCAGCCGTCAGATTGAAGCGGCTCGCCGTGTACTGACCCGTTATGTGCGACGCGGCGGCAAAATTTGGATTCGCATTTTTCCGGACAAGCCGGTGACCGCCAAAGGAAACGAACAGCCGATGGGCGGCGGCAAAGGCGCGCCGGACCATTATGTGGCTGTGGTCAAACCGGGCACCATGTTGTTTGAAATGGGTGGTGTGGCCAAAGATCAAGTTGAAGAAGCGATGAAACTCGCCGGCTATAAACTGGGTTTGCGCGTTAAATTTGTGGAAAAATAATTTTTCAATATGGAACTTGCCGAATTAAAAGAAAAGAGCGTGGCCGAATTGAACGAGCTTTTGAAAGAGCAATCGGCTTCGCTTCGCGACCATCGTTTTAAAGTGGCTTCCGGTCAGATGAAAACATTTAATAAAATTTCTGAAGCCAAAAAAATCGTGGCGAGAATTCAAACGATTTTAACGCAGCGTTCAATCGCGGCCGACACCAAATAATAACTAAAGATTTATGAAATCAGATACTAAAAAAATTGTTGTCGCGAAACGCGAACTGGTGGGCAAGGTGGTTTCCACGGCCATGGCCAAAACAATCGTGGTCAATGTGGAACGCCGAAAAGCCCATCCGAAATACAAGAAATTTTATCGCGTGGACAAAAAATATCATGTACACGATGAAAAGAAAATCGCCCAGGTCGGAGATACGGTGCGATTTATTGAATGCCGCCCGCTGTCCAAAACAAAGAGATGGCGCGTGGTGGAAATTGTGAAGAAATAATGTCAATCCTATGATTCAACATAGAACAATGTTAGTATCGGCCGACAATACCGGCGCCAAAAAATTGCAATGCTTGCGCGTGCTTGGAGGTTATCGCAAACGCTATGCTCGCTTGGGCGATTTGGTTGTTTGTTCGGTAAAAATCGCAGCCCCGCGCGGACTGGTTAAAAAAGGTGAAGTCGTGACCGCGGTTATCGTCCGCCAACACAAAGAAGAACGCCGTAAAGATGGAACTTATATTCGTTTTGATGAGAATGCGGCCGTGATTATTGACAAAAAAAATAAGGAGCCGAAAGGTTCACGCATTTTTGGACCAATAGCGCGAGAATTACGCACCAAAGGTTTTCAAAAAATTATTTCTTTAGCTCCGGAAGTTTTGTAAAATTATATGAAAATAAAAACAAACGACAACGTAAAAATTATTGCCGGAAAAGACAAAGGCAAAGAGGGCAAAGTGGTCCAGGTCTTCGCCAAGGAAGGCAAGATTGTGGTGGAAGGCGCGAATATCATGAAAAAACATCTGCGTCCGAAAAAGCAGGGTGAGAAAGGCCAAGTAATTGAATTAGCAGCTCCGTTTAACGCCTCCAATGCCATGCTTATCTGTGAAAAATGCGGTAAGCCGACCAGAGTCGGATATAAGGTTGGTGAAAAGTCCAAAAATCGTATTTGCAAAAAATGCAAAGAAGTAATCGCTTAAATTCCAATATGACTCCAAATTTGTATAAAACTTATAAGAAAGAAGTGGTGCCGGCGCTCATGAAAGAGTGCGGGTTTAAGAATGTGATGCAGGTGCCGAAAATCAAAAAAATCGTGCTCAATGTCGGTGTCGGCAAATTTCTCAAAGAACCGAACTACATTGAAAACGTGGAAAAGAATTTGGCGAAAATCACCGGACAAAAGCCGGTCCGCACCAAATCCAAAAAAGCCATTTCCAATTTTAAAATTCGCGAGAACATGGATATCGGCGTGACCGTCACTTTGCGCGGTCCGAAGATGTATTTTTTCTTGGAGAAATTACTGGCCGTCACCCTGCCGCGCACCCGCGACTTCCGCGGTATATCGGACAAAGCTTTTGACGCGCAAGGCAATTACAATTTTGGTTTTACCGAGAATGTTGCTTTTCCGGAAATTAAAGCCGGCGAAGCCGAGAAAAATCACGGTTTGCAAATCGTCATTTCCACGAGCGCGAAAAACAAAGCCGATGGCAGAGCATTGCTCGCGGCGCTCGGTTTTCCTTTCGTAAAATAATTATAGATTATGGCTACCCAATCGCAAATTGCTAAATCAAATCGCACACCGAAATTTTCCACCCGCATCGTGAGACGTTGTTGGAAGTGCGGACGCCAGCATGGTTTCTTCCGCAAATTCGGTTTGTGCAGAATTTGTTTCAGAGAGCTTGCCAACTCGGGCAAAATCCCGGGTGTGCGCAAGTCCAGCTGGTAACAATAATCCAAAATATCAAATATATAAGAATTAGAAATTTATGATGACTGATCCCATCGCTGACATGTTAACCAGAATCCGCAACGCCTCTAGGGTGCACAAAAAAGAGGTGATTGTGCCTTTTTCCAAAATCAAAAAAACGATTGCGGAAATTTTGGCGCAGAGCGGTTATTTGGAGCGCATAGAAGTCACGGCTGACACAAAGCCGGCGCTTATAATCACTCTCAAATATCATGGCCGTACGCCGGCAATTAATTCGCTTGACCGCGTCTCCAAACCGGGTCATCGCCGATATGTAAAGAGCACCGAGCTCGGCAAAGTGCTGAACGGCATGGGCACGGCGATTTTGTCCACTCCGCGCGGAGTGATGACTGACGCTGACGCTAAAGCGAACAAAGTCGGCGGCGAATTGTTGTGCGAAGTATTTTAATCCGCTATTAACAAATGAATAATATGTCTCGTGTCGGAAAAAAAATTCGTGTGTTGCCAGCGGGTGTTACTGCCGCTGTGTCTGGCGATATGCTTAACGTCAAAGGGCCGAAAGGCGAATTAAGCCTGAAGCTTCATCCGCGCGTCACCGTGGTGATTAACGGCAATGAAGTATCAGTGACTGTCCCGCGTGAAAACGATGGTAAAGACCGCGCTTTGTGGGGAACATTTTCTTCGCTCATCGGCGGTATGCTTGAGGGCGTCACCAACGGCTTCAAAAAACAATTGGAAGTTAACGGGGTCGGTTTCAAAGTGGCGATGAAAGGAAATGATTTAGCCTTGGAACTCGGTTTTTCTCACCCGGTTGAGTTTAAAGCTCCGGCTGGAATTAAATTGTCCGTGGAAAAAAATGTAATCACCGTTGAAGGATTTGATAAACAATTGGTCGGCGAAACGGCCGCACAAATTCGCAAATTAAAGAAGCCGGAACCGTACAAAGGCAAAGGCGTCAAATATTTGGAAGAAGTTTTGCGCCACAAAGCCGGCAAGACGGCTGCCAAGACTGCTGCATAATTACATTTTTAAGCAAATTATATGAAACGATTGGTTCACCAAACAAAAAATGAACGACGCATAGTGCGACACGCCCGCGTTCGTTCGCGCGTTTCCGGCACAGCGGAATGTCCGCGTTTGTCTGTGTTTCGCGGTTTGAAACAAATCAAATTGCAGTTGATTGATGACGCAGCCCGCAAAACTCTTTGCGCCGCCACTTCTTCTGAGATTAAAACCAAAGAAAAAGTTGAAGGTAAAGCGGCGAAAGTGGCCGAGGCGTATTTGGCCGGTAAATTGCTCGCCAAAAAAGCCGGTGAAAAAGACATTAAACGGGCGGTGTTTGACCGTGCCGGTTATCGTTATCACGGTCGAGTCGCGGCCGCGGCCGATGGCGCGCGCGAGGGCGGTATAAAGATTTAATCGTAATTATATATGAAACCAACGCGAAGAAAAGACGATCGCGGCAGACGCGAAGAAAAAAGTGAATTTGACCAGTTTATTCTGGACTTGGCCCGCGTCACCCGCGTCACCAAGGGCGGTAAACATTTGAGTTTCCGCGCTTGTGTGATTATCGGTGATCGCGCCGGACGGGTCGGCTTTGGCGTGGCCAAAGGCAAAGATGTTCAATTGGCCGTGGAAAAATCCAATCGCCAAGCCAAGAAAAACATTATTACCGTTCCCATGGTCAAAGGCACAATTCCGCACGCGGTTTATTCCAAATTCAAAGCGGCGCAAATTTTATTGAAACCAGCTCCGGTCGGTTCGGGTATTATCGCCGGTGGCGCGGTTCGCGTGGTTTTGGAATTGGCCGGCGTATCCAATGTCTCGGCCAAAATTTTGAGCCGAACAAAAAATAAAATCGTGCTGGTCAAAGCAACCTTTGAAGCCTTGAAGGGTTTTAAACATCTTCACGCTGATGCCAAAAAGGCGGCGCCGATTGAAGAAAAGAAATAAATTATTTTATTTCGCTCACTCATATTGTTTATGAAAATTACAGTCCATACAATGAAGCCGGCTCATGGCGCCAAGCACAGTAAAAAGCGTGTTGGCCGAGGTAATGCCTCCGGTCATGGCGCTTATTCCACGCGCGGCGGCAAAGGCCAAACCGCTCGTTCCGGTGGCAGCCGCGGTTTGAAGACCAAGGCTTTCAAACGCTTGATGCAATCCACGCCCAAATTGCGCGGTTTCAAGAGTTTAAATATTAAACCGAGCGAAGTTTATTTGTCCACTTTGGATAAAAAATTTGACAACGGCGCGGTGGTAAATTTGGCGTCCCTCAAAGAAAAAAAGATAATCAATGATGACGCGAGAGCGGCCAAGATTATCGTTAACGGTGAATTAACCAAAAAACTGACGGTTGAAGGCGTGAAAATGACCAAGACAGCCAAAGAAATAATTGAAAAATTAGGCGGCGAAGTGAGGTAGTTTATAAAGTTAAAAAGTTCATAAAGTTTATAAAGTTTTGTTTTGCGGTCTATCTTTATACGCTTTTAACTTTACAACTTTATAACTTTACAAACTTTATAACTGAGTTTTATGTGGGAAAAAATTTCAAAGGTTTGGGAGATTAAAGACGTACGCAAAAATATCTTAGTCGTACTCGGCCTTTTGTTTATTTATCGTCTCATCGCGCACATCCCGATGCCGGGTGTTGATGTTGCCAGTTTGAAGGAATTTATGTCCGGGCAACAGGCCTTTCAGCTTTTGAATATATTTTCCGGCGGTACAATATCAAATTTTTCGTTGATTTTGCTCGGGGTCGCGCCATATATTACTTCTTCCATTATCTTTCAGCTTTTGGCTATGATTGTGCCGAAGTTTGAAGAAATGCAAAAAGAAGGCGAGTCCGGCCAAGCCAAGATTAACAATTATACTCGTTGGCTGACTATTCCGCTGGCGCTTTTACAAGCGTTTAGCATGATTAAATATCTTTCTCAATCTTCCTCCGGTGTGTTTCCTTCAACGATGACCGGCTTGGATGTGGCGATTATGTGTATTAGTATCACAGCCGGTACTATGTTTTTGGTTTGGATCGGCGACCGTATTACCGAGTGCAAGGTTGGTAATGGAATCTCATTAATCATATTTGCCGGTATCGTCTCCTCAATTCCGTCTTCCGTTGCTACAGCGGTGGCCAACTATACTTCAGCGGATTTTTATACTTTCCTCATGTATGGTGTGGTGGCTATCGCCACTGTGGTGGGCGTGGTGTTTATCAGCGAGGGGCAACGCCAAATTCCGGTTAATTACGCCAAACAAGTTCGCGGTTCCAAAGTGTTTGGCGGCGGTTCTTCCCACTTGCCGTTGCGTGTCAATATGGCCGGCGTGATCCCGATTATCTTCGCCATTTCTCTGGTGATGGTTCCGCCGATGTTGGCTCAATTTTTCCTCAGCTCAAAATCAGAATGGTTAAAAAATGCCGCCACGCACACCATCTCTCTATTTAACAACAGTATTTTTTACGGCGTGCTTTATTTCATTTTGGTGTTTGCCTTCACGTATTTTTATACGTCGGTAATTTTCCACCCGAATAAAGTAGCTGAGAATTTGCAGAAAAATGGCGGTTTTGTGCCAGGCATCAGACCGGGCAAAGAAACCGAAAATTATCTCACCGCCATTGTTGGCCGTATCAATTTGATCGGCGCGACCTTCCTTGGTCTTATCGCCATCTTGCCTTTACTCATCAAAGCCGTGAGCGGCTCATCAGTTATTTCTCTCGGCGGCACGTCGCTCCTCATCGTTGTGGCCGTGGCCATTGAATCGGCCAAACAACTGGAAGCCCAGGTGACTATGCATGAATACGATCGGGTATAAATTGGCTTAAGGGTAATTAGAAAATAGTAATTAAAAAATCCGCCCAAAGTAGGCGGGTTTTTGTATTTGTTGTATAATGCATGCCTTTTTTACTTTTTATTTCATCAATAATAATCCAGCCAATGCAACAAAACTGCCAATAATTTTTCTTGTTAAATCTTCTCGTTCGTTCAAAAATATCGCGGCGGCAATGAAAATAATAACAATTTTAAATGTTGTGATGGCTGACACCAGGCTTAAATTTCCAACACTAAAAATCAAAATGACCCAGGATAAAGATTGTAAAAATTGCAACCCTCCAGTTATAGCGATGTCCTTTTTTGTGTATTCATTTTTATTGTTTGTGGCGAATGTTAAAATTCCAAGAAACGCGCATTGCGACCACCAGCTAAGCATCGTGCCAGCGGTAAAGCCGGTCGTTTTTTGTAACGCGCGTTCAGCAGTGAGAGAGATACCAAGCATTACTCCAGACAAAACCATTAGCATGAAATATTTATCAAATTTAAATTTTCCGATTCGGTGTTTTTTTGAAACTATTACCATTCCGACAAGAAGCAGTACGGCTCCAAAAATTTGCAGCGTTGCGAGTTTTTCGTTCAAAAATATAGTAGCGAGCACAATGGTTATTGGCGTATAGATATTGGTTACCAAAGTGCTGATCCCAGCCTCCACATATTTTTGCGCCGTATAGAAGCAGATGAAATAGCCTGCGCCAAAAATACCGCTAACCAAAGTTAATGTAATAAGTATGGATACATCGCCTTGAAGATGAAAAGGCCTAAAAATAGGCAGAAGCAAACTTAAAACCACGGTAATAAGCGCGACCTGAAAGGCCAGACTTATTTGTCCTGTATTGTTTTTGTTCTTTCTAGTTGCCAACCATCGCCTTTGAAGCGGCGAGGCGCTGGCAGCCACAAAGTAGAATAAGTAACCTAACAATGCTGTCATTTTAATTAAAAAAATTAATTAAGCTATCCTCTTTTTAGGCTAAAGATTTGCGCCAATAACTCCACTAATCATAGCAAATTGCCCATCCCGACGCAACCACCCCAAATCTTGCAATTCCCATCAAATTTTGTTATAATAATCACGCAAAAAGGGCAAAGACCCTTTATTTAACTTTTTATCAATGAAAAAGATTTTATTTTTTATTGGTCCGCCTGGAAGCGGAAAGGGGACGCAAGCCAAGAAAATAGCGGCCAAATACAATTATAAGCATGTTTCCACAGGCGACCTGATCCGCGCCATTGCTATTGACGCGAACGCCACGGACGAGGAAAAGCAAATTCTCAAGGAAGTAAATTTGAACGGCCAACTGGCGCCGGATTGGTTTATTTGCGGTTTAGTTTCTCGAGAGATTGAGCGGTTTGCCAGCGGAAATTCAAACTATAAAGGAATTGTTTTTGACGGAGCAGTGCGGACAATAGGGCAAGCTGAAAGATTTTTTCAATTTTTGCAAGACAAGAATTTTTTAAATTCCACTCTCGTCCTGGCGATTATCATCAGCGACAATGAATCGCGCGACCGTTTGAGCAAGCGCCGTGTTTGCGCCGATTGCCGTGAAATTATTCCCTGGGTCACGGCGACAAAAAATATTTCCGCTTGTCCGAAGTGCGGCGGTAAATTGAAAGTTCGTCCGGATGACAGTCCTGAGACTATAGAAAAGCGCATCGTGGACCAAGGTTCACGCGCTCTGGCGCCGATTATGGATTATTTCCGCGAGCGCGGTTTACTTCAAACTATTGATGGTAATCCGTCCATTGATGAAGTGGCAATGCAAGTGGAAAAAACCATTTTGGAAAAATAATTATGCTTATCAAATCTGATGCTGACATCAAGACACTGGAAAAAGGCGGACGAATCATCGGCACGATTTTGTCGGATTTGATAACTTTATGCAAGGCTGGCGTGTCCACACTGGCGATTGACCGCCGGGCCGAAGAAATGATTCATGACGCGGGCGGGCGTCCGGCTTTTAAGTTTTACAAAAATCATCCGACTGATTCGCCGTTTCCGTCCACAATTTGCGCTTCCAAAAATTCCGAAGTGGTTCATGGCATCGCCCGGCCGGATGTGATTTTGAAGACTGGAGATATTTTTAAAATTGATATTGGTATGGAGTGGCCGTACCAAGACCCCAAACACCGCGGTATGTACACGGACACGGCTGTCACCGTAGCCATTGGTAAGACTGACGCGAAAGCGTTAAAGCTGATGGAAGTGACTCGCGAGTCCTTGGAAGTCGGTTTACGCGCTTTAAAGCCGGGTGTGAGCCTGGCCTCGGTGGGCGGTGCGATTGAAAAATACGTAAAATCGCAAGGTAAATACGGTATTATTCGCGATTTGTCCGGGCATGGCGTTGGCCATGAAGTTCATGAGGATCCGTGGATTCCCAATTATTACGAGAAGCAATTAGAAAAATTTATTTTAAAACCGGGAATGGTGCTGGCGATTGAGCCAATGTTAACTCTGGGCACTTGGAAGATTAAGTCCTCTTCCGATGGTTGGACGGTGTTGACCGCCGATGGTTCGTTATCCGCGCATTTTGAGCATACAGCCGTGGTTACTGATAAAGGTTGTAAAGTAATTACCAGACGTCCTGAAGAATTATGAATATCATAGCCATTGATTTCGGCACAAAAAATATCGGGCTGGCCTGGTGCGACACCGGCATCGGCGCGGTTTTACCGTTTGGCGTGGTGAAAAGCGCGAATGAAGCGGCGAAAATTATTAATGAAGAAAAAAGCGATTTGGTTCTTATCGGCTTGCCAATCGGGACTGACGGCCAAGAAAATAACAACACTGAACGAGTGAAAAAATTCGCCGATGAATTGAAGCAAAATATAAAAGCGCCGATGGAATTTATAGATGAGAGATTTTCTTCATTTGCGGCCGATCGGATGGGGGATGGCGTCAGCCGTGATGAAAAATCGGCCATGCTGATTTTGGAAACATATTTGGAAAGAGCGAAGAATAAACAATAATTTATGTTAGCGATTGTGCTTAAACGCCGTGATTTTCGCGAGAGTGATCAGATGATTACTTTGTATACTCGGGAAAAAGGCAAGATAACGGCGCTGGCGCGCGGTGTGAAAAAAATAACAGGAAAAAATTCGGCTTTTTTGGAGCCGTTTTTTTACGTGGAAGCGGAGGTTGTCCCCGGGAAAGACGTGCATCATTTGACCAAAGCCGTAGGTTTGGAATCGTACAAAATAATTCGTTCTAATTTGGAAAAAAGTTTGGCCGCCGGCAGAATCGTATCTTTGGTTGATCGTTTGGTGGAAGAAGGTGAGCGGGATTTGAAAATATTTTCTCTGTTGAAGCATTGGCTGGATTTTGTGAATGAAAATGATTTTACCGTGGTGTATTTGTATGGATTTTTGGCGCGCCTATTTAAAATTATTGGTTTTGAGCCGGCCTTGGACAAATGCGTGGTTTGCGGTAAACCGCGCGCGGAAAAAGTTTCAAAATTATATTTTTCTTTAATTCACGGTGGGATTGTTTGCGCCGATTGCCGAGGAAAGAGCCATGAAAGCGCGTTTGCGCTACTGTCGTTGTCCGACCTATTTGCTTGGGATTCATTTTTACATGATGATATCGACAAATGGCCGGCTGAAATCAGCGCGCCCCTGAAAAAATTATTGATGAATTTTTGTGAATTTCACGGGGAGCGTAAACTTGCTAAATTCAGCCAAATATTATAGAATTTATTAGTTGTCACTCGGCTCGTTAAATAATACATTCAACATTCCGTATTCAATATTCATATATGAACACTGAAATAAAATCCCTCTTTCGCGACCAAGAAAAATATATCGGTCAGTCGCTCACGGTGGGCGGCTGGATCCGGACCATCCGTGAGTCCAAAAACGCGGCTTTTATTGAACTTAACGATGGGACGTTTTTCAAAAATTTACAGGTGGTGTTTGACGATTCACTCGCCAATGCCGAGGAAATCAAAAAGACTTCTATCGGCGCGGCGATTCGCGTGGACGGTGATTTGGTTAAATCAGCCGGAGCCGAACAACCGTTTGAACTCAAGGCCAAAACAATTGAGGTGGTTGGCGCGTCTCATCCCGAATATCCTTTGCAAAAAAAGCGCCACTCTTTTGAATATCTGCGCGAGATAGCCCATTTGCGTCCGCGGTCAAATACTTTTTCGGCCGTGTTTCGTGTCCGTTCGCTCGCGGCTTTCGCCGTGCATAAATTTTTTACCGAACGTGGATTTGTTTATACGCATTCGCCGATTATATCCGGCTCTGATTGCGAGGGGGCGGGGGAGATGTTTCAAGTGACGACAATGGATTTAAAGAATACTCCAAAAAAAGAAAACGGTGAGGTAAATTTTGATGAGGATTTTTTTGGCAAGCGCGTGGGACTCACCGTCAGCGGCCAGCTGGAAGCCGAGACTTTTGCCATGGCTTTTAAAAAAGTTTACACTTTTGGCCCGACTTTCCGCGCGGAAAATTCCAACACCAAACGACACGCCTCGGAATTTTGGATGATTGAACCGGAAATTGCTTTTGCGGATTTACATGATGACGCGGCTTTGGCCGAGGAGTTTGTGAAATATGTGATTAATTATGTCCGCGAAAACGCGCCGGAAGAAATGGAATTTTTTAATAAATTTATTGACACGAGTTTGAATGAACGATTGGACACGGTAGTCAATTCACCGTTTGAACATATTACTTACACACAAGCCGTGGAAATTTTGGAGAAGTCCGGTGAAAAATTTGAATATCCGGTTGGCTGGGGTAAAGAACTGCAAACCGAGCATGAAAGATATCTGACTGAGGTGGTTTATAAGAAGCCGGTTTTTGTCACGGATTATCCCAAGGAGTTCAAAGCGTTTTACATGCGCCAAAATGATGATGGTAAAACCGTGGCTGCCATGGATTTGCTCGTGCCCGGTATTGGTGAAATTATCGGCGGCAGCCAGCGTGAAGAACGTTTGGCTAAATTGGAAACGCGTATGAAAGAATTAAACTTGAATCCGGATGATTACTCATGGTACTTGGATTTGCGCAAATACGGCGGTGTACCGCACGCGGGATTTGGCCTTGGCTTTGAACGCCTGATAATGTATTTAACGGGCATGGAAAATATCCGCGATGTGATTCCGTTCCCGCGGACGCCCAAGAACGCGGAATTCTAAATTAAAAAAATAAACACCGTTCGGATTATTACCGATCGGTGTTTTTTGTCGTACTCTGTGGTCTGTGGTCACTTTGCTCGGACACGCGAATTTAGATATGAGATTACGACCAGTATGCCGAGCTCAATGATTAGAAGTCCGGCCGGAATCATGGAAAAATACATTACTGTGTTTGTCTTTTGGTTGTCTTGCGTCGCAGTAGATACCAAAAAAGCGGTGACGACGACGAGGGCAAAAATGGCCATTGTTAGATAACACAACGTGTAAATTTTGTTCGCTATAGATACAAACCTTGTTGTCATTGGGCGCATCCTTTCGTTTGAGCGAGCAATAGCTGTAAAAAGAACGCTTACGGCATTGATATAATGTCACTATTTTAGGTTCGGGTCAAGTGTTATAATTACCACCTCCGGTATGGCAAATAATCTAAGCGGCGCGCCGGATTCACCCGCGCCCACTGAGATATAAATCGGCGAGCCGTTGTAATAATTCATACCACGATAGTATGAATTTTCCAGAATTGTCTGCGCACCGGCGAGAGGCCCCCAAAGCGGTATCCAAATTTGTCCGCCGTGGGTGTGTCCGGCGAGGGTGAGCGTAGGATACGCAAAATTCGCCGGGTAAGATAATATCCCGTCCGGGTTGTGAGTAATAAAGATTAGCGGTTTGTCTTCGTCCCAATTATTTAATTCCGAAAAATCCGGTTGTTTATTTTTCCAAATATCATCAATGCCGAATAAGCAAATTTTTTGATTGTTTATTTCCGGACAGACGATATTATTTTTAAGTAAAGCAATACCCATTTCACGCATGCGATCGGCTAAAATTAGAGAACGATCGCCGGTATGCTTCTCCGGTTTGTCAATAATGTGTCCGCCGATGCCGTATTCATGGTTGCCAAGAACGTAATATACAGGATAACGGCTGACCAAATTTGCCAGTGGTTCCAAATATTCGCTTTCGTCTTCAAAAGTTCCTTCGTTATCAATCAAATCTCCGCCAAGAATTACGATGTCCGGATCATTGGCAATAATTTTTTTTACGATTTTTTTCACCCAATCGGATTTTTTCCATTGGCCGACTTGGATGTCCGAGACAAAAGCGATCTTAATCTGGTGCTGTAATTTATTATCGTTTAATTCTACTTTCGTCGTTTTCAAAATAAATGGTTCCACGAGCGTAGAGTAAAAAGCAAGAAAAATTCCCAGAACAAGAATTGACAGACATAAAACCGATAGTCGTCTGTGGCGCGCAAAAAATAATTCCGGTTTACGCCGGTCGCGGATAATAAAAAATATCATGATCGCCGCCACCGCGACATAACCGTATGTGATAATGAGGAGAAAATTCATAGTGCCCTTGAGTTCGTATTTTCCGAAATTGATGAGTTATACAAAATGGCTAAAACAACGATACCTGAATTGGGCGAAGCTGTCAATTCAATAGAAATGTGAGTTATTATTCCGAACTGGCCCCCACTGCATTGCCCTGATTACGTATTCATTAAAATCGCCAGGTTTTACAGTTCTGTTGTTTCAGCATAATAACTTCATCGACCTAGGAATCTATTGATTTTCAGTTCGTCAATGCCACACTATTCCCACAAAGATATGCCCAGCATCTTGCTTACCATCGAATCGTATGAAAAAAGTATATGGTTGGACATCATCGTGTTTTCTTGGATCCTATCGATTGTCCATGCAATTGCTTGTAAGTCAGGTTGTCTGATAGAAAAAGAAAAACTGCCAACCGTGAGATCTTCAACAGCGCCGGATTCTGAATTTTGAAAGATCATGCCATCAATGACCCGATAAATAAAACATTTTCCAGCAATATGGATAAAATCAGGGCGTCTGTTAATGGGAATACTATGGTTAATTAAGTAGTATTCGTTGACGTGGTTAAATATTGTATCAGGGGCAATCGAGTCCGTTGCGTAGATTATTTTGACTGGCCAATTGTCATACTTCCCATATTTGAGCTGACTACTAATCCTTCCTTTAAGGTCTTTCACCGGTGGAATTGAAGCAATGCCATCAAGTGCATCAAATAATTCTTTTTTATCTAATGTTGACTTAATGGAGACAACCCCAAGCGTCCCTTCTATCGGTGAAAATGATTTTCCTGATCCATCTTGATTGTGGAGGTTAAAACGCGGTGTGGTGTCAGTTGTGATGATAATATCGAGTTGCTTGGACTCCACGCCTTCTTCATCAAAAATGAAACCGCCGAAGAAAATATTGCATTTCGATGGGATGTGCTGTTTGAGAAATTCGGCATAGATTTTCTCTCTTGAGGTGCCTATGTCTGTGCAATTTCTAAAAACGGAAGCAGCCTTGGCTTCTCCACGAAGAACTTCGGCGACTTTCAGGTAGTATTCTCGCAATCTAAGGAAGATATTGTCATTTGTTTTATTCATTATTTATCCTCCATGGCTAGAAAACTTTTCAATCTCTCCCTCCTTCGAACCCACTTATCCACAACATGAACACGGATCCGCCGTTTTAGCCCCCTCTCGGTTGTATTAAATATCAGCTACACTATTCAGCAAGCGATCACCGGGAGAGGACTACAAACAGAAATTTAGTTTTCGTTCTCACCTCAGATCGCGATTATTCAAATGGCTCTAGACAGGCCTATCCAATCGCAGAAGGGAGGTGAGATGCACAAACGATAACAGGTGATTCGCACACCTGTCAAGTGCAGTAGATTTATGAACGACAATTCATACGATGAAGAAGACGGCTTCAGCTTCAACGCCAACAGCGAGGGAGAGGAGGCGCCGCGTCGCCGGTCTCCGCTCGCGCTCCACATCCGCCGCTTGCGGCAGTGGTACGGCGAGACCGGGATAGAACAGCAAGACCTCGCCCAGATCGCGGGCGTGTCCGATCGCCAGCTCCGCGTCTACGAACGCGGCCGCGCTCTGCCCCAGTCCATCGAGTTCCTGCTTTCCATTGCCCTCGCGCTCGGCGTGCCCATGGAGTGGCTCATCAACCCCAACCGGCTCGAGAAGATCCGCCAACAGATCGACGAACGCCGCGAAGCCTTCGAAAGAAGCCGCCTCGGCATTGAGGGCTCCAGCGGATCATGTGAGGAGTAGCATTCCTTTCACGATCGCCGCGGTCGTCCGACACGCCGGCCTTGCCATCACCGTTCTTCGCGGACACGAGGTCATCGAGATCAACAAAACGAGGATCACGTCCTCGGAGAAGCTCGGCCGCGTTGTGGCGAAGTACATAAACGAAGCCGCCGACGATTACGAAGCAGAGAAGATCATTGTGGAGAGAAACAGCTCCGTTCACCGCATCCTGCGGAAACGTTGCTGCTCTGGAGAGAGACTCTTCACCGTCGATCCTCGTGACATCAAGCGGCTCGCGCTGCGCGACGAGCCGTGCGCTACAAACAGGGCGCTCCTCGCGAGGCTCATCAGGCGCTACCCCAAGCTCGCACGGTTCGTCGCGGTTCACCGCGACACGGGCGAGCTCGGATGGAACGACCCGCGGCGCACCGCCGCGCTCCTCGCCGTCGCGCTCGGCTTCGCCGCGCAGAACGTCACGCAGAACGTCGCCGATCACGGCGACTCAAACATTCATTCATGATCACTAAAACCCATGTTCAACAAATTCAAACGTCCGGGAGCGGAGCACCGCTCCCGTGAAACAAATGTGGACAAATTACTCCGTATTTTAGGCGACGAGCGCTGGCACTCCACGTCCGAGCTTGTGGCACGCGTATCCCATTCGTTCTCGCACTCGAAATTTAGGCTCGTGAAATACGGCTACCCCGTGGAGAAACGAAAACACCCGCACAAATCTCGGCAGTACCAATACCGGCTTCGCCCCATTCCGGGCGAGCCGGAGTTCGAATGATCCTTCGCCGCGGTCGCGACGCTCACGCGATCGACGACCGGCTCCTATTCGCCGTCATACTCTTCCTAAAAGACGAGGAGCCTCGAACGGCCTAACAACGAGAAAACTGGCTAACCAACGGGCTGAAAACGCCACGCGTGCCGTGGGCTTCGCCCCCGACGTATTTCTGTCATCTAAGTGTGGTCCCGCCCGGGTCATCTCCCCTTCGGGTCGAGCCTCGGTCACCCCACTAAGAGACAGAAATACGTCGGGTGCCTGCGGCCCCACGACACGCGGGCGGCGGGCTACCCCGAGGCCGACCGCGACACCGACCCCGCAGAGGCGGGGCGGGTCGCGTCGCCGGCCATCGGGTCCCAACGCCGAACGGGTGAACGGGGTGAAGAGAGTGCCTCAACATCCTACGGAGAAATCATGGCGCGCGGCCGGGCCGCGTTGGGCGTGGCTTCGCGCGTCCCCTTTACTTTTTCTATCCACTATCCAGCACCCCTCTATGTCGACATCCCCCTACCGTCGCCCGGAGCAACCCGCCTCCGGCTTCATCCTCCAACCGCGGGACAGAAAAATCCTCAAGACAGTGGTCACACACCGATTCGTCCGCAGCGACCACGTCCGCGATCTGCTCTTCCCGGACAAGTGCCTGCGCGTCGTGCAAGTGCGGCTCCGCAAGCTGTGGGAGCACCGTTACCTCGCCCGCTACTTTGTACCCAAGATCTGGAACGTCCCCGAACCGGCCATGGTGCGCCCGGGCCAGCCGGTCTACGGCTTGGACGAGGCCGGCGTGGCTCTCTTCGCCGACAGCGAGAACGCCCACGCGATCGTCGCGAAGTACCGAGCCGGCAAGGTGAGCAGCTCTTGCTTGGAGCACAACCTCGTAGCGACCGATTTCCTCGTCAGCACGGCGTTGGCCTGCTCGGGTCGGAAGGATCTCCAACTCGTCGAGGCCGAGAGCGAGGCGAGCTTCTGGCACAAGATCACCGAGTGGAAGGCCAAGGGCAACCGCGGGCAGTTCATCATCCCGGACTGCGGTGTCACGCTCGCAAACGAGAAGGGCGAGCGCCTCACGTTCTATGTCGAGGTCGTTCGCGCCGATGTGAAGGGTGGCAACGGACACCTCATCCGGAAGCTCGATCACTACGTTAAGCTTTTACGCGAGGGGTTCTTCAAGAAGGTCTACGGCCACGATCACCTCCGCGCCGTGATCATCGCCACCACGTCAGGCAACCGCGCCGACAACCTGCGCGAACTCGCCAAGTCGCTCACGAACGGCCGGCGTCTGTTCTGGTTCGGCTCATTCCAGACCAAGGGAGAGGACGGCAGCAATATCTCCACGATCACGAGGGACACGATCCTCGCGAAGAAGTGGATGACGGCCGACGGGGAGTTACTATCCATCGCCGAAGCAGTGTGAACGGGCATTCACCGACTCTATAACAGTCTCCCTTGTACCATGACACACCTGTGACACTAACAATATCTACACAGAAAAAACGCTATAACCTATTTGACAGAATAAAAACCTCTGGCCACGTTTGAGATGCTTCCCAAACAACCATAGGAGGGGGAAATGGATCCAAGACGAATCAGTCTAGACGTCACGGTCGGCGAATACAACGGTGTCTGCTTGCCCAGCAACGAGGGCTCCACGGGGTATCATTGGATTCTTCCGATGATGCCTAACTGCATCAACCGCACGAATGACGAGTGGATGCCAGCGTTCCAGACCTCGCCGGGCTATACTGGCACCCCTGGTGTCCACGTGTTCGTGTTCCAGGGGATGACGCCCACGCAACAGCCGGCGGAGATGGAATTCTTGCTGGTGCCGCCGGGGCGTGACCAGAAGCCGACGCAGAGAGCCGTCTGCACGGTCACCGTGCGCAAGTAGCTCCCGCCCGCGCCGCATCTCAGTTTTTCCACGATAATCATTTTTTAAAAAAAATCATGACCATCACCCAACATCTGTCGCAAACGGCCGAGGGGGATCCGCTCCTCATCCTCGGCGAGACCGTGTTCCGACATCGCCATCAGCGGTTCGGACTTCTGCCCGAGGATCGGCTTCGTCATCTCTGGCTCCTCGGCAAGACCGGCTGCGGCAAGTCCACACTCCTCGCGAACCTCGCCATCCAGGATCTGGAAGCCGGCAACGGATTCGCCCTCCTCGACCCGCACGGCGATCTCGTCGATGACGTCCTGCCGTTCGTGCCGCCGAATCGCATCAACAATGTGCTCCTTTTCGCGCCGGAAGATCGCGATTACCCAGTATCGTTCAACGTCTTCCGCCGAGGCCGATCGCTCCATCCGGACACGGCGCTCCTCGCCTCGGGGCTGCTCTCGGTGTTCAAGAAGCACTGGGCGGATTCCTGGGGACCGCGGCTTGAGCACATTCTCAGAAACGCCATCCTCGCCGTGGCGAACGACCAGAGAGCGACGCTCCTCTTCCTCTACCGCTTCCTCACAGACGAGGCGCTCCGCGACAACGTGGTCGCCACCGTATCAGATCCGGTTGTCGCGGCGTTTTGGAAGAAGGAGTTCCCGGGCTACACCAAGGCGCTCCAGGCCGAGGCGATCGCCCCGGTTTTGAACAAGCTCGGCGCCTTTGTCGCGAACCCGATCATCCGCGCCATCGTTGGGCAGGAACGCTCACGCGTGGATTTCATCTCCATCATGGAAACGAGGGGTATCATCTTTGCCAAGCTCCCGTCCGGACGCATCGGCGAGGACGCGAGCCGTCTCCTCGGCTCTCTCCTTCTCACCGCGATCCAGCTCGCGGCCATGGAGAGATCGCACCGAGAACCGACCTTCACGATCTACGCCGACGAGTTCCAGCACTTCGTCACCGATTCCCTTGCGACCATGCTCGCCGAGGCCAGGAAGTTCGGCCTCGGGCTCGTGCTCGCGCACCAGTACCTCGGCCAGCTACCAGTCACGGTGCGAGACGCACTTCTCGGCAACGTCGGGAGCGTCGTCTGTTTCCGCCTCGGCGCGCACGACGCCGAGATCCTCGCCCCGGAGTTCAACCCGCCGTTCGTGGAACACGATCTGCAGCACCTCGGTCGCTACCACGCCGCGGTGAAGATCCTTGCGAGGGGGGAGTCTCTCCGACCGTTCACGATGAGGACGTTGGAGATGAAGACACCGACGCTTGGAGCCGAGAAGAGGGTTGCGAGGTTGGAGACACAGGTGAGGAGACGATTCTGTGATTTAATCACACTGAACGTCCCAAAATGACGCGTTTCAAACGGCATTCCATGCAATGAAGACAAGATAAAAAATTTCTGTACATTCGATCAGGTCTGCATTATTTTTCGAAAATGGACTGGAGACGACGAAGGCAGATCCGCCAGTTGGCTGATCGTGTGCGAGATGCCCTCAAGTTGGAAGGCCCCCCTTATGACGTCGAGCTAGCAGTAAAGCTTCTGAACGGCACTATCGTAGCTCCAACTGACTGGCTGACAGAAGCCCTTGTTCGCAAGAATGGCGAGTCCTTCATCATCGAGGCAACAAAAGCAGCGTCATCGGAACGACAGCGGTTCTCTATAGCTCATGAGTTGGGCCACTTGTTCCTTCACATGGGATATCTGGTTGATATAGACACTTGGAACAGCATCAACGAATACCGCGATTCCCCCATGTACCGCAGGGGACATAGCGAAGAAGAATTCGAAGCCAACGAGTTTGCCGCCGCCTTCCTCATGCCAGAATCTGACTTCCGAAAAGTGGCCGAAGAACACAAGGTCGGTTGCAGTTACCGAACAACGGACATCGCACAAAAATTCGGTGTCTCCATGCCAGCCGCCCAAAACCGCGGTAAATGGATAGGCCTTTTCGACTGGAATTCATAAGTGCCGAAAAATATAGAACTCATCCAGCAAGAATTGGGCTCGGCCCCTGTGGAAACCTCCGACCTGCCTCCTGCCCGCGTGTATCTCTTCATTTCGTTTGACTTAGTGAACTCTACAATTTTCAAACAGCGTGAAGAGAGTTGGCCCACGGTTCTTGGGACCTTCTACAGAAGAGCCGAGCATGGGATAAACGCTCGGGTCGCAGGCGCAACCGTTTGGAAGTACGCTGGCGATGAGGTTCTGTTCTGGGTCGCTCCATCATCGGCTGAAGAAATGTGCAAACAACTCGACGGCGCGTATCAGGTGCTGCAAGAGTTAGATCGTGAAATGGACACTACCTCTAACCGTCGTCTTCGGGTGAAGGGCACCTGCTGGATAGCTTTAGCCGAGCCAGAAAGTCCAGAGAATTTGCGGAGCCCTGATAGACCCAAAGCACCCAATCTCATCATCTCCCAACCGCTCGAAGCGAATCCACCGACTCGTGATTTCGTCGGGCCTGATATTGATGCTGGATTCAGACTAGGTGCATGCACGTTCAAGTCCACTTTTGCTGTGAGTGCTGAACTAGCGGCGGTTCTTTTAGATAAAGCGCCGATGCCAATCGCTAATAATCTTCATGTTGTCGGGTACAAGAAATTGAAAGGTGTATGGAAGGATCGTTTCTACCCCATCGTTTGGTATCGCAAAGAGCTGGATAATGGCTTTGAATATGATGATAAATACGAGAACGAAATGCTCGCCAATGGCATTGCAGAGAAGGAAAAAAAAGCAGCCAAGATCGAAGAACTGAAAGACGCTGTCCATAGCATTCGAACCGGATACGTTAAGCAGCTACTCGATGCCTTTGAACGACCAGCATTGGAAATGTCACCTACGCCGCGTCTGGAAGTACACTGTGCTGCAGCGTGTCGCCGTAGCAATGGCGACGTTTTGGTCGCCCAGCGCCAAGCAGATAAACGCATCCATCCGGAGAAGTGGGAGTTTGGTTGTGCTCAACTTCGACTCGGAGATACGTTTGAGGAAGCGCTCGCTCGAGATTACAGGGATGATTTCGGTGCTGAACTCAACTTCCCCGCCGACGCCCATGCACTGGCAACCTACAGTTTTGAACGCGATGGAAGGAAGATTCCTGGTGTCATTTTACTCGCGATTGTCACAAATCCCGAAGACTGCAAAGCACACAAGCATCAGAATATCCGCTGGATTAACCCCAGCGACCCACCACATGATGTGGTCGAGAATGCTGTCCCCGATCTCGTGAAGGCGCTTTCTCGACTTGCGAGTTGAGAGAGACCTGATAGAGACGTCAGAATCTGACTGATCAAGGGGCTCTACGGCTGTAATTCACGCCTGGGAATGAGTGCGAAACGCAGGCACAGGTCGCTGCCGCGTCAAAATCTTTTTTATAGCCACTTTCTCGGTATTCCACAGCGAACGTTTCATGCCTGTGTCCCCGCCCCCTCTAACGTGGCTGGTAACCAATTCCGACCACGGCGCACGTCAGCCTGACCGCTGGCGCGGCGCGCATCTCGCCTTCGAGGTCAGTCGATGCGAGGTGCTTAGAGGGGACGGGAGCATTCCCGCCCACCGTTCTTTTCACAACGTTCCTTCCCTGCCTGCCGGCAGGCAGGCACAACCCCAAACCCAAGGAGACAAAGAAGATGGAAACGCACAGCACCGATCCGGAACGCGAGATCATCGACGGCTTCACCGCCGTCGAGATCAGGAACATGGCCTTGGACAGCGTGGTCCAGGCCCGCTGCGACGACTGCGGCGCGATCCACGATGTGGAGCCCGACGCCGAGTCCTACGATTGCGCGAGCTGCGACGCCAAGGGCTCGGTGAAGAGCCCGCTCGTCAAGCTCGGCCTCATCTGACCGACGCGGACATCACCGCACTTCTACGGAGAAGAGAAAGGAGGAAACGAAAATGACCGACTGGGTCGACTTCGCCGAGATCCGCGAAAGGGTTTCGCTCGAGCAGGTGCTCCTCGAGTTCTACGGACTCGACAACCTGCGCCGCGACAACGCGAAGCTCATCGGGCCGTGCCCGGTGCACCTGGGCGACTCGAAACGAGCCTTTCACGCCGACCTCACGAAAAACGTCTGGCACTGCTTCACCGGCTGCCACCGCGGCGGGAACCAGCTCGACCTCGTGGCGCTCAGGGAGGGGATCACCATCCGCGAGGCCGCGCTCAAGCTCAAGGCGTTCTTCCACCTCGACGAACGCGGCAGCACGGCTCGCTCTCAACAGGGCGCCGCCACCGCTCGCGCATCGCCGAAGGGATCATCTCCCTCTCAGTCATCCACTCCACCCCGTCGCTCCTCATCCCGCACAGACACCGCCGCCCGACACGAACATCAGCGTGCATACGCCGAAAGCGATGGCGACGACTGCGATGCCGACGGAGAGGTCATCGCCGACGACGGCAACACCAACGCCACCGACGGTGCAACCGCGAGCTCAACCGCAGACACTGATCTTCCGATCAACCCGCCGCTCGACGTCGTCCTCAACCTGAAGGGAGATCACCCGCATCTCGCAAAGGATCGCGGACTCGCTCCCGAGACGATCGCGCACTTCGGCGTCGGCTACTGCCACCGCGGCATCATGAGGGGTTGCATCGCCATTCCGATCCACGACGAGATGAACAACCTCATCGCCTACGCCGGACGGCGCCTCAAGCCCCAGGACATCCGCGAGCTCGGCAAATACAAGCTGCCCAAGGGCTTCCGCAAGGATCGCGTCCTCTACAACCTCAATCGCGTGAAGGACGCGATGCCCGCCGAAGGCATCGTCCTCGTTGAGGGCTTCTTCACCGTGTTGAAGCTCCACGAGGCCGGCGTCCAGAATGCGGTCGCGGCCATGGGTTCGGAGCTGTCCGACGCTCAGGCGCAGCTCCTGATCGACACCCCCGGCGTGATCATCTTGTTCGACGGCGACAACGCCGGACGCCTCGGCGCGATAAACGCGAGAGACAAACTCACCGCGCTCGGCATCACTGTCCGCGTCGCGAATCTGCCCGAGAACACGGAGCCGGACGATCTTTCACCCAAGGCGCTGCGCTGGCTCGTGAACGGCATGAAGTTGCTCGACATCGCCGAGGTCGGCTTCTCGTTCCGAGAACCGCGCGCCGGTGCAAGCGCAGACACCGTCACCGCATCGCCGAAAGAAATGGAGGAATGAAATGCGAGTTCAACTCACGGTCGACATCTCCGCCCGGATGGCTCGCGCGATTGCCCACCAGTGGGGCTTTGAGCGCCGGGCGACACGCAGCGAAATGGAGGTCTGGTTCGACGGCCACATCACCGCGCTCTGCGAAGTCGTGATGCACGAGTACCTCGCGCACCAGCGCGAGGAGCGGAAACGCCGAAGGAGGCTTCGCCATGACGGATAGCGACTTCGAGATCGTCCACACCTACACCCGTGAACAGGCGATCGAAGACGGCGTGCTCGTAGAAACGGGCACTGCAATCGTCCCCTCAGTGAAAGGCATTGCCGCGGTATCTGTCTGCATCACCGTGAACTGCTACGCGACCGCTCATCTTGACGATGATGGGCGCCGCGCAAGAGTCGTCGAGCTCGCTCTCGCCGCGCTCTTCAACAAGCCCGATCGCGAGGACACGCCCTACATGCGCCTGCGCGTGCTCAAGGAGAATCTGCCCGCCGGCTGCCCGACCATCTGGGCGATCCTCGACGGCGACGGCATCACGGTGATGCTCCCCGAGGACTACTGAACCCCGCCGAAGAGATCACCGAACAAAAGAAAGGAAAACCAAATGGCTCGTCATCATCATGGCGGCGAGCGCCGTCAGCTCGCCGACCGGCTCCTCCTTACAGGAGCCGAGTTCTTGTCCGAGGCCGAGCTTCTCGGCCTCGCCCTGCACCACACCGCGC
This sequence comes from Patescibacteria group bacterium, assembly GCA_041651015.1. Lineage (GTDB taxonomy): Bacteria > Patescibacteriota > Patescibacteriia > Magasanikbacterales > GWA2-37-8 > JAPLWQ01. Next base: position 149,338 of record JBAZKA010000002.1, read on the forward strand.
TCGGTCACGCGCTTGCCTCGCAGACAACAAACTGGTCCGAGGCCGATCGCACTCTCATTGGCCGTGTGCCCGGGCTGTCAACGGATCGCCTCGCCTCGCTCTATGCGATGAGTGAACTGGCGAAACGGTTCGCGGTACGTCCGCTCTATCTCAGTCAGTCCCTCCATTGCAGCGAGGCCGTGGTGAATGTCTATCGGCCCAAGCTCGCCCTGATCAAGCAGGAGGTGTTCGTGGCGATCTCGCTCAACAACCGGAACTGCGTGGTCGCCGAGCACACCATCGCCAAGGGCTCGCTCGATTCGGTCAACGTCCATCCGCGCGAGGTGTTCCGTCCGCTCCTGCGCGACGCGGCCGCCCGCGCCATTGCACTGCACAACCACCCGTCCGGAGATCCGACGCCGAGCGAGAACGATATCTCAATGTGCCGCCGCCTCCACGAGGTCGGCAAGCTCGTCGGCATCCCGCTCCTGGATTTCCTGATCGTGGCCCACGAAGGCTCGGTCTCGTTCCGCGACATCGGGCTCATGCCCGCGTCGTGAGAGACGAGATCAAATCACAACGCTCTTTTCTCTGCCCGCCAATTCGCTGCGCCGCCATGGCGATAGCGACTTGAGCGGGCAGGCGCTCTTTCATCCAAATCACCGCGCTCCTCGGGCTCGCCCAATGACGGCGGGCTCGAGGGCGCCTCTTTCCCGAGAACGGGAAGAAAGGATCTGTCCCCATGCCGAAGAACAACAGCAGAAACAGCGAAGAGAAGAAGACGCACCTCAACGTGTTCACGCCCGTGGAGAAGAAGGACTCTAAAACGTTCTGGCTCCGCGTCGGCTCGGCCTTCACCAACAAGGACGGGAGCATCAACGTGTACCTGGATGCTGTGCCCTTGAACGGCAAGCTCCAGCTCCGCGAGCCGAACCCCAACCCGGATGAGCGCGACGATGACCGGTGACAAAGAAGAAAACACCGGCCTACCGGACGGTGTGAACACCCCGATCGACGAGCGGATGTCTGTCCGTCTCATTGAAGCACTCACCGCGGTCTGGTCCAAGATCCGTAAACATCATCCCGATGTTCCCGGTGTCGTCATCCTCGCCGCGCCGTCACTGCGAAAGCAGCTCAACGTCCTCGGCCACTTCGCCGCGCTCCGCTGGAGCGCGCGAAAGAAGGGTGATCAGCACTTCCACGAGGTCGTGGTTGTGGCCGAGCACCTCGACCGCACAGCCGAGGAGATCGTCGGAACTATCGTTCACGAGGCCGCACACGCTATGAACTTCGAGCGACAGATCTTCGACTGCTCACGGAGCCAGTACCACAACCAGCGGTTCAAAGACGCTGCCGAGGAGCTCGGGCTCGAGGTGGACCAGGTACCGCACTACGGCTTCGCGAAGACAAGGATGACCGAGAAGACGATCGCGCTCTACGCGAACGAAATCGCAGGGCTCAACGACGCCCTCGTCCACCGGAGAAAACCGATCATCATCGCGAAACCCGCGCCGCCAAAGGATGGCACGCGCGACGGACCGGGTGACGAAAACGACAACGCCGACGACACGCCCGCCTCGCGTCACCTCAAAGCCGTCTGCTCCTGCGACCCGCCGTTCATTATCCGAGTTTCCAGAAAAACCCTCGCCGAGACGCGCATCATCTGCGCGCGATGCGGGGAGGAGTTTGGGGTCGTCTAGTCGTTCTTTGTAGCCCGCCAAAAATGGCGGGCTTTGTATGTCACACCTGTACCCCTTGACACTTTTTTATTTTTCATATTTTATTTCTATTCTATTTCGGTTTTTCCAAACAGGAGGTACATTTTGTCGTTTGATTTTCAAACAATAGTTTCCGACATTTTAGAAAAACAATCTCTTGTTAGTTCTCCTTACCACAAAGCTTATCACGCATATATTGTAAATTGGCTAACAAACAGATATAAAGACAAATATCCATATGTTACGCTTGTTGGTGTCGGTGGAACCGGTGTAGTTCTCGGCTTCTCTGACACCAGTTCTTCTCCTTTGAAATGTATTAAATACCCTGTTTCTTCATTTGGCACGACTGGCAATTTTACTCCAGGGCACGTCATCGAAACAGAAGCAAATCGTCTTACACAATTAAGTCATCAGAATATTTTACACGTTGACGAAGTAGGTAGTGTTCCTGTTGTTGATAATAGTGATGATTTCTCTCTAATCGACAACGAGGGCGAGAAGATCCCTTTCTTTGTAATGCCCTTCATACCCTGTAAAAATCTTGCTGATTTTCTTAAAGAAGATAGACCTATCGACCAAATCGTTTTGCTTACCATTCTCGCCCAAATTGCGGAAGCACTTGATTACGTACATCATCACCATTTAATTCATCTCGATATCAAACCTGAAAACATTTTTGTTGATTTCACTTCTCCTGAGATTATTAACGCCAAACTCGCTGATTTTGGTTCGTGCAAAGAAATTTCTGTTGGTTCCACTTCCAAATCCATTGTCCTTTGCACAGATGGATATATACATCCAGATCTTTTAAACATTATTAAACAAGGGAACGATAGCGATGCAAGACGTTTTCGCAATAAAGTTCCTAAAAGCATTTTTGATTCGAGATTTGATCGCTATTCTTTCGGAGCAACGATTTTGGATTCTGTTTACTTGTTTCTATCCAACAGTGTAGGAAGATCCGTCTCTCCCTATATGCTTCGTGCACTTCAGTTTATTTCTTTGAAGTGCGCCGATGGTTATGCAAATCACATGGCAACACATCCTCGTCGCAAATATCTCGCACCTCCTGATCTTTATAACGATTTACTTTCAAAGAAAGTATCCTATGCTAGCACTACAGAAGTTCTCCGCGACATTCAAGCCGTTATCTCCAATGGGGATGGTTTCACAGAGCAGGAACTTCTTGATAGTTCCCAGGGAATCGTTTGTTTACCACCACGGTCTTTTGCGCCGTTCCCAGATAGAGTGCAACAGACTGTCGATTCCACGCCCGTTCGTCGCCTTTCAAGTATTTCACAGTTGGCTCTTGTATATCATGTATATCCAGGCGCTTCTTACACAAGAAAAGAACATACAATAGGTGTTTTTGCGACAGCCGCAGTTCTTTTGCGCCACATCATTAAAGATAGCAGAAATCCACTCGGCGTGCTACTGCTTACACTAAAATGGCAGAGAGCTATACTGTTAAGCTCTCTCTGGCACGATATATCACATATTCCCTTAATGCATGAATTCGAAGATTCGATACCAGAATTGAGTCAAGGGTACTATTTTGCAAAAATTATGGAAAAGGACTTTGGTTCATTGGCTTTTCAAAAGGAAATTGATACTATTTTGGCTCTATGGAATCTTACCAGAATTGATGTTGTTTTGGTTCTCGGCAAAAAAAAGAACTTCGATTATCGTAAATGGAATCTTGACGAAGCCCAATGGGATTTTTTATGGGAACTTCCCGAAAGGCAGCTTTCTGCAAGTATTCTAAACAGTGCTGTTGATGCAGACAAAATGGATTATCTTCAAAGAGACGCTTTACATGTAGGTGTTCAATATGGTCACACAGTAGATCTTGAGAGGCTTTTCCGCAGAGCAACAGTCGCACTTACAGTGAATACAAATAAAAGGGATGGAACCACGATTACTTCCTTTAAATGCAGTTTAGGCTTCTGGAGTACAGGTGCAGCAGCTGCAGAAGCTGTAATTGAAGCACGACACAACATGTTCAATCAGGTTTATGCACATAGAACAGTTCGTGCTTCCAGGGCTATGCTGAATTATATTGCATGGAATTGGCGTTGTAGTATTGAGGAAGGAAAGACATATCGCCCTAATAGTTTGTTTGTAAGAGGTAGCTCTTTGTGCCCTAGCGGAAGCATCCTATCGCAGATGAGAAAACAGACTCAAAAGCAAATGCAAATGGATGAAATTGGTTCCACTGCCTTTGCTGAAAATAGAACACTGAATGTTTCCGAAAAACGTTTTGAAGATAAGCTGCGTGATAATTTGCCATATTTGGAATCGTCACTGATAAGATGGTTGGCGGCGCAATCCGGGAAAGACGAAGCGGTATTAATGGCCGAGTCGTTGATACAAAGAGAATTGTATAAGGAATTATTTGTAATAAAAATTGCGAAAGTTCAACAGTTGTTTGATGCAATATACTCAACAAAAAAGGACACCGAGAATGAATCAAAGTATGAAATGAACTTTCGGTGCAATAATTGGTTAGGGCTTATTGATTTCATAGAAGCAAAACTTAAGGAATACATACAAAATGAAGAAAAAAACAAAAGCGTGGCTATATCAATGGAGCAACTAGAGAAATCGAAGTTGCCTTGTTTATTGGTTGATTTTGCGTTGCCTAAAACAATGCGTGGGCAACCTATACTATACCTGGTGAGCGAAGAAATGAGATCTGGTGTTGGTTGGGAAAAAGTTAGAAAACAAAATCCAAGCGGTGGAAAAGAAACTTTATCTGGCATGATCGTTGAGAAGTCGAGAATTTATGAGTTGTTCGGGGGAGGGGTATCGGAAAGCAAGTGGTTAACACCTGTGATTAGAGTATTCGCGTCGAAAGAGATAGCAAATGTATTACGCAGACATCTTCACGAAGAAACAGTAATCGAATGGCTAAATAGATATTTACAGGATGGAAGAGCTGTCGTGGAATAAAAAATCCCCAAGAAAACAAACTTGGGGAGAAAGAATTCGATGCCTTTGATTTCAAGAATCGATCGGATTCAAACCAAGAAGAAAGAATCCAACATTATCGTCTCTGTTTCCGTCCCATACATTGCAACGAAGACCTGATTTCTCAAAAGTAATTGTCACTACTCGGCCACGTGAGTATTTATCGTCGGTGGATACACTTAAAAGAGAGTCGGGCGCTCGACAGCCGGTTTCTCTAAAATGGGAGAAAACGAGAGGGACAATAACCGAAATAGAACCTAAAGAAAGGCAATGGACTTCTGGAAGACCGTTGAGTTCGCGTAAGATCCGTAAATAGTCATTCTGTTCTGCAAACGAACGACTAGTACTCGATTTAGCAACGACTGGAATCCAGAAAGCAATTGCTGGCAAAGATAACTCTTTACATTGATGTAGAGCTTCCTTATTTAAAAGAACTCGACCGCCACAAAAGGGGCCTGTTTTACTGCCGTTTTCAAACAGACTGAATCCCTTGCGTAAATGCCAACAACAAGGGCCGTTGTAATCCACAGATCTTGAGTAACTTCTCCAGGCTGATACGGTTGAGGAAGGCTCACAGCAAGCATTTCTGTGAAGAAATGTTACTGCTTCCTCATCTGTAAGTGGAGTGGCGAAGGTATATTTCTTTTCTTCTGAAAGAATATTCCCTATCATGGATTTCAATAGCACTCCATTGTTGATTATAAAACGACGTTCGTCCACGTTCAAAGAGAGAAACAAATTGGAGATTTCCAAGAATGACACGTCTTTCGGCATGACACGCTCCTTGTAAATGTACAGACAGTAAAATTTTACTGTCGGAAGGTGCGAATCGTCGCGTCCTCCACTATTTCGTCCAGTTGATAAATAAAAGCAGTCTTAAAATACGACTTGATTGTTGAACTTCATAGTGGAAGACATGAACTGAGACACATTAAGTGTATCACAAACAAGGAACATATGTCAAATACAATACATGGTCACCCTGATGTCAAGCATTGGGGCTTGGCGCGATTTAGTCAAGACCCAACTACAATACCAGACAGCGCTATCGAAAAGACCATAGGGCACTTGAAAATATAAAAGATTAAAACTGCTTGCTGTTATAAAAATAGCTTTATCCATCTATATTACAATATTACCGTCCTGAGATGCACCGCAAGAAGCTTGCGAATGCTCAATAATATGAAAAGCGATTTTGTCTTTTTACAAAACAGGTATCGCATCATTGAGAATATGAAGGTTTAGCACTGGCAACTCCGCGGTGCGAGGCCCATGGGGTCCAGTTGCCAGTGCTGAGCTTTTATAAAAAGTGCTCTCGGGATCACTCGCTCTTCGCCGCTGGTTCCCCTTCGGGTGGTGCCGCCAGAACGTTCACGTTCACCTCCACTTCGGTCAGCGCGGAATTGTAGGCCGCGTCTTTCGCGCGGATCACGAGTCGGTACTTGCCGGGCGAGAGCCCCTTGGGCACCGGGAAATCCAGCTCCTCGCGTTTGGAATCCAGGGCGCCATCCTTGACTCTGAGCGTGGTCCAGGTCTTACCGGCGTCGCCGGATACTTGGATGAGCGTGATGTTGGAAAGCGCGTCTTCAACCGCGCCGGTCACGCGTCCTTCCGCCTCTTTGAGGTCAATGAAGCGCGGCGGCGCGGTGTCCTGTTGCTGGGCGAGCGCCCCTATATCCCCGTTGGCCGCAGATACGCTTGAGGTAGACACAGCAGCTTCATCCAGTATCTCGGCCTCGGAGCAGACCGCGGTCGGCGAATTGCCCGAATCCGGATTCGGGCAGTAGAAAACCTGCGTCTGCACGGGCAGGCCGAAAAGCGTGGTGGTCTTCACATACCAGGCCTCACCGGTCGCGTCCTTGACCGAGGGCATGGACGAGGTGACGGACGTGCAGCCGGTGGTCAGGGCGATGAGCGCGATCGTCGCGATAGAAAGATTTTTCTTTTTCATGGTCACCTCCATCACCGCGTCACTTCGGCGACGGGCCGGCACTTGGGCTTGCCGTCGGTTGCGCGGCAGAACAGCATGTCCGTGCCGAAGTAGCTCCCCTTGACCACATAGGCATGATTCTCGGACGACACCACGGCCGTCCGTGCCACGCAGCCCGAGGTGATCGCGCCGAGCGCGAGAAGCAGAACGAAAATGATCGCCGCCGGCTTGGCCGAGCGGTGCTTTTTGTTGTTCTTCATTATAACTTTACCTTTTCTTCAGGTTATCTTTGCCGCCCGCGCCTCAGCGCTCACGGCATCTCCAGTTTCCATCTCGAAAGGCGCTCTCCCGCCGCCGATGCCGGAACCATCCATGGGCATCGGCGGCAGGAGTCGTCATTCCGCTACAGCAATGCTCTCAGGATATTCTGATCGTGGAGGCTCACTCCGACCGACATGCAGCCGCATCCGTCCTGACTGCCGTTGTTGTCGTTGACACCAGAGTCAAGATCGCCATCCGAGTCGGAGTCAGTGTCGCCGTCCGTGCCCGAGTCGACATCACCACCGGTGTCCGTGTCGCTGTCTGCGTCAGTATCCGAATCCGCATCGGTGTCGCCGTCGGAATCGGAGTCCGTGTCGGCATCGCTATCGGTGTCAGTATCCGAATCGGAGTCGCCGTCTACGTCGGTATCGGTGTCTGAATCACTGTCGCTGTCTGCGTCCGAGTCGGTATCGGCATCGCCGTCGGTGTCAGCATCGCCGTCCACATCCGAGTCGGCGTCGGTGTCAGTGTCAGAATCCGAGTCGGTGTCCGAGCCCGTGTCCGTGTCCCCGCAACCCTCGTCGGTCGTGCCGTCGCAGTCGTTGTCGAGGTCATCGCAGAGCTCGTCGGTCGGAACAATCTCGTCGTAGCACTCGGTGTTCCATGTGTGGTTGTAGCAGATACGACGACCGCCTTGGCACTGACCGACTCCGGAAGTCCCCTCGGAACCGCTGTAGCAGTATATCTGCAATGTGCCGGTGTAGCTGTACTGATCAACTTGTCCGTCGCAGTCGTCATCCAACCCGTTGCAGTCCTCGGGCTCGGGAAGAACGCCGCTTTCGCACTCGCCCCAGCGACCGTCAAAGCCGCATGTCTGCACGCCCTTCTCGCACTCACCGACAGTGCTGCCGCACTCGCGCGTCGCCCCGATAGCACAACCACAACCCTCGTCGGTCGTGCCGTCGCAGTCGTTGTCGAGACCGTCGCAGAGTTCGTCGGTGGAGGCGACCGCGTAGAGGCACTCGTCGTCCATGAGCCTGCTGTCATCGTCCGTATCGGTCTCGCAGTATTGCACACCCACTTGGCACTCCCCGACATGCAGCACACCGCCACAAGTGTTGTAGCCTGTCCAACACGGGCACCCGTTGTCGAGCAGGCCGTCGCAATCCTCGTCGACCGCGTTGTTGCAAATCTCTTCTTCCGCGGGCTCTATCTCATCGCCATCGCAGAAAGAGGAGAGGCCGTCCTCGACGCAGATCATCGTGCCCTCGGTCTCGCAGGCGCCCTTGCCGAGCACGCAGGCGACACCGACCGAGAAGTCCTCGTCGGTTTGGCTGTCGCAATCGTTGTCCTTGTAGTCGCAGATGTCTTCCGCCGGGCCGACAATGCCCGAGCAGGCGCTCCACGTCCGGTTTCCCTGGCAAGCTTTTGTACCGGGATCGCATTCACCGACACCGAACCCCGAACAGGCGACAACGGCTCCGGGCTCGCAATCCTCGTAAAGCGAGAAGCTCCAAGTGGTTGCCTGTGTGCTCTTGCCGCAGTGATCGAACGCTTTCACGTACCAGGAGTGCGCACCGTCGGCGATCGCCGTCACTGCCGTGTAGAACTCCTCGCCGAGATCGAGGTCATCGGCCAGAAGGGCACCATCAAACCAGAGTTCGTAGTGATCGAACTCGGCATCGTCCGAAGACGCGGCCCAGGTAAACGTCGGCGTGGCGGTGGTGACAGTCGCGTCGTTTGTCGGAGAGATGAGCGCGAACGCTGCCGGCGCTTGTGCGTCGTAGACCACAGTCGCCGACGACAAGCCGGTACTTCCGGCTGTTGAGCGCCGCGTATGCCCGACCGGGTCATAGGCGAGCACGTACCATGTGTGGACACCGATCGAGAGCGGTGTCGTCGGCGTCGTGCAGGTCGCGGACGAGGAGATATCGCCGGTGTCCAGCGCGCCATCGATCCAGAGTTCGTACTTGGAGATCCCGTTCGCGTCGCTCGATGTACCCCAGCAAAAAGAGGGCGTCGGGAGCGAGACACAGGCGTCGTTGTTCGGTGATGAAGTCTGGAACACGGTCGGAGCTGTTGTGTCCACGATGAAGCGGTGCGGCATGCTCTCGGTAACATTGCCGAGGAGATCATATCCGCGCACGGCCCAAAAGTAGATACCGTCTACGAGGGTGCCTTCGTAAGTCCAGCTCGTCTCCGCCAAGGTTTCCGACATAACGGCGCCGTTCACGAGCACCTCGTAGGTGACGAACTCGTCGCCGCTCGCATCCGACATCGGATCCCATGCGAAGGAAGGAGACGGCGTGTCCAGGATCTCGTTGAGCGCTGGCGAAATGAGATTGTAGGGCAGGCCGACTTCAACCGTCGCCGAGATGCTCAACGACGTGCAGTTCAATGTGTCATCGTCGTTTGCTCCGAGGAACAATCTGGTATCGCTCGAACCCGCAGACGCTTTGAGATAGTCCCCGACACAGAAGGGAGTCCCGCCCGTTGTTTTTCCGACGAGCGAGCCGAAGTTACAGATGGGAACCGGGCATGAATCGCTCCCGCTCGTGCCAGAAGGGCCGTAACATCCCAATGTGCATGAAGATGTTTGGTTGAAACACCAAGTCCCAGACGCGGTGATCGTGACCATGTCCCCAGCCTCAATAGTGGGCCCGGCGACCATGTATGACGGCGCGATGTTGTTGGCGGAGACGGAGTACGTGTTCTGTGATTTTCCACCCGGTCCCAGGTTGTCTATATTGATTGTCCATCTACTCGTGGTGGTCTCATAGCCGGTATCTGCGTCCGTATCCGTGTCTGAATCCGTATCCGTGGTCGTATTGGTGCAAAACGTGGTGTTGCCGACCGTGTCCACCGCTGCCACGCGCCAGATGTGCGATCCCTCGGCCGGATCGCAGGAAGTCGCACTGAGCGCGACCGAGGTTGAAATGAGGTTGCTCGCGCAGAGCGCCCCGTCGATGTAGAGGTTGTAGCCCTTCAGCCCGGCGCAGCCCGTGTCTGAAGAACCCTCCCAGGAGAAGACCACGTCGTCGCTCTGGCTCCATGAGTCGTCGGCCGGTGACGTCAGTCCGAATGCCGCCGGCGCGGTCGCGTCCACGTAGAATGACATCGTCGATGAGGTCGTGGACTCTCCGGCCGTGTTGTACGCGGTCACATTCCAAGTGTGGACGTTTCCGGACGCGCTGAGCGCCTGCCCCGAAGTCAGGGTGTAGTAGCTCGTGGTGATTCCGGTTTGGGTGACGGTCGAGCCGCTCGAGGGCTGGACCGTGAGCGTATACGTCGAGGCGCCGGACGAGGTGCTCCAATCGAAGTAGGGCGTGGCGCTCGCGCAGGCGCCGTTCGTCGGCGAGACGAGCGAGAACGATCCGGGCGCGGCCGATGCCGCGACCGGCAGAAAAACGAGCGCAAACAAAGAACAGACGATCATAGCGCGGGCACGAGCCCGCGTTTTGCTTTTGAACGACATCTTCTCTTCCTCCCCGAGCCGCGCCTCAGGCGCACGAGCGTTCACGGTGTTTCCGCACGGCCCGCTGTTGTCCCATCTCTCAAGGCGCACTCCCGCCGCCGATGCCGGGACCATCCAGGGGCACCGGCGGACGGGACGTGCGAGGACCCCCGCGTTCAAAGCGGCCGATGCCGCCGACTACTCGTGACTTGGTTCGCTCTGTTCGCTGCCGGCTGCCGCCGAGTCGTCTTTCAACGGAACGGCGACAGGATCTGGGGCCGCTTTCTCGACTGAATCGGCCCAGATGTAGCGGAACATGGGGACTTCCATTCCAGCCCCTTTGCAGTATTCTGAAGTGACGTAGCCCTTTACGATTATGCGATCGCCGTCGGATAGGCTTTCGATCGACGAGTATTTGTCTTTGCCGATTTCAAGGAAGACGCTTTGCGCTCCTCCATCCGCAGCAGTTTTCCCTGGTTCGTGAAGCCCGCTGAAAATGGAGTCGGGGCAATACTGTTGCTCAATGGCAGCACGCTGGCCTCCATATGAGGCCTCAACCTCCACCCACTTGCCTTTGGGCTGCAAGGCTTGGATGGTCTTCAACGACATCTTCTCGTAGGTCTTGGGGCCGGGAGCAGCGGCGTATTCATTGCTGCCGCCGCCGCTCTCCGAGTAGATGAGGCTCCCGCATCCGGCGACGGTCATAGCAAGAACCCCCAGCGCGACCATGGACAACCAGACTGACTTCTTCATCCTCTCTCCTCCGTCTGTGCCCTTTAAAAAGAAAAGGGCGAATGAGTCGGCCTCTCGCGAGAACTCACCCGCCCAATCCGCACAAACGAAGGTAATCACTCCTCCGCTGCCACGGTGGCGCAAGGATACGAGAGGCCTTTGTCTTGAGCTGGCAGTCAACGCGATCCGTCGCGGGTGATTAATCCGCCTAGCCCTTGCGGGCCGGATCGAGTCTTCTTTCAACTCACGACCATTATGGTGGCGATGGGGAAGAGAAGCAATAGGGAAAAAGAGAAAACCCGCGCGGATTAAGGCGCAACGCGATTGAGCGTGTGCACGCCGAGAGGTAGATCGTTGCGATCAACGATCACGACGTCGGAGATATTTTTCGTCCAGGTGGCGGCGACATTCTGTGCTTCTTCTTTGTCGTCGTAGCTACCGATGACGACCGCGCCGGGCACGTAGACGGCGTATCTCCCGGACTCGGTTTTGTTGGGAGAGCGCGCGATGGCACTCTCTACCTCGTAGATCTGGGCGATCCTGTTGGTCATGCGAGCCTCATGTAAGTCGGTTGACGGAACATACCATAGCTGTAATCGACCGCCTTCCTATAATTCTGAAAAATTGCAACAAGGACGTTACGGGCTCGGTTTCTCGCAGTTCCCACGGTCATGACCGTTGCGCGGGCCTCAACCGGGATCCATGGTAGTCACGTTCGCGTCAGTCGGAGGGCACCATGGCCGAGAAGAAATCAGCGGTGCTGTGCCAGAGTTGTGGCATGGCGATGTATGATGCGGAGAACTTTGGTACCGATGCCCAGGGCAACCGGGTGAGTGATTACTGCCGGGACTGCTTCCGGAATGGAGGCTTCGTAGAGCCGGAGCTGACCATGGAGGTCATGATCCAACGGCTTTCCGAAGGCATGTTCCGGTCGGAACAAGAACCGTCGATTAGAGACTCCATCGTTAATTTTATCGGCAGCCTCGAGCGGTGGCACGGAGAGCTTTGGACCCCTCCGCCATCGACTATTTCGGTCGTTGAAGACAACGAGGAAACGCCCGGAGGCTTGAGCTCGTCGTTCAGCCCAAGGTAGAGCCGCCGAACAAGAAAGAGAATGCCCCTCAAGGCGAACGCCTTCCTGATTTGTCTGTCTGCACCCGCCGATCTGTCTTTCGATTCTTTGCCGCGGAAAGGCAGTGGAGCTTGTTGTCTATACGATTCCGTCCATCGGGTTGACCGCGTTGAGCGGGATCTCGCGCACGACGTGCTCGACCGGGAGTTCTGGGGATGACTCAGCCAAAGCTGCTATTGCAGTGTTGGACACATTGTGATAATCTACTTATTAGACGCTAAGTCTGTATTAATTAATGACATAACAATACTTATGGAAATACACGATCGATTTTCTGAGAATCCCGATGGGATTGATGTGGTTGGTTGTAATTCTTACTCAGATTACCAAGAACTCGCGGAGAAACTTGACAAGGAAGGATATGTTTTTGCACATAATATGCTAAAATCAGATGCAAAGCAATGGTTTGACAATAGTGGCATAAAGAAAGATAATGATGTGGTTTTTACAAGCGCCTTCTCTCGTCCGAATGAGATAAAATTGTACGGTGAGCCCGTGAAGGGCTACGTTGGAATTTGGTGCAGACAGGGTAAATAAAACGAAGGATCAATCAGAGTATTTATTTGGCGATAGTAATCATTGGATCTTTATCGGATAGTAACCAGCGGGACCTTTTTCATTTTTATCGATAGTAAAGTCGATGGTCATTCCACGTGACCACGCGATGGATTCGTCGAGTAGAATGAAGAATTTTTTGGTCCCCCCATCCTTCGTTTCACAAGATGCAAATCCGTAACCTTTTATAACTGTATCCAATCTCCCTCTTAGAACTTCTCCAAATCTAATCACATAAGTAGCACGCCGACTTTTTCCTTTCGCAAGAGAAAGTGCAGGTATAAACCAGACTTCTTGGTCTACCTCTATTCCTAGTCCATTCTGAAACAAACAGTCTGGATTAAACCAGAAATCTTCATCTCCGGGGCCTGAGATGAAACCATAAGTATCTTTTAAGGAAGAAATGCGTCCCATTATCCACTCGATGTTTTCAGATTGATTTTCCCTGGGACTGATTTTAATCGATTCATCGTTTTGTTTCGATGGTGTATTGGCCAACACAATGGTCTGGCCAAGACTCGTTTTTGTAATATAGGGTGTGCTGACTCCATATCTTTGGGCCGCCCACATTATTTCGTAATATCCAATAGGACGGGAGAAACCTTTCGCTGTGACAAATTCCTCGTTGCCTTGGTAGTCGGAAACTTTTCGTTTAGGAGACACGTTTCTTCCGAGCCGGGATGAAATTCTATTCATCGCGGCAGCGGCTACTGTATCATTGTCGACAAAAACAGCGTTAGATTTTGCTGCACTGCAAAGACGAAAAGCCCTATCAGCTACTGTGCCTATATAGTCCTTGCTTCCTTCGGTTACATCAAATTCGATTACTTCACCATAAGACACACCAACCGAACAACTGCATGAAATCTGGTTTTGCTCCCTGGCAACTGCCATGGATTCCTGAATAAATATTGACCAGTTGATAGCTTCCGCCACATGATCCTCGGAAAAGACTGACATAGCACCATCACCAAGAAACTTTACTATTGTGCCTTTGTACTCTTTGATGCTATTAAAAAGCAAATCGAAAAACCATGCATATTGTGTGAGCCATGTTGCTTCCGACTGTTGCTCTTTCATGCTCGTGGAATCGGTAAGATCAACAGCGACTATTGTTTTCATAACTCTTGAATTTGGATCGCGAAAAGTTTCATGTAATGATGTCATGGACCCTCCTTTGGAATGATGTTGTCATTCAATATATAAACACGCGTACTAGTTTATCTCCTTCATTGGTGAAAACTTCCTTGGTGGTGCTCGAATGGAATTATGCGTTTGTTTTCTTTACAAGAATCCGTTCCTGTGGTGAGCCCCCGTTGGGGCACGGTGGAAAGGGCTCGCCCTTAACACACGTAGTTTCTTTACCGCAAAGTTTGCATCCGAATACGCCGGACTCAGGAACGACTTGGACAGATTTGTACCCCATTTTGAACTCCTATGTTACCGACATCCCTAAAGCGGGATATTGGATAATTATCCACGCGAAAAATCGAAATAAATCGATTGCTTCTAACAGGGAGGAAGAGGCAAGCTTCAGAAACTTCAACTAGGATGTGAAATGTAGTTCGTCTTGAGAAATATGTTTTTCCGCATGCAGATTTTCGGAAACCATATCCTTTCTTCCATTGTGGGAAATGCCACCACTGCAAAACACAGAACATAACGAAATTACCAAAAGGCAAACATCGGAATAATAATCGCACCTCGTGGGAGAAAATCAAGAGGTACAGGTGTGACAATGATAAGCTAAAAATCGTTATACGCATAAAAGACGAGGGCTAATAACGGAATACGAAAACAAACCTCTGGAAAAATGAGATACGCGATCAGTGTTCCTTCAGTTTTTGTGTCCGAATCGGAGTCGATATCGGTGTTGTCGTCCTCAACATGAAGAGCGATTTCACCCGTATTTTGTGGATGATCAATGTCTCGCTTCCGAGACGATCGCCCACTTCGGCATCGGCGACTGCCGCTGCGGCGATATTTTTCATTTCATCGTCATCGCCCTTGCTCTCCACACCGGACGCGATCCAAAATCCGATCTGCATTTCCGGAAAGCGACCGCGGAGGGACTTCGATGGATACCCAGATCCTTTCAACCGAAGACATTGCGCTTCAGAGCATCGACGAGCTTCAAGACCGAATGGAGCGTATCACCCTGTCGTTTTACAAACGGATGTCCTCGATGTCCGAGTCCTCCCTTTCTCTCATCGCCTTCACCGCGCTTCGCTACATCCACGCGTACGGCCCCGCGACCGTCGGGAAAATATTCTCGGCCATCGCTCGCTCGCAGAGCACGACCTCCGAGCTCCTCACGCGTTTACGCAAGCACGGCCTTGTTGAGCACAATAGGAACGACAAGGATGGCCGAGTGGTAAATATTCGCATCACAGGCAAAGGGCGGAGCGCTTTGGCGAGCGCCGAGGCCAAGCGCGACGAGGCCTGGCGCGATCTGCTCGGTCATCTCGATGAAAACGATCGGCAGACCTTGATCGCCGCGATGCGGCAAATCTGCGCGATACTCTGACCGGAGAACCGATGAACAACATGAACCCTTCGACAAACACACCGGGGCAGGCTCCTCCCAAAAGAGGCGGCTACGGACGTCTCGCGATAGTGTTGCTTTTACTTCTCATCGCGGTCTGCGGTATCGGCTATCTTTATCTGCGTATGACGCTCGCGGAATTCGAGCGCGACAAGGCCGTCGTAGAAAAGCAACTCGCTGACGCGCACGCCACGGCGAGCGCTGTTGATGCCAGATACAACGCGGCGATCGCCGCCTGCACCATGCAGGAACAGACCTGCCGCGTCGAGCTCGACAAGTGCAAGCGCAGCATGCAGACGATGGTGGAGACGCCGCCAGCGCTTACACCGGCGCCGAGCGTCATGTAGCGTACGGTCGCGGGTCTGTGTGTTCCGCAACGATGGTCATTTCATGGGGGCATCAGTGATGCGTTTGACCAAGGCAGGCATCATCGAAAAAATTTTAAGAAAACGTCTCGCGGCCACGCAAGCAGCGGCCGCGGACTTCACTGACCTCATTTTCGAGATCATGAAGGAGACGCTCGCCCGAGGCGAAGGTTTGAAGCTGACGCGGTTCGGTAACTTCATGATCACAAAGAAGCGTGAACGGATCGCCAGAAATCCGCATACCGGCGAAGCGATGGTGATCGCCGCGAGGCGCGTGGTGGGATTCAAGGCAAGCACGCTACTGAAGAAAGACATTAATAAAGTATAAAGGTCCGGCGACTGTTTTATAGAACTAGAATTGATGCTGATTCAAGGCTGTCTATAACAAAAAAAGAATGATTTACCCAAATCCGCTCCTCATTAATTCTCGGTTTCTTTCCGCCAAATCTTCATGACTGTCAGAATCCGATTCCCGGTAATATATTGAATATTCAAACAATTTCCGACATTTGTAACAAGTTGCGCTTGACAAGAATCATTCCGTTAATTATCTCATATTAAATTCAACCCCATTTATGGAGGAGAAAAAAGATGAATCTGGAAGGTCAGAAGTATTCGAGCGAAATGGTTTCTCTTATGATCGAAGCTTTGGGCGGAGACGCTCAGGTGGAGAAGATCGTCAAACAGAAGCGCATCGCCGCCGTGGTGAAGGCGGGGACGACGGTCGGGGAAGCTTGCGACAAGGCGCAGGAAGAGGGTTGGCTCGACTGGTTCCGCGCCATGACCATGGGCGAGATGGCGGCAATGCTCGGCGGGAAAGGGTCATCCCAAAAGGCGTCCGGCACTCGGATGAACAAAGAGGAAGTAGTCGCCCTGTGCGGCAAGGTCATCGCCTTCTTGCAGGGGAAACCGGGAACCAGGGTCGGTGAAATCTCCTCCGCCGTGGGGGCCGAATCCATCAAGGTCGCGGCCCAGCTCAGAAAACTGATCACCGAAGGCAAGGTCAGGAGCGAGGGCGCGAAGATCAAGACGGTGTATTTTTTGAAGTAGATAGCGGTTTTTCTTGGCCCTGGGAGTCACTCGCCTCCGTTTCTAATCGGCTACCGGCAACTACCACTCTTGCAATATCGCTTTCCGCATTTAAAGGGTACACGTGTACCTCTTGTGAATTCTGAAAATCGTCATACTATGTCTACAGGTGATATTCTCATGCCCCAATTTACTACCCAATCATACCCATACGATGTTGAGGATCAAACAATTCTTGTTGTCGACGACGATGTCATGGTTCTGCAAATGATTCGCAGAACGCTGAATAACAGCGGGTTTGCCAATGTGTTGACAACCGCGGATGCAGCGACCGCACTGGTAATCATTGATGGCTGTCGTCCTGCCCTTGCGCTCGTGGATCTCGATCTCGGCCCAGACTCGCAAAACGGAATCGGCCTGATAAAACAGCTAAAGCCAAGTCCGGATGGGCCGATCCCTGTGGTTCTTTCCGGCAATAAAACGCAGGAGCAGTTTTTCAAGGCAGCACGTGCCGGAGCTGTCGACTATTTTGTCAAAGGACCGTGTATCGATCTCTCCAAAGAAGTGAGACGGCTGCTGAATGGAGAACGTGGTGTCACGAAAGAACGTTCTTTGCCCGAGATCGTTTCCGATCTTGGTTATCTGCGCTCTTTTGGCTTAACAAGAAAAGAGATTGAAATTCTCACTGAGTTCGCCAATGGGTTTCCCAAGATAAGTGATCTGGCCAAACGCCAACAGCAACCGCCAATACAGGTGAGAAAGTATTTTTCAAGTATCTACGAGAAGCTCAACATAACCGATATTCACCAACTTATTCGCACACTGATGATTTGCGAATTTTTCAACAGAGATAACTGAGTAATCATTGAATATGTTTCGGTGATCCAATTTGAAAACATATTTACTCAACTTGGTGCAAGAAGAACTCGACGGAGGGATTAATCAATGCATATCCATCAATATATTACAAATGGATATATCGCATTATTGTTGATTGTTTTAAATGCCTGTCAAGGCGTTCAACAAAACTACGGCCCGCATGACACCGAGACCAATGCGGACGCGGCGCCGGACACCGACACTGATGCAGATGCCGACAGCGATGCGGACAGTGAATCCGAGACCGTCGATACGGACTTCACGAGCGAGGCGATCCCGACGACGTGCGCCGAGGCGGCGGAGCAGCAGACGTCTGTTGGGTGCGAATTCTTCGCGGCGGATTTGGACAACGCCTCTCAGAACGACCACATGACCTACGCCATCGTGGTCTCCAATCCGCAGGAAGTGCAAAGCGCCCAGATCACTCTATGGGACGGCACCGAGAGCGCCATCTACACGGCGACGCTGGCGCCCGGCGAGCTCCATGTCATCGACGTTGCGTGCGATTTGGGCTGTCTGGTGCCACCGCACGAAATCGACAAGCAGGGATTCTCTCGAGGGGCCGGTTTTCGCCTCGCCTCCGACGTCCCGATTCTCGTCTATCAATGGAATACCTACGGCATCGATGAGGCCAGCGTAGATGCCTCACTACTTTTACCGACCGTCAGCTTGGGCAGAAGCTACATCGTCGCGGCGTGGGGACAGGGCAATAGCATCAACATGCCGACCAGTGTCTCCCAGGTCACAGTCGTCGCCATCGAGGACGATACGCACGTCTCGTTTATCCCCTCGACGGACGTTCCGGATTTCGGCGACGCGGGGCCGTACGGGGCGGGTGTGGAGACGGAGCCGGTGAGGCTCGACGCGTTCGACATAATCGCGCTCGGCCCAGCGATCTTGGATGATGACGTCACAGGCACCGTCGTTCGGTCGGATAAGCCGGTAGTCGTGTTCGGCGGGCACGCGTGCGCCACAGTGCCCGATGTGTACTATCAGGCCTGCGATCACCTGGAGGAACAACTCTTCCCGTTGTCAGCGTGGGGAACGAGCTCTGTATTGGCGCGGCACGCTCCGCGCCAGAACTGCATGTACGAGGATCTGGTCGTCTGGCGGGTCATTGCGGGTGCGGACGACATGGCCGTGACGTTCGACCCGCCGGCGCCCGATCCCGCGGGGAGCGCGTACTACTTTGAAAAGCAAGGTGACGTGCTCGAGTTCATGGCGTCGGACAACTATTACGCCGAGGGCCTGTTCGAGAGCCCCGCGGACCCGACCGAGCCCGAGGCACCGTTCCTCGCGTATCAGTTGATGACGGGCGCCGACTACCCTGACTGCTTCCTCAACGAAACGAGGAGGGAAGGCGACCCGATGATGCTCCAGGCCGCGCCGGCCTGGCAGTACTTGGACAGGTACGTGTTCAACACGGACAACGTGTTCGACTTCGCCTATGACCGCATCACCATTGTGAGACCCACGGGTGCGCACGTGGTGCTGGACTGCCTGGGGCTCATCCCGGACTCGCAGTTCACGGCGGTCGGCTCGAGCGGTTGGGAGGTCGCCTACGTCGTCATCGACGATCCCGACAACACGACCGGTTGCGAGGACGGTGCGCACGTCCTCACGGCTTCGGCCCCCGTGGGCCTGTCCGTCGTGGGAACTGGCGATGGCGTGTCATACGGCTATATGGGCGGCACGGGCGTGGCGCCGATCAACCCGGTGGTGGTGGAATAGCGGAGCGCCTATTGCTCCTCGGCATATTGTCCGGTAGCGTTGCGCCGGCGCATCTCCTCAAGCGGAAGTTTGAAACCATCACGACCAAGCCACAAGTAAGATTTATAAGACCCATCCTGTTCATGCTCGCCTGTGAAGTAGTTCGATGCGCCTTCCCATGGCATGAAAGTAAGGTATCGCTGGTATTCCACAAACGCCTCAGTGGTAGCATGTTGATAGGTGATCTTGCACAGAGTTTTACCACAGGTAGACTCAACAAACGCCGTGTCAATGAGTTTGTTTTCTACAATGAATCGCGCCGCGTCTTTGCTATACTGCGCGCCAGCGGGTTTGTCGACAGGCTCTTGGGAAAGCAGGGTATCCAGTTGGCCCGGCACTTCGGCCCACCCGGTCGTTTCCTCATCTAAAACTTTTTTTTGTGCAGCAGCAATCGCCACCAACTTCGCTTTTGTTTCCGAGATGCGTTTATCTTGATTGCTTTGTACCGTACCTTTGGGACGTTGTGGTGTGAAAATAGAATTATGTTGAACGCCAGTTGAATGCGATCTTGCCGAGTAGGGCAATGCCCTTGCTACGCAAATAGCAATTACAATGGCTATCGCTGCCATCAAGATCAGCAGGAATTTTTTTTTCATGGGAATTGATGTTGTGTTTTACGATTAGTCCATCCAGTATTCAATAACCTTCACGATCTGGGTACTGCCACTGTACGCAGAAGCACCGCAGCGCGCGACCTGATCATCATAAGTCCATATCGAACCGCCATTGTAGGTTCTGCCCTGAATAATGTAATTTGCATCGGTGCACCTGAAACCATCGTTGCCTACTAATTGCGTTACATCTGCAGCCGTCCACGCTTCTTTCCAAATGTCGTAATTTTGAAAACTGTAGAGAGGAGAAGTTTCCCCGGAATCTAGCTCCATGCAGCAAGTCCAATTCACTCCGTATCCGTTCGCCGTGTCATGCCCGGTAGGCTGCCAACGTTCACAGGTTCCTATGCCGCTATAATCACATGGACTAATCGATTGATCGAGATCCCCCTCTGATGCCCACCAAATCGAACCGGTAGTACAAACCTTTGTTCCTGCATCCTGAAGAAGACAGATGCGAAAGCTCCTGGCTTCCACTTTGAGCGCGCTAGCGTTGAGCGAGACGAGCATTAACCCTAGGGCCGCAGTCATGAGGAACAGTTTCTTCATCTTGCACCTTCCATTTTTTGCCCGAGATGGGCGGTTGCGGTTTCGGTCGTGGAAACGTCCCGAAAGCCTTTCAGTGCTTTTTCATTAGAGCACCATCTACATCGTGCAACCATGCGAAGATGCCCGTCAACTCGTACAGGTGTACCCTCGCGAAGCGGTGCGAGTAGAAGGAGAAAAGCGGTGAGAATTTTGAAAATACATTGAATATCAGATAGATAGGAACGGGTCGATGAGTCTTCTCGGCCAAGTACTTCTGGTGGAAAAATCACGCGAGAAGAGGGAATAGCATCACCTCCTGACGGATAGAAACTGCGTAACTTGTTATATGTATTGACATTTTAGCGCCGGTACAGGTGTGCCTTTTTCTGTGACAAAATTTCCTAAAAAAAGCGATCCAATATCCCTCCAAGACAGCGACTGTGCACAGCGACCACTTTGCCAGAAACACCTTCTCGTCCCGACGCATTCACCAACTTGAATGCCCCTGTCGGCTGCGCAGCGTTGTCATTGCACCCTGTACTTCGCAACGAACGGATGCTCGTGGACGCCATCGCACGTCACGGGATTGCCGTCGTCGTCGTACCCGAACGTCGCGATCTCCGGCACCGAGGAATTGTTGTTGTAGTTCCCACCGACGACGAACTCGTCCGCGCCTACCGATGTGACGCTGCTCGGCAAGATGCAGCTTTCCAGGTCGGCCGAGGGGATGAGCCCCGCCCACGCGAGCGCGCCGCCGAAACCGTACCGTGCGATGAACGCGTGTTCGAGTCCTGTGTACTCTAAAGAGAATATGGTCTCTTCCGGTTCGCCGTAGCCGAACGTCGCCGTCGGACCGCCCACGAAGCCGACCGCGTAAAGACCTTCCGTGTCCGCGGCAACGCCGTACACGCGGTCGTTGCCGCCGGACAGACCGACGCTCTTCGCCCACGGAAAATCGCCGTCGGGAGCGCTCGCGGCGATGAAGCCGGATTCGGATTCGTCCAGAGAAAGTGTCTGGTCGCCGAATGTGGCCTCCCCTTGATAATAGCCGACGAGCACGGCGCCGCTCCCAAGAGCGGCGACATTCCATCCGTACTCTTCGGTTCCTTCGCTGGAGCCAGCGCGCACGGCCCATTGCAGCGTCCCATCATCGACCGCATAGCGCGCCACGAAGATGTCACCCGCCCCTTCAACGGTGAACTTCGTCTCGTTCGTCTCCCCCGAGCCGAAGGTGACCGTGTCGCCCGCTGTTTCGTCGAGGATACCGCCGACCAGCACGATCTCGTTGCCCGAAACGAGCGCCAACCCCGAGCCATAAGCGAACCCGCCGGTCGTGCCCTTGGCCCACAGGAGCGCACCGTCCGCATTATAACGAGCGAGAAATGCTCCCTGCGAGGGCAATGTCGTTTCATTCGACTCACCCTCGCCGAACACCGCCGGCCCACCTACGAATCCTGAGACGATGACCGTGTCGTCAGGCGCCGCGACGATGTCAGACGACGAGTCGGTATAGTCACCATCAATCGATCCAACCGAGATGGCCCACAGGAGCGCGCCGTCCGCACTGTAGCGAGCAAGGAAACAGTCCCGTCCGTCGTCGACGGCCGCCAACTGAATGTCGGCGCCACTTGGGGATTCGAGTGTCACCGTGCCGTATATCGCGCCACTGATTGCGAGATCACCCTTGTCGGTCTCAACGACGCCCAACGCGCCAATCTGCGATTCTTCGAAGCTGCCGACCGAGATGTAGTCCGCGGACCAGGCGATCGCCCCGCCCGACGCCAGAATAGTCAAAAAAGAAGAGATGGTTGGATATCTGACTTGGCTTGCAACAGCGATGCGCCCGTCGTTCAGCACCACGACGCGGGCGACACCGCCCTCGTAGGCGAGCCCCGGATCGCCGAGACAAGCCACCCATTCGAGCGCGAACGGCCCGGGCGAAACGAACGTCCCGCCGTCGTCTTCGCTCCCGGCGTCCGCGGCCGCGTCCGTCCCGGCGTCGGCGCCCGCATCCGGACCGGCGTCCATCAAATCATCCGTGTCGCCCCCGTCGGGCGCTCCGCTGTGGTGCTTTTCCGAGCACGATGAGCAGCCAGCGAGTTGCCACAAGATGGCCGAACTGAGCACTATCCCAATAAACAATTCCGGCGGGCACCGTCTCCGACGCTGTTCACGAACGAGCAAATTCGTCATGACTTCACCCACCTGATTAGGTGTCTTGAGTACGGTTATTCTTGTAATGTTTTTTGTCTGTCATGCAACTCTTTCAGTGGGAGTTCGTAGCCGTTCGTCCCCATCCAAAACGTGCTGCTCCATGTATCATCATTGCTTGGTGAACCGTGAAAATAGTTGGAGTCGCCGAACCAGAGGAATATACTATTTGCTTTTTGATACGATTTGTAATCGTCACTATTGTTGTGCGTGAATTTCACACGACATATTTCGCCACCGCATTGGGCTTCGACCAACGCTGTCCCTTCAAGCTTGGCGTCCTTCAGAAATTGTTGGGCAGTTGCACGCATAGAATCGCTGGCAAGGATATCATTTTTTTGGAGTTTAAAAAGATGATCGAGCTCTTCGGGGACATTCTCCCACGCTGAAGCGGTTTTCTCTTCCTCGGGGCGAGGCGAAACCATCGCGGCTTTCATCTTTTTTAAAAAAAGCTCTCTTTTTTTACTGTCCGGTGTTTGTGAAGAAATTTCCCCATCGGACACAGACATGGATCGGGGCGTCTGTAAAGTGTTCTCTCGTGGTGACGATGTTGATTTTCGAGAGATGGCGACGAGGGCTCCCGTGGCAATTACGGACACCAACAAAGCTGCAACGAGGTATCTTCGATTCATCGCTTGTTTGCCTTTTGCCAATTGGTCAATGACAGCAGAAAATGAAAAATGAACGGAAGCGCTTGTGTACGCGCTTCCGTTCCAAGTTGCTGCATTGAATGTTATTCGTCCATTCTATATTCAATGCCCATTGTTTTGTAAGAACCCGAAGTGTTCACCACGGTCATTTTGCATGCCATAACGCCCATATCGGAAGTATAATTATGATCATCAACGTCTTCAAACTCGATGCCCTGATAGACCGTATCAGTAGTTGTGCAATAGTTGACGGAAGAACCCTCTGTCCAGGTCACAATACTATCGATTTCGCCAGCTCCCCATTGAGTCCAGCCAACAGGAAGAGCGGGAAGAGGAAGTGGGTCAGCGACGGTGTTATAAAATATAAATCCTCCGCCTGTGATGGTCTCCGCTGATGTCTTTACAAAACAGCATGATGACGACACAGCCTGGACGTCATTATAGTACGTCACGTCTATGGGGCTCCAGACTTCGCATGAGGCCCAATCGGCATTGCCCGGGTTTTCGCAGGTTGTATCTGTTCTCTTATACAGAGTAGCACTATTGCCTTTGTGGTAGGTGACGTACCATCCATCTCGACACGCAGTATCGGTGTTGTTCACGGCGGTACAGAAGGTGATCGCCCGAGCCTCCGCGCTGAGCGCCGAGGCGTCATGACAGAAGAAATAGACTCCCAAACTTGCTACCAACAGAGACAGTTTCCGCATTTTTCGCCATCCTTCTTTTTGGCAACTTTGCCAGTTGAATTCCGCCACAGCATAATTGCTCCGACGGGAACATCTGATACGAATTAAAAACGAATTACAGGCTATTCTGGAGCCTTCCCTCCTTACTTCGAAGCACGACATCGGGTCGTGCACGCGTGTGAAGTCGTTTCGGTTTGGTTCGCGTCAAGTTGTTCACTGTATTTTTTCCAAAGCATTCGTGTTGCCGAAGTCGAACGTGAACTTTACGAAATAATCGAACAGCCGATGAGGAGAAGTCGTCAAGACGTACACCTGTACCCTCCCGAGAATGTCGGAACAGGGAAGAAACAGGGTGGAGATGACAGAAAGATGAGCAAAAACAAATAGAAACGAAAGGTGGAATACAAGAACCGTAAGACCTGTAAAGACTCGAATAGTCGGGGGAAAGCTTACTGAATCATCTGTTGCATCGCATGAAAGCGGGATAACCCATGGAAATCATGTCATGTTTAGATTGGGTACAGGTGTACCAATCATTTTTTCTTATTTTGCGAAACTTTTTTGTAACAAGCCTGAAAAGGGGCTCCGCCCCTTTTGAACCCTGGCCTTAGTTGATCGGGATGTCGGCGAACGGGATGTTGTCGAAGACGATCGCGAGGATGAACACGGCCACCACTGGCGCGTGTTTTGTTTTTGCCTTCTCCTCTTGCTGGGTATTTTAGCGAATCGGCGGCACGGCTGTGCAAGGTAGTGCTCGCTTGGCTTCGCCTCCACCTTGACAGCGTGCCGCATCGATTCGCTTCTCTTGGCAGCAAGAGGGAGAAGGCAGGAGCGAACCTGCGCCGACAAAGGTCGGGTGAGCGAACACGGGGTTGCCCGGGCGTTCATCACCGGTGCGGGATCGCTTCAAGCCAGGCTCTCCGTAATGTTTAAAAATATGACTCAACAATTTTTTTCAAAAAGAATGAGCACGCGGGATTTCATCTACTGCGAGACGTGCGAGACCTACGTGGATCTGTTCAAGTTCGACTCGTTGGAAGAGACCGGACACGGCGAGTGTGCCTGGAGATTCGTGAACCCGATCGAGCTTCCGGTTTTGGCGGATGAGGTCGCGGCCGAGGGCTGTTTGCTCGGCTGGTAGGTCTGCCTGCCGGTAGGCCGGTGTGCTCGCGGTTTAAACTATACATTTTATTCCACTTAATTTTGAAAACTATGACGACGAGAATCAACACGGAGAAGCTGGACGAGAGCAACACCTTGCTTGAGATCCTGATCGACGAGTGCCGACGTCACGAGCTGCCGAAGTTTCAGGAAGGAGAGGGGCGGACGATCATCCGGGCCTTTCATGTCCCGTACAGCGGCAGCTCCCGGCCGGACTATGTGGACTTCTTCGACTACCTGGAGGAGGACGCGCGCATCCTGGTCATGGAACTCTACGACCGAGGGAAAGCGGATCGCACGGGCGACATCATGACGCTCGAAGAACTCAAGGCCGAGTGGGAGACCGTGGACGATGACGGGCTCTTGCACGACCTTGTCGATCGGAGCTTGACCTGGCAGCAGGGACTCAGGGAGTGCGAGATCATTCTCGACAACTGCGAGGAGGTGGAGACGGACTCGGGGCTCTGGGAGAAGCTCGAGCCGACCGAGGCGATCCGGTCTCAGGCGTTCTTCACCTACAAGAACGAGGTGAGGAGACGCGGCCTCGCGCTCATCGAGGAAAAGATCAAAGACGAGCACGAGTTCACGAACGAGAACGACTGGGTGTTTGCGTAGGAGGTGAAGGAGTAGGAAATCAGGGAGCGGGATTCTTGGTCGCGGTCAGCTCGGCCGCGACCGAGGGTTCGCGCGGGGGTTTCCGTTTCCGTTGCCGTACTGTTGCCGTGGGTCTACCACCAGAGGCGGATTTTGAGGGTTTTGGACGGTACGAGAAGGACTTGAACCGATCTGCGAAGATAGCGGGAATTGCTGGCAAAGCCGCGTCCCGTCTGGCTTTCCGCGATCTTCGAGCAGGTGGTTCAAGTCCCGTCGGGGTCACAATGATTTCAGGGGTTTAGACACTCACCACGCCTTCCGTTGCCGTACTGTTGCCGTAAACACGCGCCCCGTTGCCATCCAAGACGGCAACGGCGTCGGTCACCGATTCCGGTGACAGGTGCGCGTAGCGGAGCGTCATCTGCATGGTGGCGTGCCCGAGTTGTTCCTGAATCGTCTTGAGCGGCACGCCGCGCATCGCGAGATGCGAGGCGTAGGTGTGCCGCAGAACGTGCCAGCCGATCTCGCGCACGTTCGCGAGCTCGCAAACATGCCGCAGCGCCCAATCCGAGCTGTTCGAAGAAATCGCCGAGCCGTCTGCTGTTGAAAACACGAGCTGTGCGCCGATCGTGCGACGCGCCGCGAGCGCGCTGTCCGTTGTGTCGTTCACGGTGCCGCCATCCTCGTACGCCCGCCGCCGTTCATTTTCACGCGCGGCTCGCTTGCACTGTTCGATCACGGCAACGGTTGCCGGCGTGAGGTACACGGTGCGCACCTTGTTGTTCTTCGGCGAACCGATGATGCCCTTGGCCACGGCGCGCGAGATGCGCAGATACGGCGATCGTCCCTTGAGCTGGACATCGCCCCACCTGAGTTCGAACAGCTCCCCGCGCCTGAGTCCGGTGCGCATGGCGACGAAGAACGGCGCGTGCCACAGCGGCGCTTTCGCGGCTGCGGTCGCGAGAAGCCGCTCCGCCTCCTCGAACGAGAGGTAGTCGAACGACGGTGGTGGGCACTTTGGAAAACGGCAGCGCGGCGCGCGCTCGAGATGTCCGACTTCGGTGGCGTACCACAAGAGCCGCGACAAGACGGCGAGCGCGTTCTTCACGGTCTTGGGCGAGAGCCCCGAGGCGAGCAGGTCTTTCTTCATCTTGTCGATGTCGAGCGTGTTGATCTCATCGAGCCGCTTCAATCCCATGGCCGGCAGGATGTAGAGCCGGAGCATCGATTGTTTGGAGGTCACCTCGGACGGCTTGTTCTCGGTCTTCGCGTACAACTCGATGAACACTTTTGAGAACGCTTCGACCGTCGGCATTTCTTCTTGTTCTTCCGCTCCTTTCTCGCGGTACGTGCCGTCGCTGAGCGCCCGGAAAATCGCGCGCTCCTCGGCCTCGGCTTCGCGCCGAGTCGTGCCTTGAGCGACGCGCCGAATGCGTTCGCGGCGGCCGTCCGCGTGTCTGTATGCAAAGTCGATCAAAAGAATCTCCCGCACCGTGCCGGTCTTTTTGTCGGTGCGATTTTCGCGTCTCACGCTCATCACTCACCTCTGCGATGAACGGGACGCGGCTTTGCCGCGAACCAAGATATCACAGATGGGCGGTGCACGCGGAAGGTTCGCCCGCAACGACGCACTCCGGGCAAGTCCCCGCGGCGGATCATCGCGTAGACGGTCTTGCGATCGAGTCGCAAATATTCGGCGGTCTCTTCAATCGACAGAAATTCGAAGCGCGCGAAACAGTCGTCTTTTTCGATGTCATCGCCGGAGTCGGGGATGCTGCGCGATGTCCGCAGAATGTCTCCGTCATCGCCCGCCCGCCCACTCGTTGCGCGCTTCTCGGCGGAAACGGCGTCCGCGACGATCCCGTTCGCGCCGTCGGTGTCGGCGTTGAAACGGGGGCTACTCGGAGGTTCGGATCGATCCATGTTCCTTTCCTTTCAACCTCGCCCTGTCCTGGCAGAGCCTCGTCTATCCACCCGTCTATCCGCGGCGAGGCGCGTCTTTGGAAACCCGCGCCGTTCGCGGTTCCGCGCGATCGCGGTGGCGGGTGTATTAGGGCCTCTGGCCCGTCCCCCCGCCGCGCCGCCTACCTCGGTCGGTTCCCGCACCGGTCGCGCGTTGACCTCGTCCACGAGGAACACGCGGCCGAACTCCTCGAGCCCGTGCGACGCGAGCGACTCCGTGATTGTCGTTCGTCGCGCTTCGCTCAGCACCACGAACCACAGGGCGTCGATGACGCCGTGCTCGGCCGCGCCGAGATACCTCGCCAGCTTGTCGCCGATCACAGACTTCACCGGCTCGGTGCCGCAGTCCGCTTCGACCGCGACGAAGACCGCGCCCTCCGGTGTTGCGAACTCGGCCAGGCCGTCCGGCTCGATGTGCCAGTCCGCGAGCCCGATCTCGGCCGCGAGCGCGCCGCCGGCGTTGGCCCAGCGGACGAGAGGCGATCCTCGTTTCTCTCCGAGCGCGGCCGCGTAGAGCCTGGCATCCACCACCATGAGCCGATGCGTGAGAGTCGACATCTGGATCGGGCCGGCGAGCCGCAATCGTCCTTCCAGATCCGGACGCGTGCTCTCGGCGAGCCGCAGTCCGCGCTTGGTCAGCGAAACGAGATTGGGGCTGTTCGCGCCGGTAACGGCCACGTTGATAAACCCCGCATCAAACAAACGGCGCAATCGCCGACGGGCGCGATCTTCGCTCGGGAAGAGCGCACGCGCCGCTTGCGATGTGGACATCGCGCCGCACAAACCGACGAGCGTGAGCACGTCGATGTCTCTCTCCTGAATCTCAAATCGCGACGAGACTCGGACGCGGCCCGTGCGCGAGGGCTTGGGTGAGCGCGCGGTCATATGTGGATCCTGAACGGGTTGAGCACACTGAGGCCGCAGACCGGGCAGTTCACGTAGGGCGCGATCGGCGCCCTACATTCCGGGTTTTCGCATTTCAGGATGGACGAGTTTTCGTAGGTGTAGCCGCACGAGGTGCACTCGTACACCTGACCGACGAGCGAAAAGACATGACCGCGAGGGCAAGTGACGACACCGCCGCGAATGGCGCTTCGCGCTCCCCACAGCCCGACGATGAGCTTGAAGACAAAACGCAGACCACTGAGCAACCAGAACGCGATCTCTGTCATCGTAACGACGACATTCGCGGCCAGGGTGACGAGAAACTTCACGATGTTGAAAACGTTCTTCATGGTCAACCCCAGCGCGAACGCGGACGCGAAGCCGCGCTCGGCGCGTTGTCCGGCGCGTTCGTTTCGGCGCTCGCCGCGTTCGCATTCTGTTGTTCAGCGAATGTCGGCGAGGTTGGTCTCGACTGTCGCGGACGGCCGCGACATTTCCCTCTGCCCGAACGCGGCTCCTCGCCAAACGCTTCGGCGAGAGTCACGCGGCGAGATGTGGACGGCGGGAGCGCCAGGCGCGACTTGGCCGCGGTGATCTCGTCCTCGTGCTCGCCCGTGGCGCGATGCAGCGCTTCCATATCCACGTCGGCCGAGTGGAAACGTTGAAGCGCGCCGGGCACGATGCGGAAGAACGCCCGATCTTCCAAATTGCACACGGCCGCCGCGAAACGGGAGCGAACGGCGCCGATGGTCTCATCCGTGCCGGACTTGGGCGCGCGCTCGCGGCTGAGCATTTCCGCGTCAGGCGCGGATAGACGCCCAACGATTTTGAGCGTCGTATTCGTCAAAAGAACATCGAGCAAATTCGGGGCGGCTTTGTGCAAGAGCACGGTGCCTTGGGTGATGGCCGTGAGTGACATCCCGCGGCTTCTGCCCGTGGTGAGAATGGCTTCGGCACTGTCCGAGAGCGCATTGGCCACGAGCTGGGCTTCGTCGACAACCACACGGACGTGATGTCCGCTCCACGGACTCGGACGCGAAAGCAAGTGGTCGATGACCACTCGGCACAGGAGGTTTGAGAAAAAATCTCTGAGCGAACTCATTCCACCCGACGGTGAGCCCAAGTCGATGAGCGTGAGAGCGCCGGGGCGTGTGAGATCGTCCAGAGAGATGCACGAAGCGGTGCTCATCATCCGCTCGAGCGGCTCGGTCATAGAGAAGGAGGTTCGCAACCGACTGGCACAGGACGAACGGAGCTCGTCTGAGAGTTGTGCAGACAAGAGGAACTGCTGGGCGCGTTCGGACGAGGTGGCGCGCGCCAGGGACTTGAGTCCCTGTTTCTGCGTGAGCGCGTCGAGCGTCCAGATCGGATTCGCCGCCGGGTGATCCGATGCCAAGGTGCTGAGCAACAGATGCGCGAGGACGTCGAGCTGTCGAGCGCCAGTTCCCAGATGCTTGATCCCACCCGCGGCAGTGGAGACGTTGTTCACGAGCTCGGCGATCTGCATTGCCCGGATGCCGAGCGTCGAGTCTCGTCCGAGTTCGAGCCGGCAGAGGTTGAACGGGAAGCCCGTGCCCGAGAAGGGGTTCAGGTAGTTGATGTCACGGAGCCGCTTGGGAGCGATGTGCGCGATTGCGGAGACGAGCGCGGCCACGATATCTCCCTTTGGGTCGATAACCGCGTAGGCGGTGGAGTCGGACGAGGCGATCTCGGCGGCGAACGCGGCGGCGCACATCAGGCTCTTGCCCGAGCCGCTCGCGCCGAGCACCAGCGAGCTTGCCGAGTGTTCGAGCGTAGGACGCGGCCAGAGGACGGATGAGCCGTCCTCGGCCTGTCCGATGATGACTCCGTCATCCGGCGACGCAGGCTGGGTGCCGCGCGCCGCCGAATGACGCGGTTTGCCGAACAACATCTTGGTGAAATCCAGGATCATCTTACTTGTCGACCCGGCGTTTCAGCGACGTGGCCGGCGGCGGAAAGCGCTTGGAGAGGTTTTCTTTACGTCCGCGGAATCGCACGTAGGCGATGACGATGACCACGGCAACGAGCCCGAAGAACACCCAGCCCCAGGGGAAGTCTACGGAGCCGATCGCGGATGCACCCTCATGCGCCGTGGACGAGAAGTATGACAGGGCGAGGGGGAGCACCGTAACGACGGTGATGAGCCCGAGAATGATGCGCCCGAGAGACTTGGCCTCTTTCGGCAGTCCGAAAACAAGGCAGAGTCCGACGGCGACAAGGAGGATGGCAATCATTGAACGCCTCCTCGCGATATCGCGTCTTTCGGACAGAAGGGTGAGAAAACCACTGCATCGCCAACGGTGAAGCGGGGACGCCAGAGTTCCATGGCAACGCTCGTCGGCACGTCCGGGGCGCGGTTACGCCGTTTCTTTTCCGCCGGGTTGATCCGTTCCGCCCAGCCGCACCAACGGACTTGGATGCCGGTGTTGTCGAGCGGCGGCGGGCTCTTCTTCGAGGCTTTTCCCCTTTCGAAAGAGCGGAGGAAATACTCGGACTCGGTCTCGATGCCGTCGCTCCGGATCCAGAGGGTGCAGGCGACATCCTGCTGTCCGCAGCCCGCGGCCCGCATCTGTTCCAGCGTTCTACTGACCGCCAAATCGATGGGAGAGAAGCGGAGATCGAACGAGGTGCGCAACACGGCTTCCAAAGTCTCGTCCATGAGCTTGCCGTGCTCCTCCTTCGCCGCCTCGTTTCCTTCGATGACGCTGCCGCGATTCGCGAGGTGCAACTCCTTGATCGCGATCGGTTCCATGTTTGTTTCTGGGTTGCCGGTTTTGAGGACGTAAACGTCGAGGCGATCCGCTTCCTCGGGGTTGGCGAGCGTTTGTTCCACCAAGGCGCGGATGATCTGATCATCCTTCTGAAGTGAATTCGAGACGTCATGAAGCAGGGCGTGGACAGCGCGCTTCTCGGCCGGCTCCTGGTAGTACGTGGTCGCATACGCTGCCGCGCCGATGACGAGGACGATGCTGGCGAGCAAGACCAGCTTCTTGGTTCTGGTGATCTTTTTCATGGCTATCCCTCGCTTCTTGAACGCGAGCGTTTACGGCCGCGCATCTGGTTTGCGTTTTCCATGATGGCCGCGATGGCCGCGGCCTCGGCGACCTTCTCGACCGCTTCGGTGAGGGTCTCTGCCTGCGCGGCGGCGTCTTCACGCTCGAACAAATGTTGCTCGTGTTCGTGGATGACCTGTTCTTCCTCGGCGAGCTCGACTTCGATCTTTTCCAGATTCTGCTGGGCGGCGGCTAAGAAGTTCACCCGCCGCATGTATTCCTCGTTGTCTTCACGAAACGCCAGATACTGGTTCTCCAGCCCGCGGCCGGTGACGTTCAGCCAAAGCACGATCGCGAGTTCAACGGCTGAGAGGCCGACACTCAGCATGAGGGCGGTGAAGGAGGAGCCGGCGACCAAGCGTATGAGGAACAGGGCGATGGAGAAAATGATGCCGGCGGCGAGGGCGATCTTCTGCGCTTTCTTGTTGTAGGCGTTCGCTTCGTACGTGGCGACGAGGCCCCATGACACCATACCGCCGCAGGCCACACCGACGATGGCGGAGGCGAGCCAAGCGGCGGCACCGCGAAGGCGGCCGACGAAAAACACGTCATGAATGGAAATTGCCAGGGTGGCGGCGATGACCGCGGTGCCGATGACGACGTCTACGATGGGCGGAATGGGCTCGGGCGTCGGTTCTCCATATTCGGCCAAGCCCTCCTTACGTTCTTTGGTTTCCCTCTTTGCGGCCTCCCGCTCTTCCGACAGTTTTTCGCGTTTTGCCTTGGCCCGTTCGCATTTCGCATTGCGAGCGTGGTCGTGGTCGCTCTTCTCTACATCGAACAATTTGGCGGCGTGCATCTTTGCCGAGGCGACGAACGGCGAGATGATCTTCTTGATAAGTTCGCCGTCCAATACCTTGATGCCCATCTCTCGGAGTGTGTGATAAACGGCAGTGTCGACATCTGTGTAAATTGTGAGGTCCTTACCAGATGTCGCTTGCCCAAGAATGGCGCAAACCCTCTTTTCTGACTGATTTGTTTGATCTTTTTTCATTTCTCTTTTCTTTCTGCTTTCCGTTCCTTGTCTTTCCGGTTCCTTTCTGTTTCTGCATTGAGTTTACTCATTCAAGCAGGTGCTCGTTGATTGGATTGTATTTTCGTCTTCCATACATTTGCTTGCTCCTTACTATGCGGTTTGCCTGAAAACAGAATTGCAGACATTGCACGTGGCATCGAAGTAGACGCTGCGCGCGATATAGATTCTGGTGCCACATTTGCAATGCCAGCATTTGCGACTCTTCTGTTTGGAGATAACTGTCTCGGTCTCGTCCTTTTCGAAGCAGCCCCGAGTGCCGTTCAAATTGTTCTGCTGCGCCCAATCCAAGAACGGACTCGGATCAACGACAAGGCTTTCGACTTTCGCGGCTCCCCAGCGGTTGCAGGGAATTCCGATTGCGTCCAACGCCTTACGCATGCTCGAAGAGTGATAATTGTTCACGGAACTTGGCGCGGTGTCTGTGATTTCTTCTAGAGCATGGAACATTTCGTGGAGCAAAATGGCCGCAATTTGGATTTCGGAATGCTTATGGAAATAGCCGGGATTGATACCGATCTCAAAGCGATTGCCATATCCGTTGCGGTTGCAATGATAGTGGCCGAGCCACCTGCTATGCACTTCTTTAAATGTGAATACGAAGTCCGGGCGGGACGTCGGGCGATATTTCCATTCTCTCGGTATAAAACATTCCCAGAGAGAGACCGACCACTGACGCATTTTCTTTGAAATTTCCGAGTAGTGCCAATCTGACAGACTATCCTGAAAGTTTCCGAGAGATTGGTTCATCTCCGCATCGGTGATGTTGGGCTGCACGACCAACACTTCTGCTGTTTGCCTTGTCATGGGTTATTCGCCTTTCGTAAAAGGCTGCGTCGTGCTGCAAATCTCATTGAGAGTTCGGCCAATGATTTCTCTGATGTGCTCGTGAAATGCGGCGAAGTAATGTTACGGGTGTCAGGGAATTGCTTGTCTTTCGGTTCCGTTTCATCTGAAACGGTTTTCCGTTGTTTTTCTTCTGGAATTGTGTTAGCTGATTTGAACATCTTTGATCCTCATGCTCCTTTTCGAAGCGTTCTGTCGTCTGCTGTTGTGGGTCTATTCGTGCAACAGGCGACATCTGTCTCTACCTACTTGAGTTTCTTTAGTTTTTCCGCAGATGCACGGGCTATCTATTGACAATTATTGGTATTTCTGGTAGGCTTTGTTTAGTTCACTTCTTGGTATTAGTTACATACCAACCAACTGGCCCCTTCGGGCCGTTTGGCTGGAGTTTTCGTGGGGCCGAGAAAGGACGGCCTATCGTGCCCCACAAAACAAAAGAGGATTTGGTTAAAGAAAGAAGAAAGCTTATAGAAGAACAGATTATCTCCCTGCATCTGGTCAAAAGACGGATGGGATGTGATTCAGATGATGTTAATCTATCACTGGCTGGTCTGTTTATTGACGGCGGCCCTCTGTCTGAAAAGCAAGCTCTTTTACTTAATCACACAAAACACTGCGAACCTTGCCGTCTTCTTTGTGATCTTATCACAAAAACGATTCGGCTTGACCGTCTTGAAAATTCATTGTGAGATTGCGACAGCAGCGCGTATTTTAAAATATCAAGTTCGGACATTACAAGCTCTCCATTGGAGAGCTTTTGTTTTTATCCCATGAAAGTAAAAAGAAAAAAGCTTTCACAGTTAGAATTGGAACGGTTCGTAAACGAACTGTACGCCAAAGCCAAGATACGGTCGTTTTTATCTGATTTGGAAGCAGTCGATCGGTTGCAACGTTTTTCTGATTTATCGAGCGAGTTCGGTGTTAGCTTTTCGAAAGATGAATACAAGAGAATATTTAATGACATCCAATATTCGGCTTTTTACGAGTTACAAGAAAGAAGTGAAGACTCGATAGAAGAATTGCCCGGAGATGAAGACGAGAATCCTGGATTTTTGCTAGACGAAAGAAAAAAATATATAAAACATTTGGTAGAAGAACGTGAATCAGAAAAAAGGTTAGAGGAGCGAAACGCCCTTGAAACAGAATGTTCGATTGATTCGCCAACTCAAAATGAAGCAAATGAAGACAAGAGAACCTTTATCGACTTTCTTGCACCAGTAATATTTGATCTTGTAGGAAAGAGCAACCCGTCTATTGTTGGTGTCTATCACCTGTGTTGTAGGAAAGGCTTATCCCCGAAAGCGGCAGCAAAAGAACTGGAACTCACCGAGGGTCGAGTCTCTCAAATTAAGTCAGAAATAGTCGAGGTTTTTACAAAACACTATCCCAAAATCGCAAATGATAGGAAGAAATTCCAAGAAGCTTCAAGAATTATAACTCAGTTTTATGTTAGGAAATTAAAGATAGACGATCCTGAAACCGTGAGAAAACTTACCGCAGTATTGACTGGCGCAGCCGTCTTCTTCGTAGCACTGATTTCTCAAGCAACAGAGATTTTCACGAGTGATGAGCTTATTGAAAATATTGCGAGAGGCACCAAGTCAACGTCGCTCTGGCAAGGATTCAAAGATCGCTACATCAACAAAATTAACATATTGTTGTCTCTTGCGACAATCATTGTTTTGTCTCCTGCAATATATGAACTATTATCACATAGGCCTCATATAAAACCATCCCAGGGTAATATTACAGATCCAGCTACCGGATCAGACGAGAATAACCCACAGAATCTCTTTAAAAATGAGAATGACAGCGGTGCGGTCGACGTAATGAATGGCGTAGAGTACTTGTCATTGCAGATAGAACAGACGTTTGGAAAAGAAAAATATAAAAACGTTTTTGTAATAAACGGTATTCCGCCAGATTATACAAGGGTGGTTGTGTATGAAATAACGAATAGAAACAAGATTAATGCTACACATTTAGACATGAGCGCTGAAGCTTACTTGGTTCCCGCCATTGGCAATTCTAAAATTCCTATAAGTACGATGATACTTACCGCCGATGGTGAAAACACAAACACGAAGGCGATTGCCACAGAATCATCAGGTGCGGAACCGAAAAAGACTATGATAGTAATAGGTTCAACAATGCAGATAGAGCCGGGCTCCGTGATAGAAGGTACCTTCAATGTTGACTATGAAATTGGCAATATTAGGAAGAAACAAAGTAGGACTTTTGAAATCAAAGAACCCGGCGCATTTTTATGGGCCGGGGAATCTGAGATGAGCAGATACGGAGACAAATTGAATAGAAATTCTGTCATAATAGCTTCCAAGGGCGGAACCGCAAATATTGAAATAAGCACATATCCCGAAGAAATTCTGGTGGGATGTTTATCAAAACCGAGTAATTTGCCAACAAAAGAAGGTTGCAAGAAGACCATACCAGACATGAGCTTTATTACGGCAGATATAGTAACGACAACTGATGGCGGTGGTGTCATGGACGGATTTATACGGATCTTGGAGATAGAAACAAAACAATTATTGAATCGAAACTTGGCACAATCCAACAAAGAAAACGAACCAATAGCGCAGTGCGATTTGGCAGCCAATATTCTAGGAGTCGAATCTTGCGAAGGTGTTGTACAGGCAGTACCAGAGCAAGGGAAATTGCTTTTGTTGGATGAAAAGGGAGGATTTTTTCTCTCAGACCTTGACGGCGGGATTGAAAATGAGGACAAATGGATAATAGCCTTTGTTTCGGAATCGAAAGGTAGAAAATGGTTTGCGAAAGCTAATGTCAACATTGAGAACAATGATCTGACGAGACTGTCAATAAAGAGTGAAAATGAAAGCGAGAAAACAGTTTCCTGTAAAACAACTAACAGAGCTGG
Organism: Patescibacteria group bacterium; assembly: GCA_041651015.1. Classification (GTDB taxonomy): domain Bacteria; phylum Patescibacteriota; class Patescibacteriia; order Magasanikbacterales; family GWA2-37-8; genus JAPLWQ01. The sequence goes on from JBAZKA010000002.1 coordinate 185,797, forward strand.
ATTTACGGAAGGATATTGCCTGCCAATACAATTGTCAGCTTACAGAATTGACGATGATACTTGGATCGGAAGTTATCAATTGTCTGGAATTGTTTATCCACGACAAAAAATGAAAGAGAATTACAAAGGCGCCTTGGCTTTGATTAGATTCTGTAAGTTTGAAGAAGGATGGAAGCCATGTAGTAAAAAAAGCGGAACACAGTATTGGGAAAAGATAGCAGAAAGAAGCGAGATATTTAATTCAAGTTGTAAAAAAAGTAATTGTTCACTATAATAGATAAGATATCCGTTTCTGCCCCTCCCCACTCCAGAACTGAGGAGTACAATATCCGGATATGCAAAAAATATTCAAGAATTGTCGGCCCGAATATAGTAAAACCAGCGAACAAACAGAAAAAAAAATTCCGGTATTTGCCGAAGAAGAAATAAAAAACATCCTCGAATTTCTAGGGTGTCTTAAAGATATCTCGGAAGGACTTTTACGCAAGGGTTATACTCTCGCAGACGGGGTATTCATTCAGCCAAATAACAACAATAAGTCAGTAAATTCATTTCCATATGAGGACAACCGAACTCGTTAAAACCGCACATGAATATCTCATCTATGCTCGTAAAAGCACTGATGACCAAGAGCATCAGAAGAACTCTATCGAATACCAGGTGATGCACTGCCGGAAGTTCGCCGCCGACCTTGGCCTGCGGATAGCCGATTACGCTGAAGACGATTTTTGTGACAACGGCATCGTTCAAGAGAGTCATACGGCGTTCAAAACCTCCGGGTTGGAGATCTCACCAGATGGCTCGATACAGTACAATATCGACCGGCCTCGCTTTCAAAGACTTGTCGCGCTTCTGGCCTCTGGAAAATTCAAAGGAGTGATCTGCCTTTGCTGGGATCGCCTGTCTCGAAATCCGCACGACGATGCGGTTGCGAAATATCTTCATGATCGCGGCGTCGACATCCGATTTGTTCTCGCTACATACGACAACTCCAGTTCTGGCGCCCTTCACATGGCCATCGATGGTGTATTCGCCTCTTTCTATTCGCGCAATGTCTCCGAAAAGGTGACCTTGGCAATTGCTAAGCTGCGCCTCGAAGGAAAGCGCCTCGGCAAAGCGCCAATCGGATATTTAAACAGAGGGTCTGGGAACAAGCCGCTCGACCCTGCGCGTGCTCCTGTGGTCAAGAAGCTCTTTGAGCTCTACGCCACCGGTGAGTGGAGCATCGCCCAATTGGCGCAGTGGGCGAAGAAGCAAGGACTCACCAGCCAGGGTAAGCTCAGAAAGAAAAAATCGCCCGAAGGAGAAAAGGCTCATCCTGTTCTCCCGAGAACGATTGAGTTGCTACTACACAACCCGTTCTATGCCGGCTTTCTCCGCCACGACGGCGTTGAGTACCCTGGCGCTCACGAGCCGCTCATTTCTAGAGAGCTCTTTGATCATGTTCAACTCGTCCACAGAAAGCGCACGACCTCTGTCCATTACGCCGAGGAACTGCCCTTCTGTTATCGCGGCCTGATCCGCTGCTCTTGCGGTCGGAGCTATTCCCCCTATCTTCAGAAGACTTATGTCTACTACGGCGCACGTTGTCGCGGCGCCTGCGGTAATCCGACACGGAATCTCTCCGAGCAGAAAATAGACGCGGTTTTCCAAAAATTGCTCGGCCGCCTTCATTTTTCCGAAGAAGAAACGGCTTGTATAAAAGAAAATGCGCCGCAGTTTTTCGCTGAAGCGAACACGAAGAGAAATGAAACAGGACTGATCTACGAAAAACAGCGCAACCGACTGATGCGTGATCTTCAGTATCTTGAAGACAATAAAATAGACCTGCTCAGAGAGCGTGCATTCACGCCAAATGAGATTTCAAAAGAAATGGCACAATTGCGTGTCGAACTTGGGAGTCTAAAAACAAAAGCCACGACTTTAATCGAGGTAGATGAGCAGACAAAATTAGAGACAGTCCTGAATTTTTCCGAACTCATTATTTCCGCCAAGTCTGCATTAGAAAACGCCGATAGTCAGAAAAAGCGACACTTGTTCACAACCCTGTTTTCCGAACTGGTTTTGGACAACGGAATTGTCGCTAGTTACAGCGCAAAACCGGGTATTGAAAAGTTGCTGAAAAGACCTCTTGCGAAACTCAGTGCCCTTGGAGGGAGTCGAACCCCCGTTACTAGATTCGAAGTCTAGTGTCCTATCCGCTGAACGACAAGGGCGTTTAAAACCCGCTTTCGCGGGTCTTTGTGGGTCGCCAGGGATTCGGACCCTGGACCTTGTCCTTAAGAGGGACCTGCTCTACCAACTGAGCTAGCGACCCCCTCACCCAGAAATTTTTTGAAAAAAATTTCTGGGTGAGGGGGCGACCCGTTGCATTTCTGCATGAGTCGCCTTGTAAGTAAATTTTATAACGGATCGCCCGGACTTCGTTTAATTACACGTGTGCTCGGACCTTTCCAGCTCTTGGCCTGTAAAGCCATTTCCGCGGCTTCGGTTTGAGCCTCTTGCTTGCTCATGCCTTCGCCGGTCGCGATTAATTCTTTGCCGAGATAAACCCCGACTTTAAATATTTTCGCGTGGTCCGGTCCGGTTTCGCCGAGGACTTTGTAGTTCGGCGTCAGCCCGACAGTTTCTTGGGCCGATTCCTGGAATCGGCTCTTGGCATCCATGTATAAACCGTTTTCCAAAATGTATGGCAACTTCGGTATCACCCATTGTAAAATAAATTTTTTGGCCGCCTCATATCCGCCGTCCAAATACATGGCGCCGACCACGGCCTCAATCGTATTAGCCATGATATAGTCGCGCGCTTTGGTGCCGGCGTCTTTGGCTTCGCCATGGCTCAAAAATAAATATGGCTCCATGCCGATTTCGTAAGCAATGCTCGCGAGTGTTTTGGCATTCACGAGCGCGGCGCGCCAGTTAGTCAATTCGCCCTCGGGATTGGAAAATTCATTGAACAGATATTCTGTGACAATCAGTTCCACCACGGCATCTCCTAAAAATTCTAAACGCTCATTATGCATGAGCGGAAAGTCGCGATGCTCGTTTAAGTACGACCGATGAACAAATGCCTGAATCAAATAATCCGGATCGTTGAACGATGTCCCCATTTTTTTCTCAAGAGCGGGGAAGTCTTTGGCTATGACTTCTGGTCTTTCTGCCATCATATTTTTATTCTTTTTTAGTTTCCGTTTTTTCCGGTTCGGTATTTTGAGCCGCGGCTTGTTCCTCGGGCGGGAGATTTTTGAAAATCGCGCCGAGCACTCCATTTACAAATTTGCCAGATGACGGCCCGCCAAATCCTTTGGCCAGCTCAATCGCTTCATTAATCGCCACTTTGGGCGGAACGTTTTTAGCAAAAACTAATTCGTAAACTCCGAGGCGCAAAACATTTCTGTCCACCACGGTAATTTGTTCAATCGGCCAATCGGGCGCGTATTCGGAAATTACCTTGTCTATCTTTTTCATGTTGGCGATGACGCCATTAATAAGCTCCACGGTAAATTCTTTTTCCGAAAGTCCGTCGCCGAATTCTTGGAAATTATGTTCCAGAATTTGCGGCAAGCGGTCGTTTTCGCTCCCACGGAAATCCCACTCAAACAAAGTTTGCATGGCGATTGTTCTCGCCAGATGGCGATTGGACATATTATAAAGATTATTTCTTGGCCTTTTTGGCGGCGCGAGCCGTGGCGCGTTTAACGCTGATGACTTCACGTCCGCGGTAAGTGCCGCAGAATCCGCAAGCGCAATGCGGCTTGACCGGTTTTTCACATTTCGGGAAAAGATTGTATGTCTTGTCCGATAAAGCAAAATGCGCGGCGCGGCGGCGTTTGTGTGACGATGTTCGTCTATGTCCGGGTAAACCCATATGGTTGGTATTTAGTAAGTGATAATTTGTATTTTGTTACGACAAAACGTGGCTATTGTAGCAGATATTATGGTTTTTGGCAAGTGGGGATAAAATCCCTTATTTTAGCTAAAAAATGAATTTTTGGGCCATACCCCCTTGACAAAACCTCCAAAATATGCTATACTTATCCGTTAAGCTGAAAAATTTGCCCGCACATTACAAAGGTTCAAACGTCGAATAAAGGGTCAGGGTGTAGAGATAGCATCTGATTGATCTGTCTATAGAAATAAATAACACCGGCCTTTTATCGGACGTTTGAGCAACAACTAGGAGGAAACAGTGAGCAAGAAAGATAAACAGAATGGTAAGGCTGGCAACGACAACACGATCCTCTGCACCATGTGCAAAATCAACCATGTGCTGCCGGAGACCGCATGGCTCCCGCACGCGGAGGTCATCATGGAGCAGCTCGGCCGAGAGGTGGAGACCGCAGACCTCATAAATCACGTGATCTGCCGCACCTGCGCCGACGAGATCGTGAAGGTCAAGCAGCCCGTGGGCCACGAGCGGCGTTCGTACGTCTACCGTTACGGTCAGACCTGCGAGTGCCTCGAGACGCGCGACGCCCGACGAGCCGCGGCGAAGCGGCGCGAGATCGCCGCGAAGGCCCGCAACCTCGTCCGGTTCTCGGACGGCGGAGCGGGTGCCAAGGTCGGCGACATCGTCATCATGAAGAAGGTCGGCTAGCGCGTCCCAAAAACCCGAACCTGAACAAGAAAGGATGGTGCCCATGCTCCGTGAGTGGTAAGCGCTCTTCAGCGAAAAACGGCGCAAGGACAAAAATAGTTTTTCGCAAACAACGAAAGCGGGTCAGCCAACGTTGGCGCGCCCGCACGCGACAACAAGAAAGGGAATAAGAATGCTCATTATATAGCGCCAGCGTCGGCGCAGCACAAAAATCGACGGGGACCGGCACAGCAATGTGGCCGGTCTTATTTTTTACCAATCTTGACTTTTTATAATATTTATAGTAGTATTTTGCCAAACTAAACCGAGGAGGGAATCATGCGCTCATTCAAAAAAATTGTGGTCTGGTTCGTCTATCAGTTGGTGATAATAATCGGCGCGCTCTGCGTCAGTTCTGTGCCGATTGCGATCGGGTTGGCAATATTTATTTGGATATACGCCACCGAGCAACCGGTGTGGATTTCCGCCCCGTGGTCAATCATTGCCGCATTGGCCGTGATTCTTCCGCTGTTCGGTCTGAAGAATAAAAATGTGGCAGTCATGCCCATGAGTTTGGAAGAATTTTTTCTCCGCCATATGGATTGATGTGTTGCACCTTTCGCGCGCCTCCCTCGGGAGCGCGTTTTTTTGTCGCAATTTGCGAAATATATTTTATTTAAGAAAATTTACTGCGCGTTTCGCTAGTTAGCAGGTTAATTAATAATTTGATTTTAGAGCCATTTTCTGCTATTGTAGCATCATTATATGTATTAATTGCGTATCGTGTTTTGCTGAAAATAATTAGTTATGAATTATTCCAAAGAAATTAAAAAAGATTGCTATGCTGTCCGCATGACGGCTAGGGAAAACGACGAAGAACTGGGACATGCGTACTTGTATATAATTTTTAATGACTTGCACAAAGAACCATATGGTTTATTGGAGGATGTGTTTGTCAGCGACAAATGCCGTGGCCGCGGAGTTGGCAGTGAACTTTTAAAAATGATTATCAATGAAGCGAAAGAGCGCGGATGTTATAAACTAATTGCGGACAGTAGAAACAGCCGGACAGAAGTTCACGCCTGGTATTTGGCGAGCGGGTTCGTGGAATATGGCAAAGAATTTAGAATGGAATTTTAATTTAAAATAATCATATGCTTTGCGAAAGAATAAAAATGAAAAATCCGAATATCCTGGCAGTTTGCCCGGACGCGGAATACGCGCTTTTGGATTCGGGTGACGGAGAAAAGTTGGAACAATACGGTAAATATGTTTTGTCGCGTCCTGATCCGCAATCGCTTTGGAAAAAGAAATTACCACAAACTGATTGGGCAAAAGCCGATGCCATATTTTTGCGCGATGGGCGCGCAACCGAGTGGAAATTGAAACCGGGTGTACCGGCCAAGTGGGAAGTGGAATTGCAAGGTTTAAAATTTTGGGTCAAACCGACCTCATTCAAACACACCGGACTTTTTCCCGAGCAATCCAGCAACTGGTATTGGTTGTCAGGTATTATTCAAGCCTCCAAACAACCCCTGGAAGTATTGAATTTATTTGGTTATACCGGCGGAGCGACATTGGCGTGCGCCAAGGCCGGAGCCAAGGTCTGCCATGTGGATGGTTCCAAAGCGGCGGTCACTTGGGCGCGGGAAAACGCGGAATTAAATAATCTGCAGGACAAACCGATTCGTTGGATTATTGATGACGCGGTAAAATTTGTGAAACGCGAAATCAAACGCGGGCACAAATACGATGGCATCATTATGGACCCGCCGGCTTTTGGCCACGGTCCAACCGGCGAGATGTGGAAGATTGAAGAAAATTTTTTAGAATTTTTGGATTTATGCAAACAACTTCTCTCGGATAAGCCGGCTTTTGTTTTGCTCAATGGTTATGCTTCGGGCTATTCGGCCATTGCCTATGAAAACGCGTTGAAAGATTTAATGGGCGATGTTGGTGAGATTGAAAAAGGCGCGCTCACTATCCGCGAACGCGATACCGAGCGTCTTTTGCCCTGCGGAATTTACGCACGGTGGAAAAAATGATTTATGCTCAAAGTTCTCTATGAAGACAACCACCTTATCGCCGTATTCAAACCGGCTGGTGTTTTAGTTCAAGGGGATAATACTGGAGATATTTGTTTGATGGACGACGTTAAAAAATATTTAAAAGAAAAATACAAAAAAACTGGAAATGTATTTCTCGGTTTGCTTCATCGTCTGGACAGGCCGGTTTCCGGTATTGTGCTTTTTGCCAAGACATCAAAAGGCGCTTCGCGTTTGTCCGAGCAAATCCGTAATCATGAATTCAAAAAAGAATACCACGCGTTGGTTGAGGGAAAACTAAAATCCGCCCGAGGCGGACTAAAGAATTATTTGTTGCATGACGAAAAAACAAACAAAGCGCAAATTTTTGATACTCCCAAAGGCGACGCGCAACTAGCCGAGTTGTCTTATGAAGTGGAAGAAACACAAGGGAAAAACTCTTTGCTCAAAATTGACTTGAAAACCGGTCGGCATCATCAAATCAGGGCGCAGTTTGCCCATCTGGGTCATCCGCTTGTCGGGGACAAAAAATACGGCGCGGGAATGCTGTATCGGGCAGGGGAGATCGCGCTTTGCGCCACTAAAATTACTTTCAAAACCGCGACTGGTGATGAAGTAAAAGAGGTGAAAATAAAAGCGCCTTTTTAAGTTAATATTTGCGCCAAAATTTCATTCACATACCCCATGCCGTCATCACCAGTAATCACCACGTCAAAATTTTGTTTGTATAATTCCAAGTGTTCGTCGGTCATTTGGTTGTAAAATCCGATTTTGATTAAATTGTTATAATCAAATCCGGTAACCATGCCCGTGTCATCAATGCCATCGCCCATGAGAATTACGTTCGGGCGTTTTTTTATTTCGTCAAAAATCGGCAGGGATTCCAAAGTAATTTCGTATTTATTCAGTGAGTGGACCACCGGCTCTTTGGCCGCAATCATTTTGCCATTGGCGTCAAATTCATACCAATTGGCGACAATGAAGATATTGTCGTATACGCGGTCAAAATTATTGATATAACGTTTTATCATGTAGCCCGGAGCGGCTGACATAATTACGAATGGGATATTTTTGGCAAATGTATCACGAAACAAATCAAGCGCGCCGTCGCGGAAAAATAACGGATGCTCGGCGCAAACCCGGTCTAGAAGCGTCTTGGTAACTCCAAACTGAATCATGTCGGCATGGGCCGCGTCCCACCACTCGCGCATATAATTCGCGCGTTCGTCAAAACTGCGGTTGTAGTCAATTTCAATCGGATAATATTTCTCGTAGTGTTCTCGGCTGATTTTAACATACTCAGGATCTAAATAGCCGTCCCGGCGTAAATTGGCAAAAATGGAAGTAAAATTGTTGCCTTCGTCATCGTATGCTCGCGTCAAGGTCCGATCAAAATCTGTTAAAATATGCAATTTTTCCGCGCCGTCTAGGCGCATATTGTCTATGGTTTGTTTCAATGATTCAGGATTGCAAATAATTACTTCTGGTTTGAGTTTCATGCCGGCGGGAGTTTGATAAGTCATAATTATTTACTCAAATAAAATTTTCTTTCTCCCTCCGAAAATTTTTCAATGGCATAGCGCAACATGGTGCGTGGCATATTTTTATAACGCGGTTTTAAATAATTCGTCAAAACTTTTTTATCGCGCTTGCCAACCTCGCGCAACATCCAACCGACCGCTTTGTGCATTAAATCATGTTTATCATTCAGCAAAATGTCGGCAAGTTTTAATGTGTCATCAAATTCTCCGGCGCGGATAAAAGCATAAGTGGCGAGCATGGCAATGCGCCGTTCCCAAAGAATTCTGGATTTGGCTAATTTATACAGTATTTTCCGATTTTTATCCAAAAGCCAAGTGCCAACAATATTCGGCGCGGATAAATCCACCAAATCCCAATTGTTTATCCGTTTGGTGTGTTTGAGGTAAAAATCAAAAATCTTTTTTTGATCTGCTTCACTAATTTTGGGGAATTTATAAGTCAAGATAATTAATCCGGTCAAACGGAATTCGTGATACGGACTCGCGATTAATTTTTTTACGTCTTCAAGCGTAATTTCTTGGAAATATTTTTTCGCCACTTCACGTTGACGGGGCACTTTGATACCCAAAAATTTATCTCCCTCGCCATATTGCCCCTTGCCGGTCTTGAAGAATCTTCGCAGGTGCACGGCTTGTTTTTTGTCGGCTATTTTATTCAATTCATTCGCGATTTTTGGGCAAATCATACATGCTTGCGTTAAATTTTGTATCAGTGTAATATTTTAATAATGGTACGCCGTCAATTACCCTATCACGTACAAAAATTTTGCGCAATATGGTCAAACAAATCATTGATTTACATATTCATTCTAAATACTCGCGCGCGTGCAGTAAGGATTTGGAGTTGCCCAAAATTGCCTCCGCCTGCGTCAAAAAGGGGATAGATATTTGCGCCACCGGTGATTATACGCACCCGATGTGGTTTGAGCATATTAAAGATAATTTAGAAGAAATAGCTGATTCTGGGTTATATCGGCTTAAACGCGCAAATGCCACATCGTCCGCCTCGGGCGGACGTGAAACCCGTTTTATTCTTTCCACCGAACTATCCTGTATCTATAAAGATAAAGACGCGACACGTCGCCTACATTTGGTCGTTCTCGCGCCAAATATCTCGGCTGTAGCCAAACTTAATGAATATTTGGCTAACCTTGGCTGTAATTTACGTTCTGATGGCCGGCCAATTTTAGGCCTCAAGGCCAAGGAAGTGTTGAAAATATTATTGGAAATTGATGAAAGATTTATGCTCATTCCGGCGCATGCTTGGACGCCCTGGTTTTCCATTTTCGGTTCCAAATCCGGTTATGATAAATTGGAAGATTGTTTTGAAGAATTATCGCCCCACGTTTGTGCTTTGGAGACAGGGCTGTCCAGCGACCCAGCCATGAATCATTTGTGGAGCGCTTTGGACAAATACACACTCGTTTCAAATTCCGACGCGCATAGTTTGGATAAGCTTGGACGTGAAGCCAATGTTTTTGAATTTAATAATGAAAAGGAAATCACCTATGATGAGATTTGCAGGGTGATTAAAACCGGCGATAAAAAAACATTCAAATACACGATTGAATTTTTTCCCGAAGAAGGCAAGTATCATTTTGACGGACACGCGCCATGCGCTGTGTGTCTGACTTCGGCGCAAACGAAAAAAGAAAATTATCTGTGCCCGAAATGTAAAAAGAAAATTACGGTCGGTGTCTTACATCGGGTGGAGGATCTGGCCGACCGCGAGGAAAAAAATATTCCCGATAAGTTTATTCCACACAAATATATTGTTCCTCTTTTGGAAATTATTGCGTCAGTGTTTGAGGTGGGAGTAAACAGCAAGCGAGTTCATGCTGAGTACGAAAATTTAATAAAAAACATTGGCCATGAGTTTTACATTTTGATTGACGCGCCGATTGAAAAAATAAAAAAGGAAACCAACAATGAAAATATCGCGCTGGCCATTGCCAATATGCGTGAAGGTAAAATTGGCGTTTTCCCCGGGTACGACGGAATATTTGGTCGGATAGATTTATTGCAGAATAACAAGAAAAAACGGGTTGAACAGGGGCGGCTGATGCTTGAGTAAATATTACATAAAAAATAAAAAACCCCGCTTTCGCGGAGCTTTTTATTTTAAGAAACTATTTGCGTTTCTTGGCCGGTTTGCGTTTCTTGGCCACCGGTTTCTTCGCGACTTTTCGTTTGGTCGCCGGTTTCTTCGCTTTTTTCTTAGCTGGCATATTGGGCACCCCCTTTCTTCTGCGCGAGGCGCGCATAATGGGATAATTTTTTCTTTACTCGCGATCGCGAGAAAAAATTTTTTATTGTTGAAGTTTCTGCCAACAAGCATTGAGCACAAACTTCTTTCGACCTATCTATATTATATGCATAAATCAAAAAAAATGAAATAGTGTCAAGCAAAGTTATGCACAGGCTGACAAAATATTTGTAAAAATTAATTTATCTTGACTGAAATTATTATTTCTGGTTAAATTACATCATAATTTAATTGTTTTGTTATGACAAACGAAAACGAAATTGAAGTTAGTTCGCAACATGAGCACGAAGTTAGCGATAGCGAATTGTCGGCACTAAAAAAAGAAGTGTTTAAGGAACAAGATGGCATGATGAATAAATTGGTGAAGGACGGTGCTGTCAATTTTTTCAGGCAAGAGTTTCCTGATTTACGGCATGCGTTTATTGAACCGCAACGATGTGTTTGTTGCGCGGACGAAGGCACTGCACACATGGACATTAACGGTGAAGCTAAGTTTGCTTTAGCCGGTTCGGGGATATTGTATCCAGCCGGAGGCGAAGCCGAACGTTTGGAAAAAGTAGCAAAAATAATGATTGAACGAGGGGTGAAAAATATTACGAGTCACGATGGTTGTGGCGCGGGCGGAGAAGCGTTCAAACGCGCTTTTCCCGAAGCCGACCCGCACGATCCGGATTTGGCGCAAAAGATTGCGGCGTACACCAAAGCGTGGGCTGATAAGCTGGCAGATAAAATGCGCGAGCTTGGCCATGACGCTGAACGCACGCATATTCCGGCGAACGAAATGGTACGACCGGAAAAATTTCACAACGCGCGCGTCATTTATTTTGACGGAGTCGGCGGTTTTAATCCTAACAAGGAAGTTGATTTGCCCAAAGGATTTGTGGTGGAAAGAAAATATTTGCCGGCTGATTACGCGGCCACGGAATTGGGATTTTTGTCAAACATCGCTTTCGGTCATCATGGCTTTGGCGAATTGTTTACCGCGGATAATCCGTTTGTGCTCATTGCCATGGCGCGGACGGCCGATGAAGCTGATAGTTTGAAAAAAGAAATTGAAACCACGCTAGCGGAAAATGAAAATTTCAAATCAGAAAAGATAAAAATTGACGCGATTGTGATTGAGTAACAGAAAATAAATAAGCCCCGACTGCGAATGTCGCGTTCGGGGCTTTTCGTTTTATCTCTTGGTTAGGCGGCGGATGATTCCTTGTGGTCCGGGTGGCGCGGATCCGTGGGCTCAAGCAATTCGCGAAGCGCCGGTTCAATGATATTCTCGCGAATATCCTTTGCGCCCTTGGAAATACCAACTCGCGTTTTGTTGCGTAATACAGCGACGGTACGGTTTAATGTATCAACAGCCAGCGACAGGTCCTTTTCCTCATTGATCGCCATTCTGTAATAGCGCATAAACATATCACCGAATTCGTTAGGCCACGCCCACATGCATTCGTCTTCTGGCGTCATGAGGTTCATGAATCCGATTAATGTGTTTATGTCCACTCGCATGGCCTCGTCGCCCGACCTAATCAATACATCGCTGCAGCTCGGAGTATTATTCTCATCATGGTTGTTTTTCAAGTAATTGCGGTCAATATACCAACCGCCTCCACCGCCGATTCTGCCGTTGATTCGTACTTGACGCGTGAACCAGCCACCCAATGAGATAATCACAGCACTGCGCTCAACCGCCATCGGTTCGCCGCGAAGTACAACCTCTGCGCGTTGTTCCTCATGGAGTGGCTCATTGCAGCATTTTGCGTGGAAGAGCCAGAGCTCGTATCCAATCACGTTGCGTTTGAAGTACCGAATAGTGACGGAAATGAATATGATGTATCCGATAATGGCAGAAGGCAAGGATATATAGTAGAGACAATGCGGGAAGCTGCGCGGTTCCTCGCCAGAATAGAAAAACCAGAGGATGACGCTTATCACTGTCCCGATAAGCGCCATTACCAGCCAGGCGCGAGTGCTGACAGCCCCGTGTGATTCGGCGTATTCACGCCAAAAGCCCTCTCCTTTCGTTGGCACGGCAAAATTTACATGTCTTTGCTTTTTCATCTTCCGTCTCCTTTTTCCGACGTCCCGACACAAAGTCGGGATCAGTGGGTGGCGCGATGGACCGGTCTTTTTGGCACCATGCCAAACAATCCGTTCGATCCGCCAAGAGATAAAATGTCAGGGAACTGGCAGTATTGAAACACGGATTAGGTGTAAAGTCAATGGGGGGGGGAGGACACTCTCTCCACACAAAAAAATAACGGCAAAATGCCGTTATATTTTTGTGCCCGAGGAGAGAATCGAACTCTCATGACCGAAGCCGCACGATTTTGAGTCGTGTTCGTCTACCAATTCCGACACCCGGGCTAAATGTGCAAATATTATAGTAAATTCATGGAAAAATGTCAATAGGCCATCTTGTTTTTTTCGCTCCGTGTGCTACAATATATTCATTAATATTTCTTCATGCCTCCGGTAATTTCCATTGTCAATCAAAAAGGCGGAGTGGGTAAAACCACCACGGCCGTGAATTTAGCCGCCGGGCTGGCCGAGACCGGTAAGTTTGTATTATTGGTGGATTTGGATCCGCAAGGCAACGCCACATCCGGACTTGGCGCCAAACCTGAAGAAAATGAATCCGGGCTGTATCATGCTATTGTCGGCCAGGCTCGCATTCATGACATTATCAAAAATACGGCCCACACCGGATTGCGGGTTGCTCCGGGTACGCCAGACTTGGCCGGCGCCAACGTGGAATTGGTAAATGTGGAAGGGCGCGAAAGAAAATTATCAGATATAATTTCCGAAGCCAAACATGCTTACGATTACATCATCATTGACTGTCCGCCCTCGCTCGGAATTTTAACTTTAAATGGTTTGGTTGCGGCCGACCACGTGCTCATCCCGGTGCAAGCCGAGTATTACGCGCTGGAGGGTTTGGGGCAATTATTAAAAACCATTGACTTGGTGCGTGAGAATATCAAGCCGGAGTTAAACGTACTTGGCGCCGTGCTCACCATGTATGATTCGCGCAATCGTTTGTCCGAAGAAGTTTTGCATGAGCTTTATAAATATTTTCCCAACAACATATTTCGTTCGGTGGTGCCGCGTACCGTGCGTTTGGCCGAAGCTCCGAGCTATGGCCAAAGCATTTTTCATTATGAACCCAGTGGTAAGGGCGCCAAAGCCTATGAGCGTTTGACGCGGGAATTTTTAGATAGATTTGAAAAATAAAATATTTTTTTATGTCTCTCGGCCGAGGACTTGGAGCATTGATCACTCCAACCACAACCAAAGAACGGCAAAAAAAGGAATACTCAACCGGCGCCAAAGATAATACTCAGTCCTCACAACGAATCTGGACTGTGCCGGTTTCGGAAATCACGCCAAACGCGGATCAGCCGCGCAAATATTTTAATCCCGAAGAATTGCAGGAGTTGTCCAACTCAATCAAAGAGCATGGCGTATTACAGCCTCTTTTGCTCGCGGAAAAGCGCGATGGCGGATATGAAATCATCGCCGGTGAACGCCGCTATCGGGCCTCCAAATTAGCGGGATTGGCCACTGTGCCGGCTATTGTCAAAGAATTATCCGAACAGTCAAAATTAGAAATTGCCTTGATTGAAAATATTCAGCGCGCTGATTTGAATCCCATTGAAGAAGCATTTGCCTATAAACGTTTGATTGATGAATTTAAATTGACCCAGCAAGAAGTGGCTGATAAAGTCGGCAAGAGTCGTCCGGCTGTGGCCAATACCGTTCGTTTGCTGGAATTGCCAGATGAAGTGCAAAGCGCTTTAATTGAAAAGAAAATTAACATGGGTCAAGCGCGCGCGCTACTGTCGCTTGGCAACAAAAAAGAACAGCTTGACGCACTGTCCTCCATGCTGGGGCAAAAAATTACGGTCCGTGAATTGGAAAAATCCGTAGCAAAAATGAAAACCGGCGGATACACGCGCCGCGATCCCAACCTCGCGTACATGGAAGAAAAACTTCGCGCCGCGCTCGGCACTAAAGTCAACATCACGCAAAAAGGCGAGCAAGGGGTGGTGGCTATCAATTACTATTCCAAAGAAGAACTGGCGCGCGTGATTAAAAAAATTATTGAAGAATAGAAAAATAAAAAGCCCGCCTTATTTGGCGGGTTTTTGTTTTTTACGAATATGAGGCATGTGAGGCAACGGAGGAATCAGATTTTTTAGCCAGCTCTTTTTTTCCACGTTCAAATATTGTCGTATGTGTTCGCGAGCGGCGTGTGTCTTTACAAATTTTAGCCAGTCCCGGCTCGGGCCTTTGCGGTTTTTGTCAGTAATGACTTCCACCACGTCACCGCTTTTGAGCGGTGTGTCCAACGAAACCATTTGGTCATTCACCAGAACGCCGTTGCATTTATTGCCAATGTTGGAGTGAATGTTGTAAGCAAAATCAACCGCCGTGGCATTTTCCGGCAGGTCAATGACATCGCCCTTGGGCGTGAAGACGAAAATCCGGTTTTGAAAAAAATCTACTTTCAGAACATCCAAATCCGATAAATTATTCAGCACTTCTTTTTGAATACGGGCCAATTCCGCGGCCCAGGAAATGTCTTTGGCCGGCGGACGCGTATGTCCGTCCTTGTTTTCATCATAATGCCAATGCGAAGCAATGCCAAATTCAGCCTCTTCGTGCATCTCCGGCGTGCGAATTTGAAATTCCACCACGCGCCCCTCTTCACAAAAAACCGTGGTATGCAAAGATTTGTATCCGTTCGGTTTGGGCTGAGAAATATAATCTTTGATTCTTCCTTTGAGCGGCCGCCATAATTTGTGAATCGCGCCCAAGGCGGCGTAGCAATCCCCAATGCTTGGCACCACCATGCGCACCGCCACCACATCATGAACTTGTTCCGTATCCCAATTTTTTTGTTTTAGCTTTGTAAATAAACTGTATAGGCGTTTTTTTCGGCCATGAATATCTAACAGTTTGATGTCATCAAGTTTTAATTCTTTTTTTACATCAGCCATGATGGTTTTTAAATACTCCTCTTCTTCGGCCACGATGCTATCACGGATTTGTTGCGTGCGTTCGTATTCTTTGGGATAAACGTATTTGAAAGATAAATCTTCCAACAGCCCTTTGAATTCACCCATGCCCAAGCGATTAGCAATCGGCGCATAAATTTCCAAACTTTCCAGGGCAATACGTTTTTGTTTGTCCGGCGGCATGGCCGAAAGGGTGAGTAGGTTATGAGTGCGATCGGCGAATTTAATAATCATAACCCGGATATCCTCGGCCATGGATATGAACATCTTGCGCAAATTTTCAATATATCTTTCCACGCCGCGGTATTTTATTCGACTAAGTTTGGTGATGCCGCGCACCATACCGGCGACATCGGCGCCAAAATTTTTTTCAATGTCTTCCAGAGTGATGCCGGTATCTTCGGGTACGTCATGGAGTAAAGCCGCGATAATGATGTTGGTGTCAATGCGCAGGAGAGCGAGAATGTAGGCGGTTGTTAGGGGATGAACAATGTAAGGCTCGCCACTAACACGCATTTGTCCGCGATGGGCGTTTTCGGCAAAGTCATATGCCAAACGAACCATATCCACATCTTCTTTGCCGCAGTATTTTTTTATTTCGGCAATGAGATTATCTATGGTTAATTTTTCCGGTAATACGATTCGGTTTTTCATACAAACTTATTGCGCTCAATGGCGCTATTACTTATTGTAAAGCTTATTGTGCCTCTTGACAAGAGCCCTAAAATGTGCTATAGTATTTCCGTGATGTTAAAGGCTTAGTGCCGCGTACTCCCTTCATAGTAATATGGAGGGAGTACTGTTTTTACACGCATTTTTGCGTGTTTTTTTATGCGCACCCTTGATTAATTCCCGTTTTTGTGCTACTCTATAGTTTGCGGATGGCGATCGGTCCTTTAGCATCACCAATGGCATTAAGGTTCACCTTTCGCCTCCGCAATAAAAAATACCTCTGGAATTTGCCCGAGGTATTTTTTATTGTATTTTATTCTTCATCGTTCGTGGCGGCTTTGCCTCGTTTCTTACGCGCGGTTGGTTTGACTCCGGCTGAGCATTCCTTGTTACCGCAATAAACGTCGCCTTTTTTATTTTGTACCATTGGTCCGCCACAAGTCGGACATTTATCGCCGGTCGGTTTGTCCCAAGCCGCGAAATCGCATTTGGGATATTTATTGCAACCAAAAAATATTTTTCCGCGTTTGGTTTTGCGTTGAATCACATCGCCTTCAAGGCATTTCGGACATTTGAGGCCGATTTTATTTTCAATGCTTTTAATGTTTTTGCATTTTGGATAGGCCGAGCAACTCATAAACGGACCAAAGCGTCCGACTTTACGCACCATGGGCGCCCCGCATTTTTCGCAAACTTCATTGGTGGCTTCGGCTGCCAATTCGGCCGGCGCTTCTTCGCCCGGCAGTGGTTTGGTATTTTTACATTTGGGATAGCCGGAACAAGCCATAAATCGGCCGAATCGTCCCATACGGATAATCATGGGCGCTCCGCATTTATCACACACTTCATCGGTTTTTTCCTCGGTCAATTTTTTCTTGTCCAATTCCTTGTCTTTTATCTTTAGATTTTTAATAAACGGATCATAAAAATCCTTGATGACTGGTTGCCATTCTTTGTCGCCCTCGGCTACTGCGTCCAGATTTTCTTCCATCTCGGCTGTGAATTTAAAATCCACAATGTGCGGGAAGTGCGCCACCAGTAAGTCATTGACTAAATAAGCAATCTCTTTGGGAAATAATTTTTTCTTGTCATCGCGTTCCACATAACCACGGCTTTCAATAGTACTAATTGTTGGGGCGTAAGTGGACGGACGGCCAATGCCAAATTCTTCCAAGGCCTTGACCAGTGTAGCGTCTGAATAACGTCCCGGCGGTTCAGTGAAATGCTGTTCGGGTTTAAGCTCATCGCAATTTACCGGTGTGCCATTATTTATTTTTGGTAAAATATTTTCTTTGGTTTTTTCCGGATAAAGCGCGAGGAATCCTTCAAAAACAATATTTTGTCCGTTAGCGCGGAAGGCATATTTATTACTTGAAACAATATCAATGGACGCGTTGTTTATTTTTGCCGCCGCCATTTGCGAGGCCAGAGCGCGGCGCCAGATTAAATCGTAAAGTTTGTATTGGTTGCGGTCCATTTGCGACATCAAGGACTCCGGCGTGCGCGAGGCTTCGGTCGGACGGATGGCTTCGTGCGCTTCTTGCGCGTTTTTGCTTTTGGTTTTAAAAATTCTCGCTTCGCCGTTATAAAATTTTTCGCCATGCTCGGCAATGATTGTATCTTTGGCGTCTTGTAAAAATTTCTCGGATAAATTTAGAGAGTCGGTACGCATGTAAGTGATGAGACCGACCGAACCCTCGGAACCGAGCTCCACGCCCTCATAAAGTTGTTGCGCGATGCGCATGGTTTGTTTGGCGGAAAAACCAAGGCGATGGTTGGCTTCTTGCTGTAAAGTGGAAGTGGTAAACGGCGCGGCCGGTTGGCGTTGGGATAATTTTTCTTCAGTATTGGCCACTGTATATTTCGCGCCATTTAATTTCGATAAAATTTTATCCACCGCGTCCTTTGAACTCAAATCCATTTTGTCCAATTTTTTGTCGGGCGTGCCAATGAGTTTAGCCAAAAATGTTTCATCCTTTTTAGCAAAAAAATCTCCTTCAATGGACCAATATTCTTCGGGTTTAAATTCTTTAATCTCGCGTTCGCGTTCCACAACTAAACGTACGGCCACTGATTGCACGCGTCCGGCCGAAAGTCCTTTAGTCACTTTGCGCCAGAGAAAAGGGGAAAGTTCATAACCGACTAAGCGATCCAAAATTCGGCGCGCTTGCTGAGCGTCCACCAGTTTCATGTCCAAGGGGCGAGGCGATTCCAAAGCGTGCTCCACCGCGAGCTTGGTGATTTCGTGAAAAGCAATGCGTTCAACCTTTTTCGGGTCAATGCCAAGCACAATGGCTAGGTGCCATGAAATGGCTTCGCCTTCGCGGTCCGCATCAGTCGCGAACAGGACTTTGCCGGCTTTGGCCGCCGCCTGTTTCAGCTCTTTGACCACGGCCATTTTATCTTTGGCCACCGTGTATTTGGGTTCAAAGTTATTTTCCACATCAATGCCGATTTCCTTTTTGGGCAAATCACGGACATGGCCAAAAGAGGACTTGACGATATAGTCAGCCCCCAGAAATTTGGAGATGGTCTTGGCCTTGGCCGGCGACTCTACAATGATGAGGGTTTTGTTTTTGGACATAATATAATGTATAACTTTCATCCATATTATATGATGTTCGGGAGAATGTCAACTTGGCCTTGACAAATTAGCCAAAATATGCCATAATGTTTTATTAAGAAATTTAATTTGGCGTACCTTAGCAAAAACAAATGAGCCAATGGCTCGAAAAGGAGGAAGACATGGCGAGAAAGCCAACGATTCAGGAGCGTCTTGAAACCGTGCGTCGTCAGCAGCTGGACGACGAGTGGGCCGATCCGTTGATGGCCGATGCCGATGTCGTGGAGGAGTATGTCGCGGAGGAGGACCCGATCAAGGAAGCTGAAGTCGATGATGATGATTGGTATTGGGATGACGACTTCTTGGACCCCGCAACAGACGGGTCCTACTGGGTGAAAGACCATCACCCAGGTGGGCTCATCTACCTCGGCGATTAGTTGCCGTATCCTGAGTGATCGGGCTGTGGCGCCAGCCGCACAAGGAATTGCGAAAGCAGTTCCTTTTTTTATTTTTTAACTTCGCGTATATCTCATCCCGCCCACATTCCGG
Source organism: Patescibacteria group bacterium (assembly GCA_041651015.1). GTDB lineage: Bacteria > Patescibacteriota > Patescibacteriia > Magasanikbacterales > GWA2-37-8 > JAPLWQ01. The sequence goes on from JBAZKA010000002.1 coordinate 205,027, forward strand.
ATCAAGTTTTTTAATTCCATCAAAGTGACAGTGGAAGAAGCGGTAGCGCTGGGCAGGCCGGATTCATCAATAATTATATCAATGTGTTTCGGCGTTTCAGATAAAATATTGAAAATTTTATTTTCTTCTTCAGATAAATTTTCCGGCGCTTTGATGCTCGGGGTGTTCGCGAATGAAACGAGATTTAATGTTTCCAAGACATCATCGGCCGAAGTGACAACGCGCGCGCCGAGTTTGAGCAAATCATTTGAGCCCTCGCCGGTCACGGAATTTATCGGATGAGGGACGGCCATGACTTCGCGATTATAATCTAGCGCGTATTTGGCGGTGAGGAGAGCGCCGGAACCGCGCGGGGCTTCAATCACCAGTGTGCCGGCAGTCAACCCGGCGATAACGCGGTTGCGCGCCGGAAAAGTAAATTTATTTGGCACAAAACCCGGCGGATATTCGGATAAAATTGCTCCGCCGGATTTGGTAATCTGTTCCGCCAGTTGGAAGTTCGCGCGCGGACCGACAGTTGGTCGGTCAACACCGCCACCGAGTACGGCGATGGTCGCGCCATTCATTTTGAGCGTGGTGTCGTGGGCAATGGCGTCAATGCCGAGCGCCAGACCGCTTACAATCATGATTTTTTGTTCAGCGAGAGCGGTGACGATATTTTCACAAATAGATTTGCCGTAGGGCGTGAATTTGCGCGTGCCAACCACGGCCACGGCTGAAGTTTGTATTTTGGGTAATTCCCCGCGGATAAAAAGCGCGATCGGCGGGTCGCTGATTTGTTTGAGCATGGCTGGATAATTTGGTTCGTTAAGTGTCAGTGCCCAAACTCCTTCGCGTTCCATACAGGCATATATTTTGTCTATCGGATTGTCGTCGCGCCAGCGGACAAATTCATCGGCAATTGATTCTTCCCAGCCGGCATTAACAAAATCGCCGAATTCAGCCTCGGCGATTCGCGATAAATCCGAAAAATAAAAAGCCAATTTTTTGAATCGGCTGTGCGAAATTTTGGGGAAACACGCGAGCTGGACGAGAGGATTCATATGATATGTACGAACTACCTGCCTGCCGGCAGGCGGAAGGTACGAAAAATACGAAAGTAAGAAGATTAAAAGATTTTTTCAATTTCTTTTTTTATCACCTCAACCAAAATATTTTTTTCTTCAGTAGTAAATTTACCCAAGACAAAATCCGCTGTGTCCATAATATCAGTCGGAGACTTAATGCCGAGGCGAAGCCGGGTGAATTCCTGGGTGCCGAGGTGCCCGATAATTGATTCCACCCCATTGTGTCCGGCGGAAGTTCGATTGGTTTGAGTTTTACTTTCGCCCAAGGTAATGTCTTTGTCGTCGTGAATAACTAAAACATCAGACGGAGAGATTTTGTAAAAATCGCAGATTGCTCGGACAGCCCGGCCTGATTCATTCATGAAAGTAAGCGGTTTGGCCAAGATGGCTTTTTCTTGTCCGAGTTTGCTTTCGGCGATTTCCGCGTTGAATTTATTATTTTTTGTAAAAGACGCGCCTAGCTTATCGGCCAGATAATCCAAGGCCATAAAACCCGCGTTGTGGCGCGTGTTCACGTATTCTTTGCCCGGATTGCCGAGGCCGATGATGAGTTTCATACTAGCGTTTTACTTTTCTCATTTTGATAATAATGGGCGAACCGTAAAAACCGAATTTTTCGCGCAGACGATTTTTGATGTAGCAGACGTAAGAATTGTGTAGAGAAGTTTTTTGTTTGATACTCATTTCAAACACCGGCGGGCCGGCGTTGATTTGTCGGAAGCCCAATATTTTCGGATGGCGCACGCCTTTACCGCGCGATGGCTGATGGTGGCGAGTGACGGATTGGAAAAATTCTTTTAATTCATCCGCGGGAATTTCAATTTTATTTTCCGTGGTGACGCGTTTGATTATTGGGAAAATTTTGTGCGTGCCGTAGCCGGAAAGCGCGCTGACAAAAACAATCGGCGCATAATCCAAATGCGGAAAATATTTTTGGACTTTTTTGGTCGCTTCTTGGCGAAAAGCCTCGTCGTGCTCTTCGGCCATGTCCCATTTATTCACCACAAGAATGGCGCTTTTGGCGTGTTCGGCCAGCAGTCCGGCTAATTGTTTGTCTTGGTCAGATACTGCTTCGGTCGCGTCCAAAATAAACAGGGCGATATCCGAGCGTTCAATCTCTTCAATACTTTTGCCAATGCCTTGACGTTCCAAGTCGCCGGTCACTTTAACTTTGCGCCTGATGCCGGCCGTATCAATAAACAAAATGTTATCACCGTCCACTTCCACCAATGTATCGTGCGGTTCGCGCGTGGTATGAGGCATGTCTGACACAATCACTCGCGGTTCGCCAATGAGTTTGTTAAAGAGAGATGACTTGCCGACATTGGGCTTGCCAATCAGAGCGACTTTTATCGCCGGTTTTTCTTCATAAATTTTCGGACGGCGCTTGCATTTGTTTAAAAATTTTGTCATTACGTCCAATAGGTCGCCGATGTTACTGCCGTTGGTGGCGGAAACCGGAAACGGTTCGCCTAAGCGTAATTTTTTCCAATCAGTGTCGTAAATTCGCGCTCGCTCGACGGCCGTGTCAGCTTTGTTGCCAATGAGCATCATTGGTTTTTTACCGTTGTATTTTTTTTGTAAATTATTGGCCAGCTCGCGTTCTTGGGGCAGTAAATCATCTTGCATGTCCACCACCAGTAAAATCAAATCCGCGGTTTTGAGGGCCATTTCCGTTTGTTCAATGATGTCTTTTTCCAAGGGCACGGTTTCGTCAAAAGTCAGACCGCCCGTGTCCACCAGTTGGAATTGTTTACCACGCCACGAGACCAGTCCAATGTTGCGTGTGCGGGTGGTGCCCGGGACATTGGAAATTATCGCTTTGGAAGTTTCAGTCAAGCGGTTAAATAATGTGGATTTGCCGACATTAACTCGGCCGACAAGAACAGCGGTCGGTAAGCGGAGGTCAATTATTTTTGCGGGAGTACTCATACTATTCCATTATATCATTTCCCAATATTATTAAAATGTCGGTTTGGGGGTTGTATTTGGCGCCCACTTCGCTTTCAGTGGTTTTTTCATTGTCGTATTCATCGTTCAGCCATTCAGGCAGAGTCGCTACCAGACGTCCTTTGACTTGTGCGGTCAGATAGGACACTATTTCGTTGGATACGGTCGGGTTGATTAAATAAATTGTGGTAGTACTGATCGGCCTAAGCGCGCTATTACCGATGGTGATGATGTTGAATCCCTGGTCGGATAAACGGCTTTGCACTCGGCTGGCCAGTCCGGCGCGCCAGGTACCGTTTTGAATTTCAATTTTTCCATTTTCCAAAAAGGCCAATTTTTGCGTGGAAGTGCCGGAATACGTGCTGGTCGGGATGGAAGCGCTGGAAGTCGCCGATGTTCCGCTGGCGGTTTTGGTTGGCGCGAGCGCGAGCGAAGTGCCGGTCGGGATGACAGGAGAAAAACCAGTGTTGAATATATTGGCGATGGCCATATTGATGGCGTCAAAACTTTCGCCTTTTGGCGCGAGCAAATACGCTCCGGTATCCGCGATATATGAATACAAATAGCCGTTCGCGCTGGAATCCAGGACCAGGTGTTTGATTTTTGTCGTGTCCACATCGCGCGCCATAGAGGCTAGGTAGAGCATTTGGCTGAATTCCAGGTTGGTGGCAATGTTTGAGCTGAGCGATTCGTAAATTTTTTGCAAAGTAGTCGGCGATGATAGGGTTCCGAATGACAATAGTTGGTCTTTAAGCGCGGCAATGACTTTTTGCTGACGGCGAGCGCGGGCAAAGTCGGAATTTTCGCCGTTGGTGCCGTGGCGGGAGCGAGAAAATTTAAGAGCGGTGGCGCCGTTCATTTGTTGTGTGCCCGAAGCGAATGTAATTGTTTGGTACGAATAATTTTCGCCCGGATATGAATAATCCACAAACGGATTGTCCACCGTGACATCAATGCCGCCGACCGCGTCCACGATTTGTTCAAAAGCGGAAAAGTTTACCCGCGCGTAATAAGGGATATCAATGTTGAAAACTTTGGAAAATACTTGGCGCGCGTATTCACCGCCCTGGCCCGGATTTTTGTTCTCGCCGAGCGCGTCCGCGTAGTTGATCCGGCTGACGCCGTAGTTATCAATTTTTACCGCCAAGTCGCGGGGGATGGAGATGAGCGCCACTTCGTTGGTACTTGGTTTGATGCTGACAATAATATTGGTATCGGATAAATACGGGCCATCGTGCCCGGGACCGCCCACGCCAAGAAGCAGGATATTGATGCGGTCGCTGGTCGCGCCGGTCAGGACTTTGTCCGAAGAGAAAAAGAAATTTTTCACGGTTTGGAATAATCCATACTTTTTTGGTATGAGTTCACCGCCCAGAACCGAACCCTCGCCTTTGTGGGCAAAGGCGTAGACGCCGGCAAAAATCGCCATCAAGATGGCAATGCCGACTACAAAGTATATAACGGTGTGATTTTTATTGTTTTTCGGTTCAGCCGTCTGTACCGGCGCTTGGGAGCGAGCCGGGGCTTTTGCATCCAAAAAATTCACCGACATGTTTTCTTCTTTCGGTTCTGGCATAATTGAACATAATATATCATGTTCGCTGATGAATTTCAACCCCAGGGCGTTTACCCCTTGATTTTCTCGCCGTGGCATGCTATAATTGCCTAAACCTTGTATGGTTTGAGTTTTTTCGGGTTCATAGCTCAGCCCCGACGCGCAAGCGGTCGGGGTCCCGACTCCGCCTACGGCGGACGTCGGGATTGGTTAGCTCAAGTTCGGGTTCATAGCTCAGTTGGTTAGAGCGTACGGTTCACATCCGTAAGGTCAGAGGTTCGAGCCCTCTTGGACCCACCGGCCTTATGGCCAATCAGGTTTCGGCGAATAATTTATTTAGAGCTTGCTTGAGCTCTTAGCCAAACCAAATATATGCCGCAGGATTTACTAAAACAAAATGTAAATTTGGGCAGAGTTGTTTACAACTGGAAGATTAATGAGTACGAAAAATTTGACCGCAGCCGACGCTGGTATATTATTGTCGGAATTTTAGCGGCTGTTTTGATCGCCTATGCTGTTTACAGCGCCAATTATTTGTTCGCGCTTATTATTGTCTTGTTTGGCATCATTATATTTTTGCAAGAAATGAACGAGCCGACGGAATTGGATTTTGCCATCTGCGACACGGGCATTGTCATCGGCTCCAAATTTTATTCGTATTCGGAGTTGGAAAAATATTGGATTGTTTACAACCCGCCGGGTATTAAGACTGTCTATTTTGAGCCCAAGAACGTGTTTAAGCATCGTTTAAGCGCTCCTCTGGACGATATTGACCCGGTGGAAATGCGCGCGCATTTGAATCAATATTTGTTTGAAGATTTGGACCAAGAGGATGAGCCGTTAAGCGACCGCCTCGGGAGATTGTTCAAAATGCAATAAAATTGAAAAAAATCACGCCCCGCAAGGGGCGTGAAAATGACCCCGTCGTTCAATGGATAGGACACTAGCCTGCGAAGCTGGAGATCAAGGTTCGACTCCTTGCGAGGTCACAAAAAAATACACCACGTTGTGGTGTATTTTTTTAATAAATTATTTTTTCCACCCCATTTTCCACATCGTGAGCATGGATTTGGCTATATCGCTGTCTTCCACAAGCACGCCGATCAGTGAGGAAAATGAAAGCATGGCCACCTTGTTGTCATAGATGATGATTTCGTTTGGCAGGTCAAAATCATTGCCGTCAAAATAACGTATTTCACGTAATGCCGTTGTTGTTTCATGTAAATATTTTTTGTTTTCGGCATTATCCGGCATTAGTACTTTGACGGAAATTTTTTGCCTAATTCGTTTTTTTAAATATTGTTCAAAAAACTTATCGCCGATTATGCGCAAGAGATTCTGGGGATTGGCAATGTTATAGATAGTTTTACTTTTACAAGTAAGTGAATCTTCGTACAATGTGCGGATGCCTTCTACACCATCATAGTATGAAATGGACGGCTTGCCTTCGTTTGTGCGATTTACCGCTGTTAATTGGGGGAGCAGTTTCTTGGCTATGTTGATACGGCTCTCCATTTTTTGGATAAGTATATCCGGCGGCGCGACCGTAAAAGTTTGGATATTACCGTATAGGGCGCTGTTCGCCGCGCCGATTTGCACTAAACGTTTGAGTATTTCATAGGCGGTAATACGGTTCAATCCGGCTCGCTTGGCGATGGCGCTTACGCGGCTTCGGCCGAGCTCTAAGGCGGCCAGGTATGTTTTGGCTTCATTTTCGGAAAAATAAAAATTTTCCGTTATTTCGTTAAGCATATTGTTGTAATAAATATTTACAGTATTTTAGCATATATTAAATAATGTGTCAAGTAAGCCAAAGTATACGAGTTATCCTGTAAATATCGTTGACAAAATGTGTAAATTTGATAAACTTACGCGTTCTTTGACAATTCAACCAAGGAGAAGGGAAATGAAAAATGCAATAGGAATATTTACGGTCATGGTAGTGGAGTTATTGTTAGTCCAAAGTGTGCCAGCTAATTCAGGGTTTGACTGGACACAAAGAACGGACATTGAATCTGTCGCCCCTTGTTCTGATGACCCGTCCGTTTGGTGCATTGTTTACCAAGGAGTGGGTAGTGATCGGTATATATTCATGAAAAATGGCGAACGAGAAACTGCACGTCTAAAAAGTGAGAAAGATGTAAAAAGAATACGGGTGAAAATTGATTTTAATTTATCCGATTGGAGTAATACTCGGAATAGGAGTGTTAAAGAGTTGGTGATAAGTGCGTTAAAAATACGCGGAACGCATGTGAAATCAATGCCGGCGCACGAGCGATCAGTGCGTGAAAAACGCGTCATATTCCAGAATTGGCCTATTTTGACTCATAATATTATTGATGTGGTGGCAGCCGACAAAATTGATTCGGTATTACAGATTTATTGCACGACAATCACTGAAGACTGTATTTCAGTTACATTATTACTTCTCATGCTTTTATCGATTGGTTGTCTTCTGGTGATTCGCTTCAATAATAATATCGATGTCTATTTGCTTGGTTTCGTATTTATTATGTCAGTAATTGTTTGGATTGGGAGTCGCGAAACAATGGATGTTATCGGCGTCACTAATCATCGAAATTTATGGCATGTTATTCCGCGGCTTATCGGATGGTTTGCATATGTTGGAGCATTAGTAACAGCGTTAATATTTCTTACCAACAAAAAAGATAAATATAACACAAAATATGCTGAGTGGAAATTCTATTTGCTCTGCTCCGCTCTATATTTGACGAGTATATTCATGATGACAAACTGGGTTAACACTCTTGTGCTTGCTATTATGTTTCTGGTTATAACCATACTTATTTACTGGAAGAAATAATGAGAGCAAGTATCTGTAAACAATCCAACCAAGGAGAAAATCATGAAAATGCGACGATCAGTGTTGGCGGGTTATACAGTTGGCGAATTGGAAGAAATCATTGAAAAGTTTGGCAGTCCTGGGGTGGCGAATGGTTTTTTGCGAGGTGAAATCGTGGTAGCCGGACCAAATGGAAAATGGTACGAAAAAGATGGAATCGTCCATCTTACGGTTATCAGCAAAGGAATGACCCGTGAAGAGTGGATTGATTTTCTGAAGAAAGACAAGCTAAGTCTTTCTTATGGTGCCGCGTGTATTCTTCGCTCCAAAGACTTCGAACCGACATTGGGAGTATTTGAAATTGCTATAATTAAAAACAAGTATTGTGCGTTCAGCGACGATTGGACCCTTGATGCGGTAAGTGCCTGCGCTGTGAAACACCAATTCTCCGTAGCAGATTTTGAGATTGCCTGCCTCATTCGTCAAATTCTCACCAATTGTGAGATCGAAGCAATGGGCCTTCATACGATTATTGCCATGCATGAACTTGCAATAGGTGCTGATGGCATTCCGGGGCGGCTATGTGTTGATGCTGATGGGGATTGTTCGTGGCTGTGCTCAACTGAAGACACGCCCGGACGGAGATACGGCAAAGGCTATGGGTTCGCCTTCGTTAAATCCAAAATACTGATTAAATAACGATCATACTGTTTGTTCTTTATCAAAAAAGACCTCGTTCTCACGAGGTCTTTTATATTTGTTTTATATTTCCTATGCCAATTTGTCCTCCACATTTTCAATCAATGTCACGCTGGCCACGCGGTCGTTGTCTTCTTTGAATCTCATTAAACGAACACCTTGAGTGGCTCGGCCGGATACAGACACAGTTTTAAGCGACATTCTGATGACCACGCCTTTGGCCGACATCATCAGCAAATCGTATTTGTCTTCTTTGGAACCGTCCACGATGCGGGCGTGGATCAAATTACCGGTCTTTTGCGTAATCTCCGCGGTCTTAATACCACTGCCACCGCGTCCTTGGACTTTGTATTGCGCGAGCGGAGTGCGTTTACCCACGCCGTTTTCTCCGATGGACAACAATTCCAAATTTTTATTATTCGGGTCAACAATGTCCATGGCAATCACTTCGTCGCTGTCGTGCAAGCGGACACCGCGTACGCCGGCGGCCGTGCGTCCCATCGGTCGGACATCGCCTTCTTCAAAACGGATGGCCTGGCCCTTGAGGGTGATAATGGAAATTTCATCATGTCCGGTGGACGGCTTGACCCATTCCATGGAATCATCGCCTTTTAATTTGAGCGCGATGAGACCGGAACGGCGCACGTTGGAAAAGTCTGAAAGTAAAGATTTTTTGATTAAACCTTTTTTTGTCACCATGACCAAATACTTCGCATCGTTAATTGCGGCCATAGCGAGCATGGTGGTGACTTTTTCATTGGGCGCAAGTTGGAGGAAGTTCACCAAGGCTTGGCCTTTGGCTGTGCGGCTGCCTTGCGGGACATCATAGGCCATCAGTTGAAAAGCGCGTCCGCGGTTGGTGAAAAATAAAATGTTGTCGTGCGTGTTGGTCATCTGCACCATTTCCACCGATTCTTCTTCTTTGGTGGTGACGCCGATGATGCCTTTACCGCCGCGTGATTGCTGACGGAAAGTGTCCGGGGGCAAACGCTTGATATAGCCATCGGTGGTGGTCATAATCATGGTCGGCTCGTTGGGCACCAAGTCCTCCACGGTAAAATCTTTGATGCCGTGCGAAACAATTTGTGTCCGGCGTTCATCCGCGTATTTGTCTTTGATTTCATTCACCTCGGTTTTTACGATATGCAAAATTTTCGCGGCCGAAGCGAGAATTGATTCCAATTCTTTGATAATGGCTTTTTTCTCTTTTAATTCATCTTCAATTTTTTGCGCTTCCAGGTTGGCCAGTTGTTGCAATTTCATTTCCAAAATCGCAGTTGCTTGGCGGTCGCTAAAGCCGAATTTTTTTATCAAATTAACTTTAGCTTCGTCCTTGTCATTGGACGCGCGGATGGTTTTGATAACCAGATCAATTTTGTCCAAAGCCATTTTCAAACCGTCTAAAATATGGGCGCGGTCTTGAGCCTTGGCCAAATCAAATTCAGTGCGGCGGCGAATCACCACTTGGCGGTGTTTGATAAATTCTTCCAAAATTATTTTTAAGTTCAAAACGCGCGGTTGAATCCCGTCCACCAGAGCGAGCATATTGGTGTGGAAGGTGGTTTGCAACTCGGTCATTTTGAAGAGTTGATTCAAAACTTTTTTTGGATAAGAATCCTTTTTGAGATCAACTACCACGCGCACGCCATCTTTGTTGGATTCATCGCGTAAGTCTTTGATACCTTCAATTTTTTTCTCCTGCACCAATCCGGCAATTTTTTCCAAGAGGGTGGCTTTATTGACTTGATAGGGGACTTCGGAAACAATAATCTGAAAATGCCCGGCTTTTGTTTCGGTGATATCGGCTTTGGCGCGCACCACGATTCCACCTTTGCCGGTGGCAAACACCGCGGCGATATCTTTTTTGTTATAGATAATTCCACCGGTCGGAAAATCCGGACCTTTGATGACTTCGCATAAATCTTCAGCCGTGGCTTTGGGGTTATCAATCAGCATGGACACGCCATCGCAGAGCTCGCCCAAGTTATGCGGGGCGATACAGGTGGACATGCCGACGGCAATGCCCATGGTGCCGTTCAATAATAAGTTTGGAACTTTTGATGGGAGCACAGCTGGTTCTTGGTGCGAGCCGTCATAAGTCGGGTTGAAGTCAACAGTATTTTTTTCAATATCTACCAACATTTCTTCAGCCAGCGAGGCGAGTCTGGCCTCGGTGTAACGCATGGCGGCCGGACTATCTCCATCCATGGAACCAAAGTTGCCTTGGCCGTCCACAAACACTTGACGCATGGAAAAATCTTGAGCCATACGCGCCATAGAATCGTAAATGGCGGCATCGCCGTGCGGATGGTATTTGGCCATCACTTCGCCGACCACGTGCGCGGATTTGCGGAAACGCCCCGAGTGTTTGAGGCCGATGTCCCACATGGCATACATAATACGGCGATGAACGGGTTTGAAGCCGTCACGCACATCAGGCAGGGCGCGCGAAACGATGACGCTCATGGCGTATTCCAGGTAGGATTGTTTGACTTCTTCGGCAATCGGCGCGGCAATCAGTTTTCCGACGTTTTCTCCAAAAGACATTTTTTCTTGCATAAAAATTTATTGTTGACTGGTTGAAGTCGTTGTCGTCGCGACAGTCGCGCCCTCTTTCGTGGAACTGGCGGCGGCAATTATTATATTGGTTAAAGTTTGGCGGACTTGCTCTTCGGCATTGGTTTGGTTGGTGGCGCCAGCATCAATGATTTGCTCGGCGTCACTCCATTGTTTTTGGACGTTATTTAACATTTGCGCCGATGATGTATCGGTTTTGGCAAAATTTACCAAACGATTTTGCGCCGCAAAGGCCCATAAAAAAATTAGAATTCCGGAAATAATCCCGACGGAAATTTTTAATGTCAGGCGTTTGCGTTTTTCATGCGCGAGCGGGTCAGTTGTCTGTTCGTCGTTTTTTATCATATATTTTCGTATTTTTCGTAGCTTTCGTAGTTCGTACATTTTAATAATTCTTTTCCAAAATATATAATTTGGTTTCTTCTTGCGGTAAATCTTTTTTCTTGATAATAAATTTTTTATCCGTGGCTTCCGGTTTAAGTCCGAGGGTTTTGATGAAATCATTCACATCCGCGGCTTTGGGGTCGGTATCGCATTGATAAGCGATTGGAATAATAATGCGAGGTTCCAGCGCGGTGACAATGGCGGCCGCGTCATCAGCATCCAACGTGTTTGTCTTTTCTCCGCCGACCGGAATAAATAAAATGTCCGGATTGCCGAGCTTGGCGATGGTCTCGGTATTTAATTTTTTGTTGAGTCGTCCGAGATGAGCAATGGTCAATCCTTCGGAAATAATTTTGAAGACAATTTCATCCGTGCTTTCGGGGCCGGGCAATGCGTAAATCATGGTGTCCTTAAGCTCCACTTCGCCGAGCGTCTGCACCGCGAACGGGTCTTGGCTCATGGTGGCGGAGCCATCCTCGCCTTTGGAGTAGAGAACGATATTTGGTGAAAAACTGCGCGGAAATTCCCCGATTGCCGGACGATACGGGTCAATTAAAATTACCACATCTTCGTCTTTGGTGTTTTTGGACTGGAGTTTGACGCAAGTTTGTCCGAGCCAGTTGATATGCATAAGATAAATTCATCATTTTTAATGCCTATATTTTATCATTGTTTTGTGTTATTAGCAAGTGAATCCGCCGGTCGGCGGAGGGGATATGTCAAGGCTGGTTTCTCGGCTATTCTTTGATAAAAAAACACCACCGAAGTGATGTGTTTTTGGGGTTTTGCCGATGGATTATCGGCGGGTGGAATGAACCGGGGTGATAGCCCTCTCTATTCTTTATTTTCAATGCGATGAAAGTTAATTTTACCCTCGTTTGGGAAACTAATCTTTTTCTCCACTGTGATCCGTGCGTGAAGCCCGTGAATGGCCTTCTCGGCCGAGATAATGTCATTAGTGACAGCCTGGCGCATATCGGCTTCATTTAAGGATTTTCCGGAGTATTGCGCGCACGTGGGCGCGTGTCCGGATAAAATAATGTGGCGGTAGTTTCTCATCTGTTCAAGCAACATCTGTTTTACGCCACAGTCCGGACTCGATTTTGACAGCCAATACGCGCCACCCGGCAGAGCGATCATCGCGATGTTGCCCATCCTTTGCCGATGGTAATGATATGCATCACTAGATGCGTCAAAGGCGCTGCAACAGACGAGAGCCGTGGTGACGCCGGCCATGGTGGAGTTGACCGAACCGTCGAAATCTTCCACACAACCCTTTCCTTTATCTCCAATTATTGTGTAGAATTTAGTTTTTGCGCCTTCGTTATAGCCGGAGAAAATTTCCGTCTGAATACTCGGACACATTTCGTGCAAAGCGGTGCCGGTCGCCAGCAAAGCTTGGTTTTCGGTGTGACGAAAAGCAGGCTCGGTGTTGCCGAACAGCAATATCAAATTCGGCTTGCCGTGCTTTTCATGAAGAAAAGATACCTTCTCCGTGAAGAATGACCGGCCGTGCGGACTGCCCATGAAAAATCTATGAATACCACTCGGGACGGCTACCATGTCAATAGCTCCAAATCTATACTTTGTATGGATATGACTGATGACGCTATGCGCGTCGTTTGACGGGAAAATTACTATCGCTTCCGGAGATTGGGATTTATTGGCCGTTGAGAGTGAACCTTCAAAACTCACGGTGATTTTATTCATCTCTGTTTTTCCTTTCAATGAGCGATTCCGGCCCAATGCCGAAATGATGCGCCATAATATAACGTTTTTACCGGTTTGTCAAGAGGATTTTCCACTCTTGACAAAAAAATCATAATAAGGTAATATAATCGCACAAATAAATGATTCAATCCGGCCCAATTTAGTGGTTGGAACTCAATTCGCCCACGCGCGATAGAGATAAGAAGAGTTTTTTTATTTTATGTCAGATACAACGCAGGACTTCAAGAAAATGCTTGAAGACCATTTAATCGCTTATCCGAAAGTTGGCGATATCGTCAAAGGCACTGTCATCTCGATTGATAAAAACGAGGTGCGCATTGATGTGCAAAATTTAACCACGGCCATTGTCCGCGGACGCGAATTGTTTAACGAATCGCGCGAATATGCCGACCTCAAAAAAGGCGATGAAGTGGAAGCGACCGTGATTGATTTGGAAAATGAAAATGGTGAAATGGAACTTTCATTCCGCATTGCCGGTATGCAACGTGTTTGGGACAACATGAAGAAATGGTTGACTCAAGGTATCACCATCAAAGCCAAAGCTACGGCCGCGAACAAAGGCGGTCTCATGATGCAAGTGGGCGCCCTCGCCGGTTTTATGCCGGTGTCCCAACTCAATCCGGATCATTATCCGCGAGTGGCCGGTGGCGACAAAAATCGCATCCTGGAAAAATTACAAGAACTCATCAACAAAGAATTGGAAGTAAAGGTGATTGATGTTGATGAAAAAGAAGAAAAATTGATTGTCTCGGAGAAAGCTGTCTGGGAAGACGCTCAGAAGGCTGTTCTTGAGGCCTACAAAGTCGGTGACGTGGTGCACGGTGAAATCAGCGCCATTACCTCATTTGGAGCGTTTGTGCGCTTTGGCGAGGGTTTGGAGGGCTTGGTGCACATCTCTGAAATCGCCTGGCAGAGAATTGACCATCCGAAAGATTTGCTCAAAGTCGGTGAACAAGTTGACGCGCAAGTTATTCAGTTGGATCATTCCAAAATTTATTTGTCCATGAAACGCTTGGTGGATGACCCGTGGAAACGCGCCAAAGACAAATTCAAAGTCAATGACACGGTCAAAGGAAAAATTTTGAAGATTGAACCGTTTGGCCTGATGGTCGGATTGGACAAAGACATCCACGGTTTGGCTCACATCTCGGAATTATCCGATGAGCCGCTCGCCAATATCAACGACAAGTTCAAAATCGGGCAAGAAGTTGATTTTGTGGTGGTGTCCTTGGAACCGGCCGAACATCGTTTGGGCCTCCGCCTCGCCGGTGTGAAAGGCAAGTCCGGACGCAAAGCCGAGACTGCGGCCAAGAAAGAAGCCGATGTCAAAAAAGACGAAGAAGATGCTTCCAAGAAATTGGATGAACTCGCCGCGGTGGAAGCCGAGGCTGAGAAAAAAGCGGAATAATTGAAATTAAAAAACTCCCGTCAGAAATGGCGGGAGTTTTTTGTTATAGGTGTTTACTCCACAAACGGTCCAACGAATTCAATTTTTTTGTCCGGATGAATAATGGTTTTCGCGCCGATCGGAATGAGCATGGGATTTTTTCCCACATCGTGGCCCAAATTGTCCACCGAGAGTATGTGCAGAGGGTTGCCGGATTTGGCGCGGGCGCTAATGACATCGCTTAAAAGATATTTGAAAGTCCAAATTGGTTTTTCATCAACAATTTTTTCATGCCTGAACATCGTGTCCAATTTTTTAAATTTCATATTTGTTTCGCGGTCGTTAAATCTGCCGATAACCAATGCTTTGATATGGCGGAACACGCCGCGTTTGTCCAAGGATACAATAACCGGGTGCAAATCCTGAATATCCATATCTTCGTCTTCGGCAAACAAAATATAATCATCCCATGTGCGCAAGCGCATTTCAAACATGTCCAACAAATCGCGGAACACGCTCAAATTTCCGCCAATGGCGACACCGTCAATTTTTTCGTTTGGCGCGCCCGACGGGCCGACCCATTCGTATTTATCTGTCTTGAAGGAAAATGAATCGCGCTTGCCCTCAATTACATCAAAAAATAATTTATTATTTTCATTTTCCACCAAACCGCAAGTGTTGGAATAATGGAACGTGTTTAACTTAAGCATGAAGTACAGGTAATTGATCAAAATCGTCGTATCGGAAAAACCGTTGACCACTGGACGATTTTTGCGGATTTTGACCAAGTCGGAATCATTCAGCCGGCTGATAATGTCTTCACAGCCGGTCCCGCCGTAAACCGGCAACAGCCAATTCGCTTCTTTAGCGGCCTGGCGGAATTTTTTTAATCTTTCAATGGCCGAGCCGGATAAATAGCGTAAATCCAAATCATCCCTTTGCACATCAAAAAGTTGCGTGTGCGGATACATGGTTTTTAATTTTTTTAACGCGGATTCAAAAAGCGCGGCATCGGACTTTTCCACGGGCGAGGAAGTGTGGACCAAATGGACCTTGGATTCAGGGGTGATTTTTTTGGGTAACATAAGCGTGGGGTTACCCCGTAGAAGAATTTTGAATAATATTCTTCCGGGGCTATTTCTATATTAACAAATTTCCAAATTATCGTCTTCAGTTTAGTTAATGACACTTTTTTGATTTTGTCCGCCAGCTGGCGGACAAAATCGTTCAAAATTTCTCTACGGGGTTAATCCTCGTAATAAACGGCACCGTCATTGCGCCGGGCTTCTTTTTCGGCGGCATGCGCCCAATCATGGGCATTGTCATAATTCTTGCCATTGGCCATCAATTTGGCCTCAAAAAGCTCGTGAATTAGAACATATTTAATCTCTTTTGTCAAGGGTGCATTATCAATCCAAACTTCGTTTTTGGGCACGTAATTATAGACCAGCCAGTGCCCGCCCATGGTAAAAAACGGGTCAAAATTTTGTCTGACTTTTGCGCCATCCACCAAATATATTTTAATATTTCCTTGGCGTTTAATTTGATTTATTTTTACTTCGCCGGCCGAGCATGGAAATTTTGTTTTACCGCGGATCATTTTAAGATATTTCGGGTAACCGTATTTTTTCATAAACGCGCGTTTTTCTTGCAAGGCGTTGAGCAAAAACTTTTTTTCCGGTAAATATGTTTTCTCCAGCCAAATTTCGTTTTGGGGGATATAGGGATATGAAATACGATCGCCAATCATGGCGAAATTTATATCCCAAGAGTTGCGTATTTTGTAGCCGTCCACGAGTTTGATTTTTTTCATATAATACTTGATTTATTTCCTATTTTAGCATAAGATAGTTATCAAAGCAACGAATGCTTAGTTTTTAATTATTTACATGTCTATGAAAGATTTTATCAAGAATTTTATCATCGTGTTCGTCGTCCTGCTCCTCGTGGCCGGCGGTTTAAGTTATTTCAAAGTTGGGCAGAGCAAAGAAACCGAGACCATTGGCATTGCCAAGTTGGTTGAGGAAATTAATGCCGGACAAGTTAACAAAGTTGTAGTTGAAGGGTCAATCCTGAATGTGGAATTAAAAGACGAAAACGCCAAAGGCCAAAAAGTGCAAAAAGAATCCACCGAATCTTTTGGTGAAATAATGAAAAATTATGGCGTGAGCGATGAAGCGCGCAAAGGAATTGCCGTTGAAGTGAAAGACGAAAGTTCATGGAAATTCTGGGCTGCGAGTTTGTTGCCGGCCTTGCTCCCGCTTATCATTATCATAGTATTTTTCTTTTTCATGAGCCGGGGCGTGCAAGGTATGAACAACAAAGCCATGGGTTTTGGCGAGAGCAACCCGCGCACGGTGGATCCGAAATCCGTGGAAAAGAAAACTTTTGCCGATGTGGCCGGCGCGACCGAAGCCAAAGAAGAGCTGAAAGAGATTGTGGACTTTTTGAAAAATCCAAAAAAGTTCGCGGACATGGGCGCAAAAATTCCCAAAGGCGTTTTGCTTATGGGCGCGCCGGGCACGGGTAAAACTTTGCTGGCCAAAGCCGTGGCCGGAGAAGCTGACGTGCCATTTTTCCATATGTCGGGTTCGGAGTTTGTGGAAATGTTTGTCGGCGTGGGCGCGTCCCGCGTGCGCGATTTATTCCGCAAGGCCAAAAAAGACGCGCCGGCCATTGTGTTCATTGATGAAATTGACGCGGTTGGACGCCGGCGTGGCGCCGGTTTGGGTGGGGGCCATGATGAACGCGAGCAAACCCTTAATCAGATCCTCGTGGAAATGGACGGCTTTGACCCAAACATCGGAGTGATTGTCATTGCCGCCACCAATCGTCCGGATGTGTTGGATCCGGCTTTGCTTCGCCCGGGACGTTTTGACCGCCGAGTGGTGTTGGATCTGCCGGATATAAAAGATAGAGAAAATATTTTAGCCGTGCACGCGGCCAACAAGCCGTTTGCCAAGGATGTGTCGCTCCGTAAGATTGCCGAACGCACACCGGGATTTTCCGGCGCTGATTTGGAAAATCTTTTGAACGAAGCGGCCATCCTGACCGTGCGTCGTGAGAAAAAATTAATTGGTGAGTCTGAAGTTTTGGAAAGCGTGGAAAAAGTAATGCTCGGTCCGGAGAAGCGCAGCCGCGTGCTGACTGACAAAGACAAACAAATGACTGCTTATCATGAAGCCGGACACGCCGTGGTTGGTTTGTCCTTAGAACATTGCGATATGATTCGCAAAGTGTCCATAATTGGACGCGGGCAAGCCGGCGGTTATACTCTCAAAATGCCGACTGAGGACAAGCATTACCACACACTGGCGGAATTCAAAGATGAAATTGCCATGGCTCTTGGCGGTTATGCCGTGGAAAAAATGATTTACGGCGATGATATGGTGTCCACCGGCCCGTCTGCGGATTTGCGCCTGGTGACAAAAACTGCGCGCGAGATGGTGGTGAGATACGGTATGAGCCCGCTCGGAGCGCGCACATTCGGCGAACATGATGAAATGATTTTCTTGGGCCGTGAGATTCATGAAGAGCGCGATTATTCGGACAAGACCGCTGAATCAATTGACAAGGAAGTCAGCGCTTTGATTGAAGAAGGATTAAAACGCGCCAAACAAATTTTAACCGAGAGAAAAGATAAATTGGAAAAAATGGTGGCGCGATTATTGGAAAAAGAAACGATTGAGCAGGATGAAATACGAGAAATTATGGCGTAAAAAATTCAAAAGACCCTGCTCGCCACAGGGTCTTTTTGTATTTGTATTATTCGCATGCATTCGCAGATTAGCATCGCGTCATTTCACATTCTTCACCACAATTTTTAATTTATCCGCCACGCTCGGCGCTTTGGAAATCCAGCTCGGGGTGAAATCAATGGTCATGTTGGAAACATGGGGGAGGGCGACAATGTAGCGTTCAATCTCGCTTTTTTGTTTGTTTAAGAAATTTTCTTTGTTGAGCAAAGGCGCGTTCGCGTCCAAAGTTACCACCGCCTCGCAGGCGACTTGAATTTGAGCGGTGTTGTTGACCGGGTCGGTGGAGGCGACTGCCACTTTTGGCTCGGTGCCAATGGACAATACTTTTTCTGAAGCTGTATCAATATTTTTGTCCACTTCGCTTTTTAAAATTGCTTGCAGGTCGGCGGCGTTGTAGGCGACCAAGGTGATGGTGCTGGTGCCGGAAATAGTAAACTCAGACGCTTCATCGCCAATGGAACGGCTGGAGCTAACATTGCTCTGAACCGCTGAAGTTATTTTGGTATCAAAATTTGGGAAGGACGCGTTGACGGAATTCAAATATGCTTGTTTGGTCTTTTCCGCGAAATCGGCCTGAGCGGTTTTGTAATCAGCTTCGGAGACAATTCCAATTTTACCCGAACCGCCGGCAAAAGCCACGGTGGATTCGGCATAAATATATTTTTGTTTTTCCGTAGAAAGTCCGGGGATGGTAAAAGTGGATGGCCCGATGTCAAAAGTTGCGCCCGATTGATCAGCATAGACTTCAGCCGTTGTTTGGCCATTGGCCGGCACGACCGCGCGGTTGGTCAGGCGATATAATTTGCCATCGGCAGTGAGTAAGCGAGTGGTCGCGACCAATGGCTG
This sequence comes from Patescibacteria group bacterium, assembly GCA_041651015.1. Lineage (GTDB taxonomy): Bacteria > Patescibacteriota > Patescibacteriia > Magasanikbacterales > GWA2-37-8 > JAPLWQ01. Next base: position 223,784 of record JBAZKA010000002.1, read on the forward strand.
GGTTTCATTTGTTTTGTTGATTATTGTCACGGTGCCCTTGGTGACACCCTCAACATCGCGCGTCGCAGTCGGCGCGTATTTTTCCGACCAATAATATTGCGTGGTGGTGACGATACCGACAATGGATTTTTCCGCGGTCTTTTGCGCCTCAACCGCCACAATAATATTAACAGTCTTCGCGTCTTCTTCGGCCACAATGGTGATCTCGGTCTTTTTGAGCATGGTAAATACCACCACGCCCAAGAGAATGATGGTGACAGCCAAAAACGTCAAAGCGATGATGCGATAAACGCGGACCGGCGGTTCGGGCACGGTGTGCGTTTGCAGGCGATGAGCGATCATATGGTCATAATTAACGACTATCTTGTAATATTATACTACAAATAGTAAAAAAAAGGTAATATTTAAAAAAACAAGTTTATAAAGTTCGTAAAGTTATAAAGTTCATAAAGTAAAAAATTAAATATATATTATAACTTTCAACTTTATAACTTTATAACTTATTCCGATACGGCAAACACTTCATCCACGCTGGTGATTTGATCCAAGGCTTTCAAGATGCCGTCTTGCACCATAGTCACCATGCCGTTTTTAACCGCAATTTCTTGAATGGAATATTCAGAGACTTGTTCGGACAAAATTATTTGTTCAATCTCTTTGTTCATGGTGAAAATTTCGTAGATGCCGATGCGACCCTTGTAGCCCAGGCCGCTGCATTTGGGACAGCCTTTGCCATAATAAAAATGCAGGTCGTCAAATTTTACATTTTTCTTTTCCACCTCGGGCAATGTTTCCAAAATTTTCATTACTCGTTGCATTTTTTCATCGTCCAATTTAGTTTCGGTTTTGCAGTGTTCGCAAATTCGGCGCACCAAACGCTGGCCGATGATGGCGTTCAGAGCCGGAGCGAGCAAAAACGGTTTGACGCCCATAGAGAGGAAACGGGGCAGGGCGCCCGAGGCCGAGTTGGTATGGATGGTGGAAAGCATCAGGTGGCCGGTCAACGCCGCTTGGATGGCGATTTCGGCGGTTTCCAAATCGCGGATTTCGCCGACCATACAAATGTCAGGGTCTTGGCGCAAGATGGAGCGCAAGCCTTTGGCAAAAGTATAATCGCGCGACGGATCAACCTGGGATTGGTTGATGCCTTCCATTTTAATTTCCACCGGGTCTTCCAAAGTAATAATTTTTACACCCGGTTTATTGAGAGTGCGGAGGATGGCGTACATGGTCGTGGTTTTACCCGAACCGGTCGGACCGGTAGTGATAATCATGCCATTCGGACGCTGTACCTCTCGGCGCAAATGTTCGTAAGCATCGCCTCGCAGGCCAAGCTCATCATAGGTGACGCCCTTGGAACCGCTAAATAATATTCTCATCACGATTGATTCGCCGTAGGTCGTGGGCATGGTGGACACACGCACATCAATGGAATTGGATGATAATTTCAAAGTGACGCGTCCGTCTTGAGGCTTGTCTGTGACGTTGATTTTTAAGCCGGATAATAATTTGATGCGCGAGACAAAACGCTTCCATTGGTCAATCGGCAAATTAGCCACTTCGTGCAAGACGCCGTCAATGCGATAACGCACAGCAATGCCTTTTTCTTCGGCCTCCACGTGGATATCCGAAGAGTTGGTCTTGAGCGCGGACGCAATCATCAAAGTTAAAATGTCGGTGATGGAAATGTTTTTGAAAAGTTCTTGCAACGTTTGAAGATTTTCAATGCTTTCTTGAAATTTATTGAGCTCTTCATCCGTGATGTTGATGTCCTTGGAAATCGGTTTGATAATCGGCAGGGTGGCATAAAGTTTGAGCGCGGTTTCCAAACTATGTTCGCTCAGTAAATAAATCTGCGCTTTGGCATGATGGCGCTCGCCAAGTTGGTAAATAAATTCGTTAAGTTCTGTGTTTGGTTCAACCACACCCACGCGCATATCCTCGGAAGCCAGATAAAAACACACCACTTTCATTTCCCGGGCTTGGGCTTCGGGGATGGCTTTGAGCGCGTCAGCCGCAATGGGGAAGCCGGCCAAATCAATATAGCCCAAACCAAGTTTGACAGCGCCGGCCGCGGTTTGCTCTTCCTTGGCTTTAATGTCCATCTCGCGCATTTTAGTCGCAAATTTATCCTGGGCTGTGGGCAAGTTGGAGACTTTAGCCGTTGAGTTTTGTTTTTTTGTTAAATCGGAAATGGATGGAAAATCAGACATATGATTTTATTATTTCCCCCAAAAATTTTTAGCGTGATGAAAAATACGGCTCATTATTCCTTCGTGGTGCATTTTCATAAATAAATACATCCAAACGCCGGTATAAAAAGTGTTATAAATCCCGCCGGCCAGGGCCACAATCACCGCGAACAGGACAAACCCGAGGATAACGCCGAACAGAGCAATGGCTTGGCTGCCGAAAATTCCGGCCACCACCCAGACCAATATTGACGGGATAAAAGCCACCCAGACGATAGCGATAAACACGGCAATTAGCAAAATATCAATCAAAGTTAACAAGGCGCTGACTTCAAACGAGACAAACAAATGTTCGTGAAATAATTTCCACGACCTCTTGAGTGCGTGCTTTAATGATTTACCATCAATTACCACATAACCTGAGGCAAAAACAGAAACAGCTGTCACCACCCAGGCCAAAATAATGGAAAATGATAAAGCCAGGATATCCAGAATGGCGTTCCAGATTCCATTATTGAAAGGGAGTAAAATCCAGATGATGCCGAAGATTATTCCAATAAGTAATAAAGCGACCTTACGAGCCAATTCAATAGTAAAAATTTTCCAAAAATATTTTAGGCCTTGATTCCAGATATAAGACAGCTTCGGCACGGTTTGTTTTTTGTAATGGTCGGCTACGGCAATGAGAAGGGAAGTCTTGGCTGTCACCGAGACAAACATCACCGCCAAAGCGAGAATAATCATTATTCCGCAAAGCCAAATCAGCCAGAAAATAGCTGAGATGCCGGACGCACCCAAGCTTGGCATATGGAAAGCTAAAAGCCAAGCCGCGCGGCCGCCCGAGGCCATGGTCGCAATCAATTGAGAAATAAAATTTCCCAAACCAAATGAACCGGCGAATAGAACCGAGATAAGCCCGATAAGCCAGAGCGAAGTGTTGCGCCAGGTCAGGAGCCATGCCTCTTTTAATGCTTCGCGATATATCGGTTTATGCATAAAATTATTTTCTCAATTTATTAATTTTTTTAATAGTGCGCAGTCCTTTTACAACAGTTTTGGCCCGTCGTCCGGCCATTAATATGTGGGCGAAACCCCAGACCGAGACAGTGGCTGACGTCATGATCGTAACCACGATGAGCGCCAAGCAAGCCGATGATTGGTCAAAAGTAACGTTGCCGATTTTTATAAAAAATGTTGGTAATTGCGAGACTGCGCAAGTGTGCGGCACAATAATGTTTGTCACTGTGGTCGCCATAATTGGCGCTGGCGTGGTGGTGACAGTAGGGGAGGCGGAACCGCCCGCGGTGGTGCCCGATGGTTGGGAATCGGTTGAGCCCGAGACTGGTTCGGTCGGTGTCACTGGTACAGTTGGTTTTTCAATTATTGGTTCTTCAATTTTTTCCAGAATTGTAATTTTGGCTGAACCGCGTGAAGACAAGATGTCCGTGCCCGCGCCATCATTGGCCAGCACTTGAGCGCTGGTAAATGTTAATACGGCCTCGCCCACGGCTTTGGCGCGAAAATTAATCGTGATCAGCCGACCGCCGGTGCCGGTATAACCCGGGTTTAATACCACGCCGGAAAATCTAGCCGTGCCATTGGTACTGGAAAAAGACGCGTTTTCCACCATCAAACTAAAGATAGAGGATTTAGTGGAGACTGAAGTGGCTTCCAGTAAATTTGATGGATAATCAATGATCGCTTCGCAAGCATTCATGGCATCGGCTGTGGAAACATAGGCGGAAACTTGAAAAGAGTTGCCGACGTGATAAGTTTTGGCTGATGGCGAAAAATAAAGGGAAGCCGCCGAAACAGTATTGGTAAAAATTAATGCACCGCAAAAAATCGCCATTACAAAAAACAGGCGCGAAAGTTGGTTGATTGACGCGATTCGCATAAGCATTTTTGCGGCAACACAAGCATTGTCGCCGACCTATATATTATACAATAAAATACAATGTCATACAATATATATTATTGCGTCATTCTCGTTTGAACTGCCGGCATACAGTTTTGGTTGTAAATAAATGATGGTAATGTCAAATATCCAATTTCCAATGTCAAATCAATGTCAAAATCCAAATAATTTAATGACGCAAATTTGATATTTGGTCCTTTGAATTTGATTGGAAATTTGACATTTGAAATTTGACATTAGGCCATAATTCCTATATCCTTTACTCAATATCCAAACCTAAAGCTGTATATTTTATCTTTATATGTTAGACATTCAAACAATGCGCCATTCGTGCGCCCATCTCGTAGCCGCGGCTGTGCGGGAATTATATCCGGACGCCAAATTCGGCGTGGGGCCAATCGTGGAAAACGGCTTTTATTATGATATTGATTTTGGCCAGACCATCGGCGAGGCTGATTTGGAAAAAATTGAAAATAAAGCGCGCGGTTTACAGCACAAAGGTGTAAAATTTGAACGCGAAGAAATGACGATTGACGAGGCGATAAAATTATTTGAATCGCTCGGACAAATTTACAAAGTTGAACTTTTGCATGACCTGAAAATCAAGGGCACAACAAAAGTTGACGAGGCGGTTGAAGAAAAATTAGTTGGAGATAAAGTTTCCATTTATCGCACGGATGAATTTGTGGATTTGTGCCGTGGCCCGCATTTGGATTCAGCCAAAGAAATCGGCGTTTTCAAGTTGATCAAATTGGCCGGCGCGTATTGGCGCGGTAAGAGCGAAAACCCGCAATTGCAAAGAATATACGGTGTTTGTTTTGCCAAGCAAGCGGAATTGGACGCGTATCTGAAAATGTTGGAAGAGGCGGAAAAACGCGACCATCGCAAAATCGGCGCTGAACAAGAATTATTTTTCATTGACGATATGGTGGGCAAGGGTTTGGTGATGTGGCAGCCCAAAGGTGTGGTTATTAAAAATGAAGTTGAAAAAATGGCGATAGAAAAAGAACGGGAAGCCGGATACCTGCGCGTATCCACCCCGCATATGGCCAAAGAAGAATTATTTTTAACTTCCGGGCATCTGCCCTATTACAAAGATAGTATGTATCCGCCCATGGTTATGGACGACGGAACATATTTTATGAAAGCCATGAACTGTCCGCACCATCATCGTTTGTACGGCCACAATCCGCGTTCATACCGTGATTTGCCGATGCGTCTGGCGGAATACGGCACTTGCTATCGCAACGAGCTTTCTGGCACGTTAGCCGGCTTGCTCCGCGTGCGCGGCCTAAACATGAACGATGCGCATATTTATTGTCGCAAAGACCAAATCAAACAAGAATTTCGCGGGGTTTTGGATTTGACGGTCAATTATTACAAAATTTTCGGCCTAACTGATTTTTGGTTCCGTTTGTCCAAATGGAGTCCGAGTCATTTGGAAAAATACATCAATGAACCGGCCAATTGGGAATATGCCGAAGGCGTGATTAGAGAAGTATTGGAGGAAGCCAAAGTTAAATATATTGAAGTGGATGATGAAGCGGCGTTTTATGGGCCGAAAGTGGATGTGCAATTTAAATCCGTCATCGGGCGGGAAGAATCCATGTCCACAATTCAACTGGATTTTGCCGCCAAAAAACGTTTTGATTTGCATTATACCGATGAGACCGGCAAAGAAAATAACGAAGTGTTTGTCATTCATCGTGCCCCTCTGTCCACTCATGAAAGATTTATGGCGTTTTTGATAGAACATTATGCCGGCATTTGGCCGGTGTGGCTCGCGCCCGTGCAAGTCAGATTTATTCCAGTGTCCGAGAATCATGCTGAGGGCGCGCAGAAATTGAACGCGGAATTATTTGGTATGAATTTGCGCTCTGACGTGGACGCGAACAACGAGACTTTGGGTAATCGCGTGCGCAAAGCCGTAGGTGAAAAAATTCCCTATATCGTGGTGGTGGGCGACAAAGAATTGGCCGGCGAGGATTGGATGATCCGCGTACGTGGGCAGGAGAAACAAGAAAAAATGAGCCAAGCGGATTTCATCGCCCGGCTTGCGGATGAAGTGAAAAAAAGAAAATAAATTAAATAAAAAATCCCCGGCTCCACTGCGTTACGCCGGGCAAGCCTGATTATCTAATTATTAGAAAGATAATATAGCTTGCCGGGCGTAGTGTAACGAAGCCCGGGGATTTTTTTGATTTTAATTAGGCGACTTTTTCTTGATCGTCATTGTCCGGTAACTGATATTCTGGCCCTTCTAAGATTTTCACGGCGTTGGCCTTTGAAAATCTGTCGGCCATGCGTTTTTGCTCTTCCTCAGGATTAATTTTAGCCGCTTCCGCTTCTTCAATTTTTTGCAATTCGATCTCGGTATCAGTCATCGGAGCAAAAGAGTCAACGGTATTATTGATATCTTCGTCGCCAATATCTTTTAGAATGGCTGCGTCGATTTCCTGTTGGTTAAGCGGGCGGCCCTCGCCGCCTTTCGGTACACCCATGCCAGATGGAAAATTACCATTTTCGCGTCTCAATCCTTGAATAGCCATATGATTTAACGTTAAATATTTATGCAGCTTTTTTTACATCGTGGAACGGTTCGTCAATATTGGCGATTTTTTGTCTCGCCGCTTCTTGGGCCGCATGTTCCTTGCTAACTTCGGAAATCATATCGAGTAGTTCGGCCTTGGCGGATTCGATGCTGGCCTCGGGAATACTCGCGGATTCATAATTAGCATCCTCAATGGTCTTTCCGGCCGACTCTAATTTGAAGAGAATATTTTGTTCAATCGCACGAGCTGAATCCCATTGGTCGTGAAGATTTTTTAATTCAGCTACAATTTTATCATGGTCGCCGGGATTTTCTTCGCCCTTTTCCCGAGTAAAAGATTCTTTGCCTTCAAAATCTCTAATTTTATCAATTGTTTCCGTAATCAACCTTTGGATAGCAACGGCATTCATTGCTTCGTGCCGCCATTTTTCTGTTTCTTTTGCCGCGGCCGCGGCTTCAAAAGCGTCGAGTTTCGCATCAACCGCATTTGTTAATTCCGCATCGCTCAATGGTTGTTCAAAAAATTTTTTTGCCATATGTTTTGGCTTAAATTAGCTAAATTATATTAGTAGTATAGCACATTTTTAGGGTTTTGTCAAGGTGTGCATAGAATATCTTGACATGGGTATTAAAATATGGTAGTTTAATTAGTCGCTAAACCCGCTCTTTGAAAGTTAGAAGAGCCGCACAGAAAGAGGGTTGTCATGTCAAACATCGTTGAGTTCAGAAAAAGAACGAAGTTTGAACATCGCGGCCCGCGTTTTGGCTGTGATGAAAAAAACGTCGGCCAGCTCACTTATCTGGACGATCGTCGTCCGGATGCCGCCCAAAAGGCAAAATCATTTCTCGACCCGCGCCAAGTGGTTGAATATTATTGGCACGAGACGAGTTTTTCTGTGACCGTAAAACTGGACGAGCGTGAAATCGCGATTGTGGAGCGGTATCCTCGCGCCTTAGATCGTGTGTTATCACATATCTGCGAGTTTTACTTTGACGCTGCTTTCCGTCACATGGAAGCGGATGATCCGGCTATCACGCCGTTCATCATTCGCGAGGTGAAAAGGTGGTCGGCCAAAGGAGATGAGCTGAGGATTGAGTTTGAAGTGGCGCAATCGGCCGAGAAGAACGGCTTCGGCGTCTTTGTTGGTGATGACTCGGACAAGTGGCTGTGCTCGTGGCTGTTCAAGCCGCTGGCTTAAACTTCAACGAAAGGAGGCGCGCCGTGGAAAACGATAGAATCACGGTTCCGATTCGTACGGCGCGCGCGAGCCAACTCGCACGAGCCCCGGACGAAAGACCGGATCTACTCATGCCGTTGGAGATAACCGAAATTCGGTGGGTTCTCCAGTATGATGAAGATTTGCGCTGCGAAGTCAGCGATCGGATCGTCATTATATATCGTGTGCCGAAAATTGCGCACGATATGTGCGAGTGTGTCAGGCGTGATGCAGAATACGGATTGCGGCTGTTTGCCAAGATTCGTGAACTGCGTTTCGTCTCCGGCGGGATGATTCCCCTCAAATCACCGATCACGGTGAAGGTGGCGGATATTATTCTGCCGAACAAAGACACCTATCCGATTATAGCTGTAAGTTATCGGATAGGTGAGGTCGAGGATCCTCTTTTGAAAGAGGCGTCCGAGGCCTTCCACACGTACCTTATCAGTTGAACGCTTGATCCCATGCAGTCGGGTCAAGCGTTTTTTAATTCTTGATTATTTTCCATTAAACAGATAGAATACGCGCACTATGCCCGCAAAATTCTTTATTCAAACCATGGGTTGCCAGATGAACAGAAACGATTCCGAAAGAATCGCCGGTCTTTTGATTGAGCGCGGAATGAAGCCGACGGATAATCCCCGCCAGGCCGATGTTCTGATTATAAATTCTTGCAGTGTGCGTCAGGCGTCGGAAGATAAAGTTGTGGGAACTGTAAAAAATTGGAATGATTGGAAAAAATCAAATCCGAATATGATTATTGCCGTATCCGGCTGTATGGCCGGCCGGGACAAGGACGGAAAACTAAGAAAAAAAATGTCAGCGGTTGATATATTTTTTCAGATTGACGATTTACCGCGTTTGCCCGCGTGGCTCGGGGAATTGAATCCAAATATTTTTACCGGCAAATTAAATGACGATTTATTGGATGATTATTTGGGCATCGCGCCCGAGCGTGAAAATTCCCAGCGGGCGTTTATCACCATCCAGACTGGTTGCAATAATTATTGTACTTATTGCGTGGTGCCGTTTGCCCGCGGGCGAGAACGCAACCGTCCGGTTCAAGAAATTTTACATGAGGCGCGGGAATTCGCCGAGAATGGCTTGGAAATTACCCTGCTCGGACAAGTGGTGAACCATTATATCGCGCCCGACCCGGAAAATTTTTCCATGAATAATCCCTACAAAAGCCATGACCACTTCGCCGCCTTGCTTTGGGAATTAAATCAAATTGAGAAAATTGAGCGCATTCATTTTACCGCGCCCGACCCGCAATATTTTAACGATGCGCAAATTAGCGCGCTCAATCTGCCCAAGCAAGTAAATTATTTGCATTTGCCGGCGCAAAGCGGGGATGATGAAATTTTGCGAAAGATGAACCGTAAATGCACGCGGGAAAAATATATTGAACTCATCAAAAAAATCCGCTCGGCCAAACCGGACATCGCCATTGGTACGGATTTGATTGTCGGATTTTGCGGTGAGACCAAAGAACAATTTGAAAATACGATGGATTTGTATCGTGAATGTGATTTTGATATTGCCTATCTCGCGATGTATAGTGAACGAAGCGGGACAGCCGCGGCCAAAGCGTTCAAGGATGATGTGCCGCGCGCCGAGAAAAAGCGCCGTTGGAATGCCATGCAAAATTTGATGGAGAAAACAGTGTTGAAGAAAAACCAAAAATATGTTGGTAAAATCGTGGAGGTTATAGCGGATAAATGCGCAGATGGTTTGTGTTCGGGCAACTCGCGCGAAATGAAATTTACGCAATTCATCGGTACGCCGGATTTGGTGGACAAGATTGTCAAAGTAAAAATTTTTGAAGCCAAAGAGTGGGTGCTAAAAGGAGAATTGATATGAGCACACTGCCAAAAATTATTGTTATTGTCGGGCCGACCGCTTCGGGTAAAACCGCGTTGAGTTTGGAATTGGCCAATCAATTCAACGGCGAAATTATCAACGCCGATTCACGGCAAGTTTATCGCGGAATGGATATCGGCACGGCCAAAGAAATAAGTGATGGCAAGCAAAATGGTTATGTTGTCCGGGGCATCCGTCATCATTTGATTGATGTGGTCAATCCGGACGAGGAATTTACTTTGGCGCATTACAAAAAAATGGCTTTTGAAGCAATTGACGGAATTTTATCGCGCGGGAAGATGCCGATTGTGGTTGGTGGAACCGGTTTGTATGTCCGAACCATTGTGGACAATCCGGACATTCCGGCTGTGGCCCCGGATTCAAAATTGCGCGCCGAGTTGGAAAAGAAAAGTATATCCGAGTTGGCGGAATTATTGTTTAAGCTTGATCCGAAGACCGCAGAAAAAATTGATTTAAAAAACCCGAGACGTTTGATTCGGGCGATTGAAGTAGCCATGTCCGGTGAATCATTTTTAGATTTGCAGAATAGATTTCATCCGCGCTACGACGCCTTACAAATCGGACTCGCACTTCCGCGCGAAGAATTAAACAGACGGATCAACGCGCGCGTGGACCAACAAATTAAAGATGGCTTGGTGGAAGAAGTTAAAAATTTGGCGAAAAAATATTCTTGGGAATTGCCGGCCATGAGCGGTATCGGTTACAAACAAATCGGATTATTTTTGAGAGGCGAAATAAATTTGCCTGAGGCCATTGAAATGATTAAACGCGATACGAGGCAATATGCCAAACGGCAGATGACGTGGTTCAAGCGGGATGACCATATCAACTGGATAAATGATGCTACAGAAGCGGAGGAATTGGCAAAAAAATTTATTTAATTAAAAAATCCCCCGCATCGGCGGGGGATTTTTTAAAATTATTACATTCCTACTTCGTCTCCCATGAATTCAATCGTTTGACCGGTGACCGCGTCAACCGCCACAACGCGCACCTTGGATACCAGCGTATTTTGTGTGGGGTTTTTATCATTTATAGTCACGGTAAAAGGCAGAGCCAAAGTATTCACGCTTTCGGGCATTTCCGGCACAGTCCAGGTGATTTTTTTCTCGCCGGAATCATACTTGGCTTCGCCCGCCGGCGCTGTTCCCATTTCCACATTGATATCGCCGTAAAGCGTGGCGGATAATTCAAGATTTTTGAGCGGGTGAAACTCATTGGTGAGTATCCAGGAAATTTCACGCTTGTCATTGCCGGAGTTTCTGATTTCCAAAGCCAGATCAGAATTCAGGGTAATGCTGATCGGGTTTCCGCCAATGGTTTTTTGCGCGCCGGAAGAATCTTTGTAATTTAATTCCGGTACGGCTTTGATCGCATATTCTCCGGTTGAGGCGAGGTCAAAATCCGCGGTGGAACGGATGGGCAAACGCAAATCAATTGTGGCTTCTTGACCGGGTTTGATTTCGGCCAAGGCCGGCAAGTGCGTGGAGTTCCAAGTGATCGTGCCACGGCGCATTTTGTCGCTGACTTGCGTGCCGATAATGTCGCCGTCAAGCGTATCCGAGATATCCGGCCAGTTCAACGCGCTGATTTTACCAATCGCCGGCGCATCCAGCGCCAGTTTGATGGCCACATTTTTCATGCTTTCAGCACCGTTGTTTTTTACACTGACGGTGATATTTAGCGAGTCGTCTGGGCGGGCAGAGAAGTCTGACATTGTACCGTTTATCGCCAGAGAAAATGCTTGTTCATTTTTGGCTAAAGCGGTTTGAATTTTCGTTTCGCCGATAAGGAACAAACGATTATCAAGACCATAGGCCATGTTCACACTAGCGCCGATTTCGGCCGTGGAACTGGCGATGTCGGAGGAACCAAGATCATTAAATTTTCCAATCAACACATAACTTAATTCATCGGAGGTGGTTGAGACTGTAAAGTCCACAGTCCACGAGCCGTCTTTGGCCATAGCCGGGCTTGTAGAAACCGCGCTAAAATTTGACGGCAGAATCGGACGTAAAATTAATTTTTCAGAATTAATTTCGCTTAATTTCTTGACTGTAAATACATAACGAGCGTTGTCTCCGACTGCTATGCTGTCCGGACCGCTCGCGGCCAGCGCGATAGGGGATTCGGTGATTTTAGTTTTTAAGGAAATATTTTTTTGCAAATCCGATTGCATGTTTTCCGGACGATAAGTGACGAGAACGCGCCATGATTTTTCTTGGTTTAGTGAGCCGAAGTTTTGACCGGTGATTTTTAATTCACCTTTGGCCTTGGCATTGATGGTGCCGATGTTCCATTCGGTTTTGCCGGTATTTTGCGGTTCCGCGGTGCTGGCCAAATAATTAAAGCCGTCCGGATAGGTGACGGTAATAATTGCGTTTCCCAATTTGGTGTTTTGCGAATTATCCCAGCTTAAAATATAAGTTGAGGTGGCGCCAATCGCGACTTCAGTCGGCCCGGTAATTTGAAAATTGAGCGAATCAGAGCTAACGTTGTTCGCCGAAGGGAAATACATAAAACCGAGCCAAGCCGCGGCCGACATACATCCGCCAATGACCAGCAAGGATATCAGAAAACGTAAAAACGGGTGCCGATTTTTTTTGGTTATTTTCGTCATATTCGGGATACGGCCGCTTCTATCTTCGTAAATTGATTTTAGTTCTTTATCAATTTTTACCATTTTTGACTTGGCGATAGTTTCTTCAGCGGGCGCGGCTTTGGGTTTGCGCGGTTTGTAGGTTCGTTTGGTTTTCGGTTTTTCCGTTTTTGCTTCTTCTTCGCCGACCGGATGGGCGACGAATTGCTCCTCAGGGTTGTCCATAAAAATAATAAATATTTTTTAATTTTTTTCGTTTTTCATTAGCAAGCTCCAGACTTGGTCGTTTATCAAAGCAAATTTATTGATACCCATGCCGTTCTGGGCCAGAGTTGAATCCACGCCCTCATTCCAGCTCGGATACCAGGGCGAGGGGTAAATGATTTGACTTTCAAATTCCGAATTTGAACCGGACTGCCGTTGAACCACCAGTTGATAGCGCGAAGTGGCCGTGTCATTTTTTACGATTTTTTGTAAAATATTTTCATCGGCTTTTGTCTCGTCAGATATTACTTTGAACGGCAATTTGTAAGTAAATTGAATTTGGCGCGTCTCGCCCGGCTGCACAATCAGCCAATTGCCAAGTGCGGTTTTGCCGAATTCATTAGTCAAGCGTGTGCCGGATTTGGCATCATATCCCAGTTCTTTTTCCACGCTCGCGAGAAATATATCTTTGCTTGTCCAAGATTCCGGCGCGCGGAATTTCTTTTCATCCGGCCAAGTGAATCCTCCGGCGGAAATTAATTCCGAACCCTCGGGCACATAGAGGCGCACATAATCAATGTTGGTTTGTCCGTAAAATTTATCGCCGGCATTGCCCGTATGTTCGCGGGTGATTACCACCGTATCTATGACTGACCCGTCTTCGGCGACAATTGCTTGGTGTGAAATAGTTTGTTTAATTTCCGCGTCTGATTTTTGTCCCTGAATGTTTGCATTGACCACCATGAGATAATCCTGATTGTCCTCGGTTGGTAAAATTTGCCCGCTCCAGCCGAAATCGCGCATGATTTGCTCAGCACTCGTATCCGAGAAATATGCTTGAATTTCTTTTTGTTCCAGCGCATCGGCCAAGCTGTTCATTAGAGGCAATACACTTTCGGGCTTGGCGTTGTAAATGTAATTTATAAATTGGGGCGCCAAATCGCTGATAATTTGTTTGGGTTTGTTCGCGGATTTTTCTGCGCCTTCCTCCACCACTGTTTGAATGCTGGACAGAGCCGTAGATGAAGTTAATTCAACAGAACGAGCCGCGTCTGTCACCGGCCCCATGATGGCCAGTAAGCGTTCCAGAACAGTCGCGTTGATAGCAATTACACCATCAGCCGTCACTTGGCGGGAGTGGCGATAAAACCGCATGAGGTTTTCCGCGCTGGAAGGGAAATCAGCAAACCAATTCGCGTCTTGGAATTCCCAACGCTTATTGGATAATAAAAGTGGCGTGGGGGGTTCGACCGACAAATCAAGTTGGCCTTGCAAATCATAAGAACCGCCGGCCGGAATATCAATGTTGTCAATTTGGCCGTCTTTCATATCAAGCACGGCAAAACTACCGATAAATCCACCGGTTGGTCTGATTTCAGCCGGATTTTGGAAAACAATTAAGTAACGGCGAAGTCCTTGCCCGCCAAAAATTTCATCAACCGCTTTACCTAAATCCGCTAAGTTATTTAAATCATCTAAAAATGCGGTAAATAAAACACGAAAATCAATGAAAGTTTTCTGGTATTCTGTCGGCAACACGCCGGCGTCAACCGCCGCCATGTCTGCAAGGGCGCTTTCATAATTTGGGATGGCCGCGTTCAGATGGTTGGTTAAAATTTTGACTCGGTCAGTTAAATTTAATTCGGAATTATTTTGGCTTTCACCAATGCCTTTGATGAGATAAGTATTGCCGAGGGCGATTTTTTGCCCGGCGGTGATAATATTTTGGCGCGACTGAACCTCGCCGGATAAAATCGGCACCGAGGCCGCGATTTTTTGCAAAATGGAATAATTATCGTTCATGGCCTTGACCGCGCTATCAAATTTTTGCAACGCGATGACCACGGAATCTTGCGCGCCAGTTAAGTTGGATTGAAGCAGGGCCGAAGTGGAATCTTGCAAAGCCATAAAGCCTTGTGTGCCATCCAAAGCGATTTGGCCGGTCGTGCTTTTGACTGTTTGATAAAATGAATTGGCTTTGAATGGGGTAATTAAAATCAAGGCGACTACGGCCGCGCGCCAAGCAAGATTGAGAGCCAGTCGTCCGCGATTAATGTGGCTATAATGCGTTGGCACAGCCGTTGTCTCGGGTTGAATTTTTTCTTTCTCAATTATTTGTTCGGGCTTCTTTTCACTGGCTAATTTTGTTTGCAGTTCGCGTTCCATTTTGGCCAAAGATTTTTTGGCCGCGTGATTATCTCGCCAAGTGGAAAAGGCTGAAGAGAATGCGGACAAGCGCGAGGAATTATTTGTCTTTGCCTTGGTCCTGAGGTCATCCGGTAAAATCGGCATGGTAATAATTTTCGGCGCGATAAATTTTATTTCCGGTTTTGCCTCGGGCTCTTCTTTCATGAACGCGTCATAGAGCGAGGGCGCGGAAATTTCCGGCGCCACAGCCTCAATCGTTGACCATGGGTCGGATGGTTTTTTGAGGTCCACCAAGTGGGGGGAGCGATACTGAATTTGTTCATCATGCAAAAACATCTGCACCCCGGGTATTTTTTCATTATCCATTTTGACTTCGGACGCCAAAAATTCCGGACAGCGTGATTTATTGTGTCCGGGTTTTTTGCACACTGAGCAAGCGCGCAATTGAGGTTTCTTGTCCGCTTTTTTCATCAAAGCAAGTTAGCAAATCTTGCCTTAATTATACCACATTAATATATACATCTAAAGTGGCGCGGGCGGTATTTTTCCACGAGTAATTGTGGATAAGTTGAGTACCATTTTTATTCAACGTGGCGCGCAATTCAGAGTCAATCAAGCATCGCCAAATTGTGTCCGCCATATCGCTCGGATCGCGCGGGTCAAAGTAGGCGGCCGCCTGTCCCAAAATTTCCGGCAGGCAAGTGGTGTTGGATGAAGTTACCGGCACGCCATAAGTCATGGCTTCCAAGGGTGGCAAACCAAAACCTTCGTAAAAAGACGGGAAAACATAAAGTGAAGCGTGCTGATATAAAGTTGGCAAGTCATCATCCGGAACAAAACCCGTGAAAATGACGCCGTCAATATTTTCTGCCATCTTTTCCAACCGTTCGTAGAAGAAATTTTTTCTTCCCGCTAGCACCAATTGGTAAATATTGCCGTGATCGGCGCAAAAGATTTTCCACGCCTCAAGCAAACCTTCCAAGTTTTTATGCGGATAAGCGACACCGACGTAAAGAATATATGGTTTGGTGATTTTGTATTGGATTTTAAGGTCGATGTCCGCCATTTGGGTAATCGCGGGCATCGGCGCGAGTAATGTCACGATAATTTTTTCCGGTTTAACTTTAAAATTTTTCAAAATATCATTTTTTGTAAATTCACTCGGTGCAATAATTTTTTTAGAATAATAAATCGCATGGCGCAAAATAATCTTGTGAGCAATGCTTTTGAAAAAATACGATATTGGTCCGAGCGTGCTCGCGGCGCGAGTGGGGTAGTGGAGCAAAAGCAAATCATGAATGGTCACGATAAACTTCCCCTTGTAAAAAAGCGGAATGTTCCAATGCGGGAAATGCATCAAGTCAACTTTTTCGCGTTTGATAATCTCGGGCAAAAGCAATTGTTCGCGCCAGCCATACCAAGGGATATCGGCCATGACCTTTTTTATGTTCGGCGTCTCAGCCACCAAATCCCAATTTTCTTTGCGCAAAAATACGACAAATTCAAAGTCGCCTCCCCTCTGGAGAGGGGCGGGGGTGTGTTGTTCGTTCGCAAACTCTCTGACAAGTTGTTCTATATATCGCCCGATGCCACCTTGTTTGGAGCCAAGCATGCGGGCGTCAATGCCGATTTTCATAAATCGATGCAAATATGCGAATTTATTCGAATAATACGAATATTTGTATTGCATTTTGTGGCTATGTTATCACGGATTGAGGTGATTGACAAATTATGCGCGCAAGTCTATTATTGGTTTAGTTCGTTCTTCGAAAACAAAACACTGATGAGTGCGACTCATCAAAACAGGGAGGTCAGAGATGAAGACGTCTGTGAAAGTGTTTGTGGCTTGTTTGATCGGCGCTGGAATAGGCTCGCTCGTTGCGTTGGATATATCCCATGCATTCTGGTGGGTTGGTCTGGCTGTCGGCGGCCTTGCCGGTTACCTCTCCTACGAGGTACGAGCGGTCGGACGCGCAATGGCAACGGCGTGGAAGTCATTCGGGTGGTCAACGTTTCGTTCTATAAAGATACGAGCGAGACTGTGGCGTCTCCTTGGTTTTTTGATGGCAGTGGTTTGGTTTGCGCTTCCAGTAGTGAGTTATTATTGGAAATTCACAGGTCTTGTTGTTTTGATAACATCGCTGTTGTGCATCTGTGGCGCGCTGTATACATTGGCGTGGTTTACTCTACCGTTTTACGTATTGTCTAATTATTATAGTTGGCATGATGAATGCGATGAATATAATGACTCATACGATTGTTCTCGTCGTCTAGTTTTGACATGGTCTTTGCCGGCGATTATTTATCATTTTTTACGGGTCACGACGCGCGTTGTTTGTCTGGCGCCAAAATCAATTTTTCGTTTCGTCAGATTTGTCTTTCTGCAAATCCACTCTGATATTCGTTTGTTGTGCGGGGTAGATTCCCTCCTCGGTGCCATGACCGGCTACATGATCGGTTCGGTCATCGTGGGTGCGGTTGCCGGAGGCATACTCGGTGTTTTGAACTATGTCGTTGTCTCCAAAAAGATTCTCGCCCCGCGAGGTTTGGTGACAATTCGTGAGTAGTCATCGTTCTTTCCCACCCGCCAGTTTCGGGGCAAGCTCTATAAAAAACGACAGACCAAGGTTCTTACCAAGGTCTGTTTTTTGTCAAAACTTTATAACTTTTAACTCCTGCCTGCCGGCAGGCAGGTTATTAACTTACAACTACGCCCATCCACTCCCTCCCCGCTTTGTCCCAAGAATATTTTTTTATCTACTCGCGCCCTATTTTGGCTATGTTATCACGGATTGAGGGGGTGAACAAGATGAGATACATCGTGGACACATTTAATCCGCCAGACGGACGCCGTTAGGCGTCCAAATGGTAGAATATATGCGTTACCCATGTATCTCATCCAGTTATGGTTTACGAACAATACCGCC